>NZ_CP077092.1:936964-1249285 GCF_014268585.2 Pseudomonas iranensis
CCGAAGGCCACAGTGATCTGCCGGCCTTGCGCAGTGGTCAGTGGTTGCCGCTGGACGGCCATCCTTTCCTCGAATGCAACCGCCCATGGCTGCTGACCCGCATCGAGCACCGTGCCGATCAATCTCTCGAATCGCCCTATTGCAATCGCCTGTTCGCGGCCGCGCGGGTACCCGTCTGTGTGCCCGCCGCTGCGCAGTCCAAGCAGCGCATGCACAGCTTGCAGCGTGCCTGGGTGGTCAGCGTCGATGAGCCGCAGCCGGATCGCGCGCGGCCGGTGGCGGTGCAATTCGACTGGCTGTATCAGGGCGAAGGCGCAGCGCCGAGCCATTGCTGGCTGCCCCTCGCGCCTGACCTGAACGAGCTGCCCTCGGCGGCACTCGCCGATGGCGTGGAAGTGGTGGTGAGTTTTCTAGAGGGCGATCCCGATCAGCCGGTGGTCAGTGGCGTGCTCCAGCCCTCGGTGTTGCCAGAGGCTGCGGTCGAGGACGATGAACCGGTATCGCTCCCCGAACTGCTGGTGAGCGATGGGTTGCAGCAATCGTTGCAGTCTGGCGAGCCGTTGCTGTTGCTGTGCCTGATGCCGGGCGGTGGCAGCTTCAACCACTGCGCCGAGTCCGTGTGCAGTTGCCGGCTGCTCACCGCGCTCGATCAGAGCAGCGCACGATGAGCGGCGCGGCGCTTGAGCCCATGGCGCAATGGCTGTTGCTCGACACCCCGGACGCGGCACGCGCCCTGCTGACCTTGCGCCAGGGCTTTGCCGATGTGCAGCGGCACCGGTTGTTCGACGGCACCGAATTTCAGCCGGTCAGTGAGCACGGTCCGGTCCTCGTCGATTTGCGCGAGAGCCCGGCATTGACCGCCCTGTGCCTGCGCGACCCGGACACCTGGCGCGGCCTGTTGCTGAGCTGCGAAATACCGGCGCAGCAGCTGCTCAGCCACTTGCAGCGCATGCTTACCGTCTCGTTCGGTTTGAATCATCGGGCCTTGCTCAGCTATTACAACCGCCAGACCGCCAGCTATTTCTTCGACGCCTGTGACGCCACGCAGCTGAGTCGCTGGCTCGGGCCGATTCGCCAGTTGCGCTGGTTTGGTGGTACCTGGGCGGACCGCGCCATCGGCAGTCAGGGCTGGCAACAGCTGCGCAATCCCGGCCTGCTCGTCGAACCTTTGGGCATCGAAGAAAGCCTGACCCGGCGCCAGCGCGAACGCTTGCAAACCTGTCTGCTGGAGCAGCACATCTGGCGCTGGTGCCAGTCTCTGAGGGTTGATTACCAGACGATTGCTGTGCATGTGCAACAAGGTCTGGCGCTGGGTTTCAGTGACCGTGCCGTGCTGGATGGCTGGCTGTGGCTGCGCCTGCTCAATCCGCGCGCCGTGCTGGTCGTGCCGCCGGCCGGACTGACCCAGCCGGAACGGCTCGATTTTTTGCGTCGGCAGTGGGGCGCGGCGGACTGACTTTTCTGATCAGTGAGCCTTGCCGCTGAACCAGCCATCGCTGCGCTTGAGCCACAAGGCTTGCGCGCCAAGGGTCACGCTGCGCAAGACCATGAACAGCAGAAAAGATATCCACAGGCCGTGATTGCCCAAGGCCTGCAAAAACCAGGCGAACGGCAGCAACAGCAGCACCGTCAGCAGCATGCCGTTGCGCATTTCCCGCGCACGGGTGGCGCCGATGAACAGGCCGTCGAGCAGGTAACTCCACACCGCAATCAGCGGCAGCACGGCGAGGTAGGGCAGATAGATGAACGCCGTGTCGCGCACGCTCTGAATATCGGTCTGCATCTCGATGAACAGGTGCCCGGCCAGCAGAAACAGCACGGCAAACCCGAGGCTGGCAATCAGCGACCAGCCGCCGGCCACCACCAGCGATCGACGCAAGGCCAAGCGATCCCGCGCGCCAATGGCATGGCCGCACAAGGCTTCGACTGCGTGGGCCAGTCCGTCCAGTGCATGGGCTGTCAGCAGCAGGCCGTTGAGCAGCAGCGCGTTGGCCGCTACGGTCGCATCGCCGAGCCGCGCGCCTTGCACGGTGATCAGGAAAAACACCGATTGCAGGGCGAGGCTGCGGATGAAAATGTCACGGTTGACTGCCAGCAGCGGGCGCCAACTCTGCCAGACTTTCAGCGCCGACCAGATGATCTGCCCCGGATAGGCGCGCAACGCCGTGCGCGTCAGCCACAGGCCGAGCAGGGCGCCGCTCCATTCGGCGATTACCGAAGCGCGCGCCGAGCCGACCACGCCCCAGTCCAGGCCGATGACAAACCACAGATTGAGGACGATGTTTATCAGATTGGTGCTCAGCAGAATCGCCAGCGGCGCCCGCGCGTTCTGCGTGCCGAGGAACCAGCCGACCAGCGCATACGTCGCCAGCGCTGCGGGCAGGCCAAACAGACGCGTGTGGAAAAACTCCCGGGTCAGTTGATCCAGCTCCGCCGACGGCTGCATGAAGTGCAGGGCAACGCCGCTGAGCGGCACGCCAAGAGTGCCGAGCACGACGGCCAGCCCCATCGCCAGCAGCAGGCCCTGCAAGAGAATCTGCCGCAACGCCGCGCCATCGCTGCGCCCGGCAGCCTGCGCGGCAAAACCGGTGGTGCCCATGCGTAGAAAACCCATCGCCCAGGCGAGAAAGGTGTACAGACTGGCGCCGACCGCCACCGCGCCGAGTTGATGGGCATGCGGCAGGTGACCGATGACAGTGCTGTCGACCAGCGCCACCAGCGGCACGGAAATATTGGAAAGAATCATCGGCGCGGCGAGTGCCCAGACCTTGCGGTGAGTCGGGCGATCGCGCCAGTCGGTAATCAGAGAGGACATGCAGGCTCCTTGGGGGAGCGGGGATTGTAGCGGCAGAAACACCCTCATCGGAACGCCGCCCGCCCAGCCCTCTCCCAGAGGGAGAGGGGGCCGATCTTCGTCGCTCTCAAGCGTGAGTTCGTCTCGATATTCCAGGTCGGTGGAGAATTTCAAAGCAACGCGGTCAGCTCCCTCTCCCTCTGGGAGAGGGATGGGCGGGCGGCGTTCCGATGAGGGGCTTTTGAAGCGCTAGTGAATAATCCAGCTCAACAACCACAACCCCAGCAGCAACCAGATGATCCCGGCAATGATCGACGCGTTCATGAACGCCCGGATCGCCGACCACAGCAGCATCAGGCCAACGATCAGGGCGATGATGCTGATGATCGAAGTATCCATCCCCAGCGTTTGCGCCAGGCCGTCGACAAAGTTGCTGCCGGCATTGCTGAGCATATTGAACAGGCCGCTGAGGCCATCGACGATAAAGCGGATGACCGAACCGAGTGCCTGGCCGAGCCATTCGAAAAAGCTTTCTACGCGCATGTGTGCATCCCGATGAAAGAGCTGAGCCTTGGGCCACGCCGAGGGCGGCCGAGTTCCCTGCATGATAGAAGGTTTGCCCGGATCATGTTTGGGAGCGAGCCTGCTCGCGAAGGGGGCGTGTCAGGCAAATCCGGTCTGGATGATCCACCGCCTTCGCGAGCAGGCTCGCTCCACAATTGATCATCTGCGCTGCTTGCCTTCAGCCCGCATCCCCCCGAAGCTATGCGTCTTCAGGAGAGCCCGATGAACCTTGTAGAACTGACCGAACGCCTGCACGCCATTCGCGACCGCAATGACTGGCGGCAATTTCACAGCCCGAAAAACCTCGCCATGGCCGCCAGCGTGGAAATGGCCGAGCTGGTGGAAATCTTCCAGTGGCTGACAGAAGACCAGTCGCGCCAGTTGTCGGCTGAAAAACTCGCGCATGCCGGGCAGGAAGTCGGCGATATCGTCTTGTACTTGTTGCTGCTGTGCAGCGAGCTGGGTCTGGACATGAATGAAGTGGTGCGCGCCAAGCTCGCCGACAGCGAACGGCGGTTCAGCTGATGAGCGACCGTCATTTCGATCAGTTGGCCACGCGCTTCGCCGAAAAAATCTACGGCGGCGCCAAAGGCGCGATTCGCCTCGCGGTATTACAGGCCGATCTGACCGAGGCCTTGCCGGATCGTCCGCTGCGCGTGCTGGATATCGGCGGGGGCCTGGGGCATATGTCGCTGTGGCTGGCCGAGCGCGGCCATGACGTCACCTTCACCGAGCCGGCCGAACCGATGCTCGAGGGTGCGCGCCAGCGTTTTGCCGAAGCCGGACACACCGCGACATTCATACAGGCGCCGTGGCAGGAACTGCCCGGTCAGCTCACCGAGCCCTACGATCTGGTGATCTGCCACGCCGTGCTGGAATGGCTCGCCGAGCCCCACGCGATCCTGCCGGTGCTGCACCAGTTGACCAAGCCCGGCGGCTGGCTGTCGCTGGCGTTCTACAACCGTGATGCGCTGATTTATCGCAATCTGCTCAAGGGCCATTTCAAGAAAATGCGCAAGAACGTCATGGCCGGCGAGAAGCAGAGCCTGACCCCGCAGCAACCTCTCGACCCACGGGAATTGGCAACGCAACTCGCCGGTATGTGGCAGGTCGAAAGTCAGAGCGGCGTACGGGTATTTCACGATTACATGCCGGTGGAATTCCAGGCCCGCGCCGAACTGGCGGATTTGCTGGAAATGGAACTCGCACACCGTCGTCACCCAGGCTTCGCCGGGCTTGGGCGTTACTTGCACTGGATCTGCCGGCCGATCTGAGCGGAGCGCGACATGAAAGCTCAATGCGGGTTATTGCTGATAAGTCTGGGGTTGGCCGCTTGCCAAGGCAGCAACCCCTACGTGGCCCAGTCACGGCCGTTGCCGCCGGCACCGCCGCAAGCCGCCACCACCTTCGACCGCAGCGCCTACCCGGCGCCGCCGCGGGATTACGGACGCTACCGCAATTGGGCCTGGCGCGACGGGCAGTTGCCGCCGGGCACGGCGTGGGCCGATTCGGCGCAAGTGGCCGAGGCGGTCAGCAACGCCCTCGACCAACGCGGCTTGCGGCCGATGCGCGACAACCGCCCGGCCGACCTGCTGGTCAGCGCCGACCTGCGTCTGGAAACCCGTTTGCGTCAGGTGCGCGACGACTACGGCTACTACGGCGGATACGGCGGCTATGATCGTTATGGTCGCGGTTACGGCATGTACAACAGCGTGCCGGTCATGCGCACTTATCAGGAGCAGGTCGTGGTGGTGCGGGTCGATCTGTTCGATGCCGGCAATGGTCAGCCAGTGTGGAGCGCCAGCGCCGAGACCGGCACCCAGGGCAATCAGATCGAACGCGCCGATGCGATCCGCGAGGCTGTGGAAAAAGCCATGGCGGCGTATCCTCCCAGCTGACGTCGTGTCAGCAGGTTCATGTCTTCACCCGGAGAAAAATCATGTTCCGCCGTCTCGCTCTACTCGCTGTTGCCGCGCTGCTCAGTGCCTGCGCTGCCAACCAGGTCAATCACGATTTCGACGCCAGCCGCGATTTTGCCGCTTATCGCAGCTGGAGCTGGAAAGACCCGGCCCTGCAATATCGCCCCGATGATCCGCGCATCAAAAGCGACCTCACCGAACAGCGCATCCGCCAGGCGGTGGCCGATCAACTCGATCAGCGCGGTTTGCGTCCGGCTGCCGGCGGCGGCAAAGGTGATCTGAGCGTGCAGACCTACCTGATCGTCGAGGACCGTCAGCAGCAGGTGACGACCAATTACGGCGGCGGTTGGGGCGGCCCGTGGAACGGCTACTGGGGCGCACCGATGTACAACGAAACGCGCAACATCACCTACAAGGTCGCGACCATTCAGATCGACCTGCTCGACGGCAAGGACGGCAAACTGGTCTGGCGCGGCAGCGATGAGCAAATGCTCAGCAACCGCCCGAATCCGGCCGATCGAAGCAATGCCATTCGCGAGACCGTCGCGCGGATCCTGGCCAACTATCCACCGCGCTGATTATTTATTCATCCCCCAGCACAAATCCCTGTGGGAGTGAGCTTGCTCACGAAGGCGGCGATACATTCAACATCCTGATCGCTTGACCCGACGCCTTCGCGAGCAAGCTCGCTCCCACAGTAGGCGGTGGCGCCCTAAGTGGCGCAACGCCAGCGCGCTTGCTCCACCGCGTCTACACTCACTCTCACCAACGCAGGTAGCTCGGCACTGCGCCGGCAAAGGAGTGCGCCATGTCGCCAGGATCGCAAGGCAACGGCCCGGCCCGGCAACGCGGGGCGATCGGCTTGATGGCGGCTGCCACCCTGAGTCTGGCGCTGGTGATGATGTTGCTGGTGGTCGATAGCGGTCGCTTGTACATGGAACAGCGCAAATTGCAGCGGGTGGTGGATACCGCCGCCCTCGAAGCGGTCAGTCGCGGTGGCAATTGCCTGCCCGGGCTGACCGCCGCCAGTTATGCCGGGCAAAGTGCGCTGCGCAATGGCTACGTGGTGGATGCCGCCAATACGCTCGCGACCACCTGCGGCACCCTGGCCACCGCTGCCAGCGGTGTGCGCAGTTTCACTGTCGATGCCACGCAATCAAGCGCAGTCAAAGTCGCTGCCAGTCGTACGGTCACCAGCAGTTTTGCTGGTGGTGTGCAGGCGCTGTTCAGCGCCACGCCGGTCAGCCTCAATACCACACTCAATGCGTCGGCAGTTGCCGCGAAACCGCAGCCGACCGTCGCCCAACTGAATATTCGCAGCACCCTCGCCAGCATCGACACGGCGCAGTCGAACATCCTCAATCCGCTGTTTTCCGGGTTGCTCGGCGGCAACGTCAACCTCTCGGCGGTGGGCTGGGACGGTTTGCTGCACACCGATATCAACCTGCTCAAATACCTCGATCAACTGGCCATCGACCTCAACGTCGGCGCCGGCAACTACACGCAATTGCTCAACACCCAGGCGACCGTGACGCAGTTGATTCAGGCCGCCGCGACGGTAGTGCAACTCAACGGTGCGACCGCGCAAGTGGTCACCGCGCTGGGCCAGTTGCAGGCCGCCGCCATCAATGCGGCGCCGGTCAGACTCGGCGAGATCCTGCAGCTGCAAACCGGCACCACGGCGGCGGGGCTGGATGCCAATCTGCAATTGCTGCAACTGGTGCAGGGCGTGGTGCAACTGGCCAACAGCAAGAGCGCGGTGGCGGCGACCTTGCCGGTCAACGTGCTGGGGCTGGCCGGTGTCACGGTGCGGGTGAAGGTGATCGAACCGCCGCAGTTCTCGGCGATTGGCGACCCGGCGCGGGCCAAGGCCGATCCGTTGGGACCGGACCGGATTTATGTGCGCACTGCGCAGGTGCGCACGCTGCTGTCGGTGAATCTGCCGGTGCTCACGGGGGTGACGGGGCTGACCAATGCGGTGCTGGGCCTGGTCGGTACGCTGACGCCGACGCTCAATGCGCTGTTGAGCCTGAATCTGGTGGACACAATCAATTCAGTGTTCTGCCTGTTGGGCGCCGGCTGCCAACAGCTCGATCCGAAGCTGCTGCCCTCACCGCAGATCGACATCGCGCTGGATGCCGGCGGGGCGAAAAGCTATGTCACCGATTACCGCTGCCCGACCGACGACAGCGGCAGCAAAAGCCTGACTGCCGCCACAACAACCTCTCTGGCAGATCTCAAACTCGGCAAGATCGATCCTGTCGCGGCGTTCTCTTCAGTCGCCGAACCAACGGTGGCGCCGCTGCCGCTGGTCGATCTCGGCATCATCACCTGCCACAGGATTCTCGGCATCGGCAGTTGCGATGCCGCCTCCCACGTGCAATACGGCGCCGGCGGCATCGCCATCAAACTCGACACCAGCGTCGCGCAGACCACGCAGAATCTGCTGTTCTCCAGCACCACACCCTTCGCCACCCCGGCCAATCTGAAACTGCCGCCGAGCGTGCTGCCGGCCGCGCCGACCAGCAACATCGTCGGCAGCCTGGCAAACACGCTGTCCGGCATCAACCTGATCGTCTACAAACCCGTGGGTAGCAATCCGCTGGGCGCCATCGTCACCGGTGTGGCTTCGTTGATCAGCGACGTCAGCAACCGCTTGTTGCCGGTGGTCACCGGTTTGATCAGTCCCTTGCTCGACCCGTTGTTGAACAATTTGCTCAAAGGCCTGGGCATCAATCTGATGAACACCGAGGTGGGCGCCAACATGACCTGCGGGCAGACCGGCAAGGCTTATCTAGTGATCTGATCATCCGTGGCAATCGGCAATTCGATGCAGAACCGTGCGCCCTCCGTGGAGTTGCGCACGCTCAATTGCCCGCCCATGTTGGCGATGATGCCGTAGCTCACCGACAGGCCCAGGCCGGTGCCGACGCCGATCGGCTTGGTGGTGAAGAACGGCTCGAAGATCCGCTCCAGCAAACGCGGATCGATACCGCCGCCATTGTCCTCGACCCACAGCCGCACGCTTTCCTCGTCGCGCTCGGCGTAGATCGAAATCCACGGTTTGAACGCTGTGTCGTTATCGCGTTTGCCAAGCAGGGCGTCGCGGGCGTTGACCATCAGGTTGATCAGCACCTGCTCCAACTGATCGACGTAGCCGCGCACCTGCGCCTCGAAACCGGTCTCGCTGATGCGCAGATCGACACCTTTGCCGCGCATGCCTTCGGCCAGTAGCGACAGGGTGCCTTCGATGGCTTGGGCCGGATTGAACAACTGTTGTTCGATTTCCGAGCGCCGGCCGAACACACGCATGTGGTCGACCACCTTAGCCGCGCGTTGAACCTGAGCGTCGATGCGGTTGAGTTTGTCGGTCAGGTAATCGACCTGCACATCACCGTTGCCGAGGCGCTTGAGCACGTTGACGATGGCCATGCGCATGACGTTCAGCGGTTGATTGATCTCGTGGGCAAGGCCGGTGGCCATTTCGCCGAGGGTGGCCATTTTCGCGCTTTGGGTGAGTTGCTGTTGCGAGCGGCGCACCTCGGTGTTGTCGCGGCCCACCGCTTGCACTTCGATCAACTGTCCCTGCTCATCGAACACGCCGCGATCCGACCAGACCCACCAAGCGTGTTCGCGTCCGGGCAGTTGCAGGCTGATTTCGGTGGTGCTCACCGGTTGTTCCGGGGTCAGTTGGCTCAAGCGCTGAACGAACGCTGCGCGCTGTTCATCGGACATCCAGCCACCCAGATCAACCCCGGGCAGTTGTTGCGGGGTGCATTCCAGATAAGTCGCCAAAGGTCGGTTGCCAAAGATCAGCGTCAGGTCCGGGCGATAGCGGCAGATCATCGCCGGCGAATCCTCGACCAGAATCCGATAGCGCTCCTCGCTCTGCCGCACCTGCTCGGCGGCAAGCGTCGCGTCGGTGACATCCAGCCACAAGCCCACCGCCTCGACCGGCAGGCCGAGATCGTTGCGCAGCAGTTTTGCCTCATCGAGCAGCCAGTGATAGTCGCCACCGCTGTCGCGCAGACGATAACGCGCGCGCACCGAGCCTTCGCGCAACAACTGGCGGTTGCGCTGGAAATACAGTTCGCGGTCGTCGGGATGGACGCGCTCGACCAGTGTTGCTGCATCGCAATCTTCCAGCGTCCAGCCCAGCAAGGGTTGCAGGCTGGCGCTGAAAAACGCCGGGATCAGCGCGCCTTCTGCATAGCGCTGCACGTAGATCACCGCCGGTGAACTGGCAATCAGATTATCCAGCCGCGCATGGGCGGCAGCGGCGCGCTGTTGTTGATTCTGGATGTCGCTGATGTCGAGCATGAACCCGACCAGACGCCGATGCTCACCGGTGCCGCTGACCTGGCCCTGAATCCGATACCACGTCGCTGCTGCGCCGACCTCCGCGCGGTGCAGACGCACGCTCAGGGTCAGCGCTTCTCCTTGCAGTTGCAGGGCGCGCAGGCGGCTGCGCAACTCGGCGCGATCGGCGGGATGAAACAGCGACAGCCAGTCTTCTACCGGCAGCAGGCGATCGCTGAGATTCAGTGCCGAGGCCAGCGTCGGCGCCAGCGCAATCTGCTCTTCGGCAGTGATTTCCCACCAGCCGGTGCCGAGCAGGTTTTGCAGCGAGTCCAGGCGCTCCATCGATTGCACATGGCGCTGCTCGCGCAAGCGGCTGAGCAGCGGCCCGGCCAGCGCGCCGGCCAGGGTCAGCCAGTCGCGATCGGTCAGCCATGGCGCCACGTTGTCGACCGTATAAAACCCGCAGAGCAGCCACGCGACCACGCCCTGGTCATTGCTGTAGGGCACGGCGAAACCGTTGGCGTTGCCGAACGTGGCCTGCAATCGCGAGTGCTCATAGCGGCCCTGCGGGCCGACGAGGCGTTGCGGCGCGCTGCCGTTGAGGCTGTCCAGCGGCGTGCCCAGCGGCTGGCCGTCCTCCCACAGTTGCGGGGCATCGTGGCCGCGAAACTGTTGATGAATCTGCCAGCCCTGGGCCTGTTCATCCAGCAACGCCACGGCGAGGCAGGGGATATGCCAGCGCTGGGCGATGGCCTGCAATTGTTCGCCAAGCACCGTCGGCAGACGCGTCAGGCTGCACGTGCGCAGACGATCGCTGACCTGCGCGGCGAGGGTCTGGCAGGCGTCGCGGTCGCGCGCTTGCTGACGTTCGAGCAACAGGTCGGCGATGTCGAGCATCTGCAATCGCCAGCCATCCTCCAGCGGCTGCACCCAGCCGCGCAGGTGCAGCGGCTGATCATTCAGGCCGCTGAAATCCAGATCGAGCAATTGCCCTTGCCAGTCTCGCGGCTGACCTTCGACGCTCAACAGGCTATGCGGCAGCAGATAGGCGCGGAGCGGCAGCGGCTGACCCTGAGGTTTGTGCTGGGCGAGCAAATGCCGCAGCGGGCCGGCGATCTGCAACACGGCGCCGTTGCCATCCAGATAAAAATGCAGGCCGATGGGCGGCGCGCCGAGATGGTCCGGCAGGTCGTGGGCTGCGGTGGGGGCGCGCATGAGCAAGCGCCCGAAAAACTTATCGCCGGCGGTCAAAATTGCAGGCTCGAGCGGGCGGTGAGGTGCGTGGGCAGATTGGGCACCGTGCCGATCCCGGGCAGCACCAGAAACGGCATGATCTGATTGAGCTTGCTGACCGGGTAATTGACGCTGACGGTCAGGGTGCCAGTCCCCGCATCGTACGCCGCACTGGTGTCGGTGCCGACCACCAGATTCAAGGCCGAGGGCAGCCATTGCAGTTGTTGGGTCAGCGCGGCATTGGCGGTGTTGACCACCACCGTCGAATAGTTCGGCGTGGTCGGGTCCACCGCAACGCTGCGGCGCACCGCCTCAGCGGTGGCCTGGTTGAACGATTGCATCATCACGAAGGGCAGGCCGTAGCTGACCAGCCCGTAAAACACTGCGAAAAAGATGATGAACACCAAGGCGAATTCGATCGCCACCGCACCTTTTTGCGACCTGCGAAAGCCGTTTTTCATGCGTGCGTCTACCCTGACAGTCACTGCGTAGTATCAGCATAGAATCAATCAGGCAAAACGGACGGCTTTCAGCGGATGCAGATTTCCCTTGTTCTGATCTGGCTGGCGATCTGCGCCGCGCAAGATGCCCGGCAGCGGCGCATTTCCAACATGTTGACCTTGGGCGCAGGTGCGCTGGCGCTGGTCTGGTTGTTGGCGACTGGCACTACTTGGCTGGGCGCCAACGCGGCGCAAGGCGGCTGGGCCTGCCTGATCGCTCTGCTACTGACGCTGCCGGGGTATTTCTTGGGCCGCATGGGCGCTGGTGATGTGAAATTAATGACAGCCCTGGGTCTTGCGACGAACGGCATATTCGTTCTTGGCGCGTTTATCGGCGCGGGCGTGGCCAGCGTGCTGTGGCTGCTGCTCGCGCCAAAAGTCTGGCCTCATATGGCTCAAGGAGTTAGAGAGCATGTGCGTCATCTGGCCCCGGACAAGTCAAAAAAGCTGCCATTTGCGCCGTTCGTGTGGGTAGGTGTATTGCTTTCGCTGTACTGGATCACCTGATCGCGGGGTGCCACTAGTTCTATGTACATAGTCGGAAAGTGGGTCTACTTTCAATTCAGGCGAATACGCCACCAAAGTGCAGGAATCGTCAGCGTTGGCCGAGCAAATGGAGTGGTTCGTGAACAAGCCTAATTCGGTAAAAATCCTCGTGGTCGATGATCAGCCGCTGATCGTCGAAGAACTCTGTGAGTTTCTCGAGAGCAGTGGCTACCGTTGCGTGCCGTGCGACTCGAGTCTTGAAGCCATCGAGCTGTTCAGGGCGGACCCGGACATCGGTCTGGTGCTGAGTGATTTGCACATGCCGGACATGGACGGCATCGAGTTGATCCAGGCGTTGCAGCGGCTGGCCGGCAAGCAGCGGGTGTTCGAGGCGATCATGCTCACCGGCCGCGCTGACAAGCAGGATGTGATCAAGGCGTTGCGCGCGGGGATTGCCGATTACTATCAGAAGCCGATCGATCTGGCAGAGTTGCTTGAGGGTGTGCAGCGCCAGGAACTGGCTTTGCAGGAGCGGCAGAAGAATCTGCATCTGGGGCATTTGAATCAGAAGTTGCAGTTTTTGTCCGAGTCGATTGATGACCTTTATCAGGATCTGGACAAGGTGCGGCGCTCGCCCGTGCCGGTGGTGAGTGATGGTGAGCCTGAGTCCGTGGAGATGCCGGCGGTGTTCAGTCAGTTGTCGCCCCGGCAGTTGGATGTGGCGCGGTTGGTGGGCAAGGGGCAGACCAATTATCAGATTGCCTGTGAGTTGGGGATTACCGAGAACACGGTGAAGTTGTATGTGTCGCAGGTGTTGCGGTTGACGCATATGCATAATCGGACGCAGTTGGCTTTGGCGCTTTCTCCTGGTAGTTCGGCGGGGCGGCAGCGGGTTACTGCGCATTGACTTGGCGGCCTTTGGGCCGACCATGCTTTGGGTGGTTGGGGTGAATATCCGTTTCTTCGGGTGTTGCGGCTGGCGGTTTCGCCCTTACGGCGAGTCACTTTTTCAAACGCCGGAATGCCGGCCCAGCAAAAAGTAACCAAAAGGCTGTGCCCTGACGTTCGGCCCCTCGCTGGGGCTCGGGGTTCCTTCGCTCCGGGATCGATCCTGGCGCAGCGGCTACGGTTTGCTTCGCTGCACCTCCTTCCGCTGTGTCTGGCTGCGCCAGACGGTCGCTGCGCTCCCACGCCCGGATCAATCCCTCCACTCAGCCTGCCGACGGGCTCCCAGATCAAGATCAAAAGCTACTCGAGCTTGCGCTCATTGTTGAGTGGTGAAAAGCATGCGGTGTCTGGCTTTTGTTATGCGCTGGATTCGCCCCTCACCCCAGCCCTCTCCCGAGGGAGAGGGAGCCGATTTGCGGGTTGTTCAAAATTTGTGTTCGACTCGGTATTTCAGGTCGGTGTACTTCGCCCAAACAACTCGGTCGGTCCCCTCTCCCCTGGGAGAGGGCTAGGGTGAGGGTGCTTTTGATCTGCTTCAAAATCTGTGTTCGACTCGGTATTTCAGGTCGGTGTACTTCGCCCAAACAACTCGGTCGGTCCCCTCTCCTCTGGGAGAGGGCTAGGGTGAGGGTGCTTTTGATCTGCTTCAAAATCTGTATTCGACTCGGTATTTCAGGTCGGTGTACTTCGCCCAAACAACTCGGTCGGTCCCCTCTCCCTCTGGGAGAGGGCTAGGGTGAGGGTGCTTTTGATTTTGATTGTTTAAATCTGTGTCTGATTTGCCAGAACCTTCCCACAAGGTTTTCAGGTTGTCCGTCGGACGTCGGGTCACTAGTCTCTGGCTGTCGCTGACAACTCAGCGGCCAGGTGTGGAAACCTGAAATTCAAGTAGTTGCTGTGCATTGCTACCGTAATCGTTGTCGGCGTGTTCGTTCGTCTGCAAACTGTGTCGCGGCGGCTGTGCGTGGGCAGACTTTGGTCTGGCCGGTTGCCTACTTATCGGTTTTCCACCCTGCGTACAGCTGCCACCTTTTGTCGTGTGGAAACGACAGAAGAGGGCGTCATAGCCAAGTAGGAGTTCTCATGGACAAACTGATCCCAGACCCACCCCCATCCCCTACCACCCCGCTCGAAGACGCCATGCGCGCCGACGATCTTGTGAAAAACCGCGAAGCGATAAAACGCGCGCTCGATTTCTATCTCTGCCCCGAACCCGCAAAACCGCACCCGCCCAGCACGCTGTTCATGGTGGTGCCCAATGTCGATACCGAAAGCCTGTTGGCGCATGCCTGTGAGTCGCTGGCGTCAGCGAGTGCGATGGCGAGTAATTTCGCTGGCGAGTTGAGCGGGTTTCAGCGCAGCACGGCGTTGGCGATTCAGCAGATTGTCATGCTGGCCGAGCTGGCGGTGAATCGGGCGCTGGA
This sequence comes from Pseudomonas iranensis, assembly GCF_014268585.2. Taxonomy (NCBI): domain Bacteria; kingdom Pseudomonadati; phylum Pseudomonadota; class Gammaproteobacteria; order Pseudomonadales; family Pseudomonadaceae; genus Pseudomonas; species Pseudomonas iranensis. The sequence continues at coordinate 951,135 of NZ_CP077092.1, forward strand.
TCGGGTTGATCCGCAGCGTTGAAACCGCGTTATCGTTCTTCGCGAGCAGGCTCGCTCCCACAGGGGAAATGCATTGCAAACTGTGGGAGCGAGCCTGCTCGCGAAGGGGCCTTCAAGAACACCACCAGACTAGTTCTTGCTCTCGATCTTCCCGCCCGCATCCGGATCGTAAAAATCCGGGATCTCGTACTGGTATTTCTTCAGCCAGCGCTGCATCGCCAGTTCGCGTTCGGTGGCTGTTGCACTCTGAGGTTTCGGCGAGGCGGCTTTGTTGCGGCTTTGCAGGACCAGCCAGCCTTCGGTTTCCTGTTGTTGCGCCGAGGCCGGGCCGGTGTCGATGGCTTGGGCGCCGAGGGGTAGGGTGAGCAGGGTCAGGTAGCACAGGCCTTTGCGGATGGTCATGGCTGTCTCCTATTCGAGCGTCGGCGGTAGCGGGTCGATGAAGGCGGCGACGCGGTCGCCGGGTGTGGCTTTGGCGTGGGTCGGGGCTTTGAGCTTTTCTGCGCGTTGCTGCGCTTCGGTGAATTGTTCCGGGGTCAGTTTCGAGCGGCTGACGATTTCCGCAGCTTGCGGCCAGTCGTTCTGGTAGAGCAGCAGGGTGACCATGTTCAGCGTCGCCAGTTGATTGTTCTGGCTCAGCTCGATGGCGGTGAGGAATTCGAATTTCGCTTCGTTGAGGCGCAGTTGGTTGAGGTAGACCACGCCGAGGTCATTGCGAATTTTTTCGTCGGTGGGCGCCAGGCGCGCGGCGCGTTGCAGGTGGGCCTGGGCCTGGCCGTTGTCGCCACGGGCGGCGTAGACCTGGCCCAGGCCATGTTCGGCCTGGGCGGTGAGGCAGCCGCCAAGCAGGCTGCGGTAGAGCGGCTCGGCTTCGCTGCGACCGAGCAGGCGATAGACCTTGGCTTTGCGCAGGCGCACTTCGCTGAGGTTGTCCGGCAGGCTTTGCAGGTTGGCGAGGCTGGCGTGGAGCTTGCCGTCGCTGGCCAGATCATCGGCGAGGTTCAGCGACAGCTCCTGCTCCGACGTGAGTTTGCTGCAGCTGGACGGCGACAGCAGCGAGGTCCACGGCGCCTGGCCATCCGTGGCGCAGCCGCTGAGCAGCAACAGACTTGCCATGACTATCAGTACTTTCATCAAACGCTCTCCATGAGCCAAGGTCAGTTTGCGAACGCGCGAGCAATGGCGGTGAAGCCCGGGCCGGCCAGTACGATCAGCAGGGCAGGAAACAGAAACAGCATCATCACCACCGACATCTTCGCCGACATTTTCGAGATGTATTCCTGCAGCCGGGTCAGGCGTCGGTCGTCCAGTAATTGCTTGAGCGCCAGCAGTGATTTCATCGCACCGCCGCCCTGGTGGATCAGTTGCTGGAGGATCACGCAGGTGTCGGTGAATTCGTCCACCGCGAGCATCACTGCGGTCTTGTTCAGCTCCTGCCCCAGCTCCAGACCGGAGTCGACGCGGCTGAGGATCAGGCGCAGTTCGCTGGTCAGTTCCGGCAGCAGTTTCTGCGCTTCGACGCTGAGCACGCGCAACGCTTGTTCCACGGCCATGCCGGATTCGAAGAGGATGCGCAGCAGCGGTATGAACGTGGAAATTTCCACGGCGATGGTTTTCTGTCGGCGGGCGGCGGCGTAGGCGAGCAGGCGTTTGGGCAGCAGATAACCGCCGCCCGCAGCGAACATCGGCGCCATCCAGCGGTGACTGGTCTGCGGGAAAAACACTTCCTGCAAAAAGATCGCCAGCCCCAGAGCGAGCAGCGGCGTGCCGATCTGGCAGGCGGCGAAGAGCGCGCGTTCGTTGGCGCGGCGCCAGCCGAGGCGGCCGAGCAGGGTCTGGGTTTCGCTGTCGATGCTCACCGAGCCCCGGCCGAAACGGCTGTTGCCCAGCGCGCGCAGCCAGTGGCCGAAACGGTTCTCCCGGACCAATTGGCCGTGCAAGCGCTGATGCACCTGACGCACGCGGCGGCGCTCGGTGAGCAGGTGATTGCCCAGCAATAACAGCGCACCGAGGAGCAACAGCAACGCCGCGAGCCAGACCATCTCAAACGCTCCGCAACATGCGCCACAGCGCCAGACTGCCGAGCACCTGCAACGCGGCGGCGCTGAGCAGCATGGTCTGGCCGCTTTCGTCGTGCCACATGTCGAGCATGTAGCCGGGGTTGGTCAGCATGAAATAGCTCACCAGAATCAGCGGCAGCAAACCCAAGACCCAAGCGGTCATGCGTGTTTCCCCGGTAAGGGCGCGCAACTGCCGCGCGCCCTGGTCGCGCTCGCGGATAAGTTTGATCAGATTCTCCAGCAGCTCACTGGCGTTGCCGCCGTAGCGGTGATTGACCTTCAGGCCGAGGGCGAACATGCGCAGTTCGTCCTGCTCGTAGAGTTCGGCAAAATCGCTGACCGCATCGGGCAGGTTCACCCCCAATTGCACGTTGCGCTGCACCCGGCCCATGGCCGCTTTCAACGGATCTTCACTGGCTTCGATGCCGCCCAGCACCGCATCGCTGAGCGTGCGCCCGGACTTGAGACTGCGCACGGTGTGGTCGAGCAATTGCGGCAGTTGTTCGATCATGCGGCGGATCCGCCGTCGGTAGCGAATGGCGATGTACAGCCGCAACGCCACGGGCGGGACGAGCAACATGATCAGCAAACCAACCCAGCTCCCGAGCAGAAATCCCAGGCCCATGGCCGCCGCCCACCGGCTCAGCCACAGGCCGAAGCGCTCGCTCGGCTGACCGAGGCCGGCACGCAGAAACATGCGCTCCAATCCCACCCATTTCGTCTGTTCCACGGCCAATTGCGGTTGCCCCGCAGCGAGTCGATTGAGGACTTTTTCCGTCGCGGTCTTGCGCAGCCCTTGCAGGAACAGATAGATCGACAGCCCCAGCAGCATCAGGCAAATGGCGATGAGAATGATCGGTCCCAGCATCTGCGTGCTCCTCGCCGTCAGCCCAGGTGAGCGTCGTGGCGCAGCTTGTCGCCGGCCGGGTTGACCGCTTCGCGCACAAAGCCGAACCCCGTGCGGCGGTCGAGGCGGAACAGGGTGTTGGTGACGTAGACGTCCTCGCGGATGCCGACCACTTCCACCACTTCACTGACGCAGCGCCGGCCATCGGGCATGCGCGTCAGTTGAATGATCACGTCGAGGGCGGCGCAGATCATCTGGCGCAAGGTGCGTTCGGCGATCGAGCGCCCGGTCAGGCCGACCAGCGTCTCCAGACGCAGCAACGCGTCCTGGGCATTGTTGGCATGCACGGTGCTCATCGAACCGTCGTGGCCGGTGTTCATCGCGGTGAGCACGTCGACCACTTCGACGCCACGGATCTCGCCAAGAATGATCCGGTCGGGACGCATGCGCAGGGCGTTGCGAATCAGGTCGCTGGCCTTGACCTCGCCATGACCCTCGGCATTCGGCGGACGGGTTTCCAGACGCACCACATGCGGATGGCCGAGCTGCAGTTCGGCGACGTCTTCGATGGTCACCAGCCGTTCGTGCGGGTTGATCAACTGGCTGAGGATGTTCAGCAGCGTGGTCTTGCCGGTGCCGGTGCCGCCGCTGATCAGGATGTTGCAGCGCTTGCCCACGGCGTTCTGCAGGAATTCGAAAATCGCCAGATCAATGGTCTGCATCGCCATCAGGTCGGTGCTCTTGAGCATGTCCTTGCGGAACTTGCGGATCGACAGGCACGGGCCGTCGAGGGCAATCGGCGGGATGATCGCGTTGACCCGGCTGCCATCGGGCAGGCGCGCATCGACCATCGGCGAGGACTCATCGAGGCGGCGCCCGAGCGGCGCAAGAATGCGCTGCATGACCCGCTCGACGTGATGCGCATCGATAAAACGCAGATCGCTCTGATGCAGTACGCCGTCGCGCTCGATGAACACCCGGTGCGGGCCGTTGACCAGAATCTCCGTCACCGACGGATCGCGCAGCAGGACTTCCAGCGGGCCGAAACCGGTGAGTTCGTCGACGATTTCCTCGCCCAGGCGCTCCATCTCGTAGCGCGAGATCGCCAGGTGCAAACGCGCGATGTATTCGGCAACCTTGTCGGTGACGAACTGCGCCAGTTGCTGGCGCGAACCTTCCAGCAGGTTTTTCCCTGACTCCTCGATGGCGTCGATGATGTAGCGGTGCAGCACCAGTTTCAGGCCTTCGTGATCGCTGTTGCCGATCGCTCCACGTGGCGTCGCGCCAAAGAGTTTTTCTGCGCTCATGAGTGGCCTCGCAGACGATCGAACCAGGTGACTTTCGGTTTGCTCATCAGGCCTTCGGAACGCTTGGCCAGCCGCTCGCCGAGGGCGCGCAGGCTCTGGGTGAGTTTCTCCCGGGGCGCCAGTTCGAACAGACTCACGCCCTGGTTTTTCGCGTTCAGGCGCACGTCGGGACTGAACGCCAGCACGGCGATGACTTCCAGATTGAAAGTCTTGCCCAGGGTCTCGGCATCCGGCGCGACGTTGCTCAGGTAGCGATCGATCAGCAAGCGCCCGTGCTCGAGTTTCATGCCTTTCTCGCGCCACTGGTTGAGCACGGCGAGGTTGCGTCTGCAGTTGAGGACGTTCTGGTCGGTGTACCAGAGCAGTTTGTCGCAATGGCTGACGAAGGTGCGCAACGCCTCACTGTCGGCCTGCCCGGTGAGGTTCACGACAATGTGCTGAAAGTGCTGGCGCAGGGCGCTGAGGAGCATGTACAGCTCGGCGGCGCTGGTGGTTTCCAGCGGCTCGTCAGTGTTGGCGTAGGCAAGAATGCGCAGGCCGTGGTCGGCGCTGGTGAATGCGCTGTCGATCAGCGTCGCGTCGAGCCGGCGCAAATGACGCAGGGCATCGCCGAAGTGAAACGAACTCTCCAGACCCAACAGCGCCAGACTATCGCCACGCGGCAGACCGAGGTCGAGCAGCAGGGTTTGCTGGCCGCTTTTCTGCACGACCATGGCCATGTGATTGGCGATCAAGGCGCCGTCCGACGCGCCTTGCACACCGTACAGAACGGTGAGGCCGCCGAGCTGCGTGCTCGGGGTGACGGTGGGCAGGCGTTTGCTCAGGCGCCGCACCAGCCCAGCAACTTCGCTGGAGCGCGAGCCATAGGCGACAAAATCCCGCGCACCGGCGCGCATCGCATTGAGCACAAGCTGATTGTCCATGCCGTCGCCGAGAGCAACGATCGCCAGCATCGGCTTGGCTTCCAGCGCACCTTCGATCAGCGCGCTCTGCGCGACGACGTGCTCGCGGTCGAGACCGACGAAGACCAGATTGGCGAACGTTACATCGACCAGTGCGAGCAATTCGTCGAGGCTGCCGGCACCGGCGCTGATGACCTGGCCGAGTGGCGCGAGGGCGCTTTGCAGCCATTCCAGATCGGTGCTGTTGCGGGTGATGGCGAGGAAGGTCTGACTGAGATTCTGGTTCATTGCGACAACCCGCTGCGCTTGTCGAAGTTGCCGTTCTCGAGGAAGAACATGCGATAGAAATTCGGGTCGTAATTGCGCAGTTTCTCTCCCGGCAACGACGGCAGTCGCGCGTCCGCCGCCAATGGCTGGACCAGGTGCGGGGTGACGATCATCAGCAGCTCGCGCTCTTCGCGTTTGATCTGCGAACCCTTGAAAAAGGCCCCGAGTATGGGAATGTCGCCCAGGCCGGGAAACTTGTTCACTTGCGAGCTGTTGGTGGTGCTGATCAAACCGCTGATGACAAAACTTTCGCCATCACCCAGCGACACGCTGGTGTCGGTACGGCGGATGGTCAGCGCCGGAACGGTGGTGCCGGCGATGTTCACCGCGTTGGCAAAATCCAGTTCGCTGACCTCCGGGGCGACCTTCAGCGCGATGCGGTCGCGGCCGATGATGGTTGGCGTCAGGGTCAGGCGGATGCCGAATTCCTTGTACTCGATCGACACGCTGTCGCTGCCGGAACTGGGCACCGGAATCGGGATTTCCCCGCCGGCCAGGAAGCTCGCACTTTGCCCGTTCAGTGCCACCAGACTTGGTCGCGCCAGGGTGTAGGCGAAGCCGCTGGTTTCCAGGGCGTTGATGATCGCCATGGTTTTGCCGCCGACCCAGGAGAAGTTGAACAGCGAGTTATCCACCGGCAGGCGCGGCTGCGGTACGCCGTCAATCGGTGGCAGCGTGCCGGGCGAGCCGAACAGAAAATTACCGCGCGTGCCGATCAGCGACGCGGTGGCTTCCTTGAGTTTGGTGCGGCTGACTTCGACGAAGCGGATGTCGGTCTGCACCTGCGACGGCAGGGTCGGATCGTCCGATGGCACGCTGCTGGTCAGCGCCGTGGTCGCCGCACCCTGGACGAAGACCATGGCTTGCTGCGGCTGCGCCGAACACGCAGTCCAGACCATCAGGCTGGTCGCGCCGGGGCCGACGCCCGTGAGCAAAAAGGACGAACCGCCATTGGCATGCACGTCGGCAATTTTTGGGTCGCCCACTGCCAGCCGAGTGATTGCCACCGGTGACTGCATGTCCTGCTGGAAGCCTTCACCGATCTCGATCACCGAGGGCAGGCGCGGCAGTGCCGAGCAATTGCCCACCGCCGCGAGGGCGGTATCCATCGTCAATGCCAACAACAGCAAGGCCCGGAGCGCCGGTTTCAATGTCGGTCTGAGTCGACTCTGCATGCACGTGAATCCTTGCGCAGTCATGGGGTTTGTTGGCTGATCTGGTTGCCGCGAATGATTTCCACCGCAGGCCTGGGCGCCGCGCTGGCACTGGCGGTGGCAGGTGTTTTTTGGGCGCTGCCCAGGGCGAGTTGAGTGAACTGGAAGAGCTGGCTGTTGGCGCGATCCAGATGCGCGGGCGATTGCGCTTCGCCGGCCCAGTATTTGGCCAGCCGCTGTTCTTCGCTGCTGCGCACCGCGAGACGCAACGTGCCGACCTGGGTGGCGAGCATCAGGCGGCTGAGCAGTTGTTCCGGCACCGCCAGCACCGCAGTCCGCGCGGCGATGCGGCGCTGGTCCTGTTTGAGTTTTTCTTCGGCGCTGAGGCTCGGCGATGCCGGTTGGCCGTCGTTGGTCAGGCCGTACTGATCACCGATCCCGAGCACGCGCAGGGCGGGAACGGCGATCTGCGCCGACTGCTGCAGGTTACTGGCGTCCTCGCGCAGATACAGCAGCACATCAACGTAATCGCCCGGCAGCAACTGCCCGGCGGCACCGATCACTTCATCGACGGCCACGGTCAGTGCGCGCTCGTCGCGGCGAATCATCCGCGCCAGCGCACCGCCAGCCTGGAAGCTTTCGTCATTCAGCCAGGTGCCGGCGCTGAGGTGGCGCCAAGGTGTGCGGCCGACTGCTTGTTCAATGCTGGTCAGGCTGCCGGCCGGCGCGCTGCGCAGTTTTTCCACGGTCACATCGGCGGCGGTCAACGGCGTGAACGGCGCTACATCGTGGAGCAGCACCACCACCGGTTGGCGGGTCTGGTCTTCGGCAATCGCGACAGTCTGTTCAATGCTGACCGCTGGGGCGACGGGCGCCTCGGCGACCGGGGCCGGCTGACGACTGAGCACCAGCCCCCAGTAACCGACAAAAACCGCGCCGAGCAACAGCAGCGCGGCAAGGCCCATGGTGACGCGACTGTTCATGACGGCTCTCCCTTTCCTGCTGCACAACCGACTGCATTTGCTTGCGAAAGGCGGACTGAATCGGCAGCTATGAACATGCAACTATTTCGCTATTTCCAAGCTAGCTGATCCAAGCAAAAGCGCCATTAGTGACAGGCAAATAACCCACCAAAAGTATGAGTCCTGGCCAATTTACGGCAGGAAGTGGCCGAGACACATTGGCATTAATGCTTTGTGATTAATGCGTTCTTACAGTTGTTGGGTGGGGGTTTGTTGACAATGCTCAAGTGGCCCGGTGGAACCTTGCCGCGGTGGTGATGTCGGCGCCAGAGGCGCGAAGGAGTGGAGCTATGTTTGGTATGACTTTTGATTATCTGATGGCCAAGGCTCGCGCATTTGCCCGCAGTGAAGAGGGTGCTTCGGCGATCGAGTATGCGATTGTGGTGGCGATGGTGGCGGTGGTGGTTGTGGCGTTCGTCACTCCGCTTGGAGACAGGGTCTTGGCGATCTTCAACAATATTCTGACCTCGCTCGATGGTACGGCTGTGACTCGGCCAACGCCTTGATCTTGTGAACACTGCATCTGGCTGATATCGCACTACACTGGATTTACCTTTCAGTATTCAGGTATTGCCTATGAACGCGTCTTCGTCGTCCCGCCAACAACTGCTTCTGGTTGATGATGAAGAAGACGCGTTGCTGGAGTTGGCGGAGTTGCTGGAGGGAGAGGGGTTTACCTGTCATACCGCGACGTCGGTGAAGCTGGCGTTGCATCTGTTGACCCGGCATCCGGATATTGCTTTGGTGATTACTGATCTGCGTATGCCCGAGGAGTCGGGCATGTCGCTGATCAGGCGATTGCGCGAGCATACGTCGCGGGCGCATTTGCCGGTGATTGTGATGTCGGCACATGCGGATATGGAGGATGTCAGCGATATGTTGCGGTTGCAGGTGCTGGATCTTTTTCGCAAGCCGATTTATCACGTCAGGTTGTTGGAGACTCTCGATAATTTGTTTCCCAAGCCTCGGGTTGAGGCTGGGTGAACTCGGCGGCCTTTGGGCCGACCGTGTTCTTGGGGGGGGGGTGAATATCCGTTGCTGCGGGTGTTGCGGCTGGCGGTTTCGCCCTTACGGCGACTTACTTTTTTACAAGCGCCTAAAAAAGTAAGCAAAAAACGCTTGCTCCTACGTTCGGCCCTCGCAGGCTCGGGTTCCTTCGCTCCGGGATCGATCCGGGCGCAGCGGCTACGGTTTGCTTCGCTGCACCTCCTTCCGCTGTGTCTGGCTGCGCCAGACGGTCGCTGCGCTCCCACGCCCGGATCAATCCCTCCACTCAGCCTTCCGACGTCGCCGGTGGATCAAAAGCACTCGAGCTTGCGCTCATTGTTGAGTGGTGCGGCTTCGCCGCGGGCAGCTGCGCTGCTTTGATGTTGATGTTGCTGTTGCTTTTGTGGGAGCGAGCCTGCTCGCGAAAGCGGCCTGCCAGCCGACCAATTTCTTCCTGATGTACATCAATCCTGTGGAAGCTGGCTTGCCAGCGAAGGCGGCCTGCCAGCCGACCTGTTTCTCGCTGATGTACTCGATTCAAACTGTGGGAGCGAGCCTGCTCGCGAAGGCGGCCTGCCAGCCAACCATTTTCTTCCTGATGTACATCAGTCCTGTGGGAGCTGGCTTGCCAGCGAAGGCGGCCTGCCAGCCGACCAATTTCTTCCTGATGTACATCAATCCTGTGGGAGCTGGCTTGCCAGCGAAGGCGGCCAGTCAGCCAACAACGCTCTGCCTGACTCACCACCTGCGCAATCAACCTCTTGCTCTTGTCACTCCGGCACAAGCCTGTCCAGTACGCGGTTGACTGCCAGTTCGCCCAGCATGATCACCTGTTGTATTCCCAACAGGGAGCTGCGCTGTGGTCCATCGATAAATCCGGCGAGGTCGCTGGCCATGATGCTTGCCGAGGCCAGTGATTCGCAGGCATGGACCAACAGGGTTTCGTTGTCCGCAGCCGGGTCGACGATGAACAGGGTGCTGGGTTTGCGCGGTGCGCCGGGGTCTTTGATGAGGCGGGGGTTGAGGTAGTAATCGATGGCGCGGTCGGCGGCTTCCTTGAGTTTTTGCGCTTCGAGGAGCGGGTCGGCGAAAGTCGGATCGGCAAGGGGTGGATCGGGCGTTATCTTTTTCACGGGCTCAGTCTCCTGATGGAGTAGGGCCGCAACCCGTTCGCGACTAAACGAAAGGGAGGCAGCTGCACGCAGGTTAGTCGACCGATGAGCCACGAAATCGGCGCGCCCGGAGGCGCCCTGCGCACAGCCACCATCAAGTGCAGGTATGCAATACCTGGCTGACAGGAACCTGTGCGTCGTGGACAAGCGGGCGACTAAACCCGACCACTGATGAGCAGTGGCAGGCAAACGATAGAACCCGCGCCCCAGGCGCACAAGCCGGCGGATTCTGGCGTAGCCGTAGGCAACGGCGCAAGGATTTGTGGGCTGTTGCGAGGTAACGGGGCGTGTGTTTAAACGGCTGGTTTAAAGCGCTGCGATAAATCGGTTGAATAGCCGAACGCTTTCGCGAGCAGGCTCGCTCACACAGCGACGGCGGTTGTACTGAGGAACCGTGAACACCGCCGAATCTGTGGGAGCGAGCCTGCTCGCGAAGGCGGTGCGTCAGTCAAAAAATCCTGACTGACACACCGCTCGGCCATCACAACTGATAACTGAAACTGATGCTGTACCGAGGCTTGCGGTTCAACGTATCCAGCGCTTCATCCGACATGGCCTTCGCCACTTCCAGGGCGACGTTGTAGTACTTGGCATCGCCGAACCTCAGTCCGAGCGCGGTGGATGACAGGTTGTTGGCCTGCACCGGCAGTTGGTTGAACCAGCTGCGCGAGCGGTCGACGACGACGTAGGGTTGCAGGATGCGCACCCAGTTGCCGTCGCGGTTGAAGCTGTAGTTGACCTCGTAGGCCACCCCCCAACCCTTGTCGCCCGAGGCCTGGTCGTCGGGGTAGCCACGGCCGAAGTTCTGCCCGCCGAACACCGCGCGTTCGCTGTCGGGCAAGGTGTCGTCGCTCCAGTACAGCGCCGCCGAGAGCACGCCTTGCCAGTTGTCGAGGAACTTGTCGCTCTGCACGCCGGACAGTCTGACGCGGAAGAAATCCAGGTCGATGTCGTCGTAGTTGGTGTGCGCGCCGAGGCTGTCGAAGCCCTGGTAGACGCCGGCACTGAGGATGCGCAGTTGGCGGGCGTCGGCCTTGCGCCAGTCGCCTTCGAAAGCCAGGGCGCGGACGTCGGTGCGCAGTTCGGTGCTGAAGGGAAAGTTGATGCCGTCATAGCGCGTCTTGTCGTCGACCGCATACAGGCGCGAGCCGGCGGTCAGCAGTTCGTTGGCGGAGGCGATCAGGGGCGCGCTGAAGCCGATCGAGTAGCGATCGTTCTCGCGGTGGGTACTCAGGCGTCCGCCACCGCCGACCAGCACTTCGGTGTCCGGGTCGGCGCGGTAACGCGAGGCCGAGACGTTGAGTTGCGTGCCTTCGGTATCGAGGAACTGGCTGTAGTCGAGACGGTAGTAATGCTCTTTGTCGTCGCCCGGTGGGAACAGGCCGCTGAGGCTCAACTGTTCGCCCATCGACGTCTGCGAATTGCTGCTGACACCGAGCAACGCCTGCGGGCCGTTACGGTTGTCTTCGGTGGTGCTCAGGGTGCTGGTGAACGGTTTGCGACTGGCCTGGGCGACCAGAGTGGTCGCGCCATCGGTGGTGCCCGGCGGTGGCACTTGCGCTTGAATGGTTACGCCGGGAATGCGGCTCATAAGCGTGGTGTAACGCTCGAAGGTCTTGCGCGTCAGCGGGCGTTCGGCCTGGATTTTCGCGGCGAGTTTGTCGAGCAGACTTTTGACCCGGCCGATGTCGCCCTGCATCAGGATATCGCGCACGTAGCCCTCGACCAGCACCACCCGCGCCACGCCGTCATCGAAGTTCTGTTGCGGCAGGAACGCGTAGGACAACAGATAGCCGTCCTGCTGATAGCGACGGGTGATGTTGCGCGTGGCTTCGATCAGTTCGGCAAGGCTGGCCTGGCGGCCGATCAGGGGCTTGTAGATTTCCGCGAGTTCGTTGAGCGGGTAGATCGTACCGCCTTCGATCTGCACGGTCTTCAGGTTGACCTTGGTTTCCATCAGCAATGGCTGCGCGGCGGTCGCACCCGGGTCCGGTACCTGCAGCGGTGCCGCGCTCGGGCGATAGGCGTCGGCGGGCAGGTTGGGTACGGGGAGGTTGCGGATGGTTTCGTTACTGTTGAGAAAGCTGGGCAAGGTGTCGGCGAGGGCAGCGGAACTGAGGCTCAGGCACAGCAGGGATGCCAGTACGCGCATAGGACACTCCATGGTCAGAACACAGCACAGGGCAAGTTTTTCCTTAGAAAAAAGGCGGAAGACTCGTGGGAATCTTCCGCCCTCAACCAAGCGTAGGCGCTGTAGGTAAGGCCGTCGAATCGGCCAGGTGCAATTTAGCGTTTGTTGCCGCCCAGCGCGCCGGTCAGGCCGCCGAGTACCCCGCCCAGACCGCCAGTTGTGCCGCCAGTGGCAGTGCCGCTGTTGACCAGACCACCGACCGCTGCCACGGTGCCGCCGACGTTGGTAACCAGACCGCCGACAGCAGTGGTGACCGGGTTGTTGGTGGCGGCAATCGCTCCGCCGAGATTGCCGACGGCGGCGCCCACCTGATTTGTAAGACCAGCGACCGGAGTGCCGAGACCGGTAGCGGCGCCGACTTGTTGAGTGACAGTGGTGACCGCGCTGGTGACCGGATTGAGGCCCGCACCGACTGCGGCGCCGACACTGGCCAGCGGCGACGTGGTTGCAGTGATCGGTGTGCCCGAGCCGCCAAGTACGGTGTTGATCGACGCAATCGTGGTGCCCAGCCCGCCAGCGGTGACGCCGCCCGCACTGACCACGCCGCTGGTGCTGCCGGCATTCAGACCGCTGCCGACGTTGACCACGGCGCCGCCCACGGTTTGCAGCAGACCGGTGCCGCCCAGCCCGCCACCGATGCCGCCAGTACCCGAGCCAGTGCCATTGGACACCAGGCCGCCCGCTTTGCCGACCGCCGTGCCGGTGTTGCTCAGGGCGCCGCCAAGGGTGTTGGTCAGGGCATTGCCGCTGCCTGCGTCGGTAACTTTGCCGCCGAGGCTGTTCACCGTGCCGCCCACTTTCGAGATCACCCCTTTGAGCGGATCACCCAGGCCGGTGGCATCGCCGAGCTTGTCGGTGGTGCTCTCGACCATGGCGATCACCGGCACCAGGCCGCTGCCGACCTTGTTGGTCAACTGGCTGGTCGGGCCGCTGGTCAGTGAGGTGTTGAGGGTGTCGCCAAGCATGGTGACTTTTTCACCGATGCCATCGACCAGCGGCGCCACCCGGGTGACTACACCGCCAACGACGGGAACGCTACGGGTCGCGGTGTTCAGTTTGACGCTGAGGTCCGACACGCCGTCGCCAACATCGGAAACCACGCCGCCAACCGAAGCGACGGTGGTGGTCAGGCCATTGGGGTCAGTGGCCAGTTTGCCGATGCCATCAGTGACGCCATCGCCCAGGGTGCTGACCACGTTGCCGGTGGTGTTGGCCACGCTTTGCACGATGCCGCCAGCGACCGGAACAGTGCTCAGCGAATCGCCGATCTGGCCGACGCCATCGCCGACACCGCTGACGGTTTTGCCGACATCCTGAACAAGTGTTGTGGTCACCAGCGAAGGTGCAGCGGGATTGGTCGGGTTGGTGGGATCGGTCGGGTCTGTCGGATTGCTTGGGTTGGTCGGATCGGTGCCGCCGCCGGTACCGCCAGTGCCACCGGTTCCGCCGCCAGTGCCGCCAGTGCCGGCAGTATCGCCGCCGGTTCCGCCGCCCGCGCCACCGCTGCCATCGGTGCCCGCCGTGCCGTCCGCCGTCGAGCTGCCCGAACTGCTGCGATGGCCGCCACCGCCGCTGCTGCAGCCGACGAGGCCGACCGAAAGAATCAGTGCCAGAGCGATTGCCGATTTGGACCACATCACTTGAGTTTTCATGATTGAGATTCCTGCACCTGTCACAACGTTACGTTGCCTTCGATGGCTCGCCGATCTGTCGTCGGCGATGCCTCGTCCGTGGCTGTAATCTCAGTCGAGGGCAGGTTTTTCACCATTCTCAAGTTGGTATTAACCCCTTTATATAGAGGGCTCGGCGCTACGCCGAAGGACTAATGCCCAGGTAATAAACGGGCAAAAAAAAGCCTTGAAATTCAAGGCTCGGTTTTTTCCAAAGCGGCGGGCAGGGCGCGGAAAAACTTAAGTGATATATACACAATTAACGGGTTTTTCCGCCCCGCCAGATCAGGCGATCGGTTGCCACTGACCGACCATATGTTCCAGGTCGCCGGCACCGACCAGGCCCAGTTCACCGCTGGAGCCCGCTGCACTGGCCAGTAACGTCACCTCGCTGGGCAGACGCACCGGTTTGCGAAAGTGCACGGCGATTTCCAGGTTGGCTTTGGGCAGGTGATCGGAGAGTGCCGCCAGTGTCCGCGCCTTGTTCCACAGTCCATGGGCAATCGCGGTGGGAAAACCGAACATTTTGGCGCTCGCCGCACTGAGGTGAATCGGGTTGTAGTCGCCGGAGACTTTCGCATACTGGCGACCGATATCGGCCGGCGCAGTCCAGCGCGTCACCTCAAGCAAATCCTGCGACGGCTGCCAGTCCTGTGCCAGCGCCTCGCCCTCGAGTTTTACCCCGCGACAGAGCATCTGGCTTTCGGCTTCCCACAGCGGCCCGAGCTGATCGTCGAGGGTGGTCAACAGATCGAACGTCGCGCCCTTGGCATGTGGTTGCAGGTTGTGCACGCGCACGCTGACTTGCGCGCGACTGATCGCGCCCATCGGCCGCAGCACGCGGATGCGGTTTCTCAGGTGAATCAGCCCCAGCAGCGGGAACGGAAAATCCCTGGCCGTGAGCAATTGCATCTGCAAGGCGAAGGCGAGGATGTGTGGATAGGTCGGCGGCAGCAGGCCGTCATCGACGAAACCGCAGACCTTGCGATAGGCTGCCAGCCGTTTGTTGTCGATATCGACCCAGCAACGCAGGCCGCTATCGGGCAGTTGCGTACCGGTGATTTTGCGTCGCGTCGCTGCGCGCGAATAAAGCCCCGGCAGACTCGGTTCGCGATCCAGCGTGTGCCATTCGATGCTCATGCTCAAGCCCCCAGAACACTTTGCCCACAGACCCGCAACGCCTGCCCGGTGAACGCGCCCGTGCCCGGTTGCGCCAGCCACGCCACGGCTTCGGCGACGTCTTGCGGCAAGCCGCCCTGGCCCAGCGAACTCATGCGCCGCCCGGCTTCGCGCAGGCCGAATGGAATGTGCGCAGTCATTTGCGTTTCGATGAAACCCGGGGCGACGGCGTTGATGCTGATGCCGCGTTCCAGCAGCGTCGGCGCCCAGGCCTGGGCCAGACCGATCAGGCCAGCCTTGCTCGCCGCGTAGTTGGTTTGCCCGCGATTGCCGGCGATGCCGCTGATCGAGGCGAGCAGGACCACCCGTGCGTTGTCGCGCAGGGTGCCGCTGTCGAGCAGCGCCTTGGTCAGCACTTGCGGCGCGTTGAGGTTGACGGCCAGCACCGCGTCCCAGAATTCCGGGGTCATATTGGCCAGGGTTTTGTCACGGGTGATGCCGGCGTTGTGCACGAGGATGTCGAGGCCGTCGGGCAGCTGTTCGATCAAGTGCGCGGCGGCGTCATCGGCGCAGATATCGAGTGTGATCGCCCGGCCACCGAGGCGCGCGGCGAGGGCCTCGAGGTCGGTCTTGGCCGGCGGTACATCGAGCAGAATCACCTCTGCGCCATCGCGGGCGAGGGTTTCGGCAATCGACGCGCCAATGCCGCGCGCGGCACCGGTGACCAGCGCCTTGCGCCCGGCCAGCGGTCGGGTCCAGTCGGTCACTGGCGTGGCGCACGCGGTCAGGCGAATCACCTGGCCGGAAACGAATGCGCTTTTCGGCGAGAGGAAGAATCGCAGCGGGCCTTCCAGTTGATCTTCGGCACCTTCGCCGACGTAGATCAACTGCAACGTACCACCGCCGCGCAGCTCCTTGGCCAGCGAGCGCGAAAAGCCTTCAAGTGCTCGCTGCGCGCTGGAGGCGAACGGGTCGCCCAGGCTTTCCGGCGCGCGGCCGAGAATCACCAGATGCGCGCTATGGTCGAGATTCTTCATCAATGGCTGGAAGAATTCGCGCAACTGCTTGAGCTGGTCGGTGTGTTGCAGAGCGCTGGCGTCGAACACCACCGCTTTGATTTTCGGCCCGTGGCCGGGGATCCACGCGGTGGCCAGCGAGGGCTCGGTGCCGTAGCTGTAGATTGCATCGGTCAAGCGGTTGGCAAACACGCCGATCCGTTCGGCCAGCGGCCCGCCACCGAGCAACAGGGCGCCCTCGATCGGCCGCAGACGCCCCGCCTGCCAGCGTTCCAGCCGCACCGGCGACGGCAGGCCCAAGGCCCCGACCAGACGATGGCCGAAGGATGAGTTGGCGAAGTCGATATAGCGGTCAGACATGGAACGCTCTCCAGAAGTTGGGGTTCAAAGTGTGGACTGTCTACGGCAATCAATCGTTCGATCGGCGCAATAAGGCCTACGCTTGAACACTCAGGTTTAGCAGGTCTTGCAGATAAATGCGGTTCATGTGGGAGCGAGCCTGCTCGCGAAGGCGCTGTATCAGGCGCTGAAGAGGCTGAATGTGCCGGCCTCTTCGCGAGCAGGCTCGCTTCCACAGGGATTGGGCAAATTTCGACCATTTGGAACAGGAGCTTTTCATGACCCAGCTGCGCCGCGTCGCGATCATTGGCGGTAACCGCATCCCTTTCGCCCGCTCCAACGGGCCGTACGCCACCGCAAGCAATCAGGCGATGCTCACCGCCGCGCTGGAAGGCCTGATCGAACGCTACAACCTGCATGGCCAGCGCATCGGCGAAGTGGTGGCGGGCGCGGTGCTTAAATTGTCACGGGATATGAACCTGACCCGCGAATGCGTGCTCGGCTCGCGCTTGTCTCCGATGACGCCGGCCTATGACATCCAGCAAGCCTGCGGCACCGGTCTGGAAGCGGCGCTGCTGGTGGCGAATAAAATCGCCCTCGGCCAGATCGACTGCGGCATTGCCGGCGGCGTCGACACCACTTCCGATGCGCCGATCAGCGTCAGCGAAGGCCTGCGCAGGATTCTTCTGCAGGCCAACCGCGCCAAGAGCACCGGCGACAAACTGAAAACCCTTTTGCAGTTGCGGCCCCAGCATCTTATTCCCGAATTCCCGCGCAACGGCGAGCCGCGCACCGGCCTGTCGATGGGCGAGCACTGTGAGCTGATGGCGCAGACTTGGAATATCCCCCGCGAAGAACAGGATCAACTTGCCCTCGAAAGCCATCACAAACTCGCCGCTTCCTACAGCGAAGGCTGGCACAACGATCTGATGACGCCGTTTCTTGGCCTGACCCGCGACAAC
Source organism: Pseudomonas iranensis (assembly GCF_014268585.2). Taxonomy (NCBI): domain Bacteria; kingdom Pseudomonadati; phylum Pseudomonadota; class Gammaproteobacteria; order Pseudomonadales; family Pseudomonadaceae; genus Pseudomonas; species Pseudomonas iranensis. The sequence goes on from NZ_CP077092.1 coordinate 968,210, forward strand.
AATCTGCGCCCGGACCTGACCCTGGAAAAACTCGCCACGCTGAAACCGGCCTTCGAGAAAAGCGCCAAGGGCACGCTGACGGCCGGCAATTCCACGCCGCTCACCGATGGCGCGTCGGTGGTGTTGCTGGGAAGTGAGGAATGGGCCAAAGCGCGCGGCTTGCCGATCCTCGCTTATCTGCGCGACGGCGAAGCGGCGGCGGTGGATTTCGTCAACGGTGCCGAGGGCCTGCTGATGGCGCCGGTGTACGCCGTGCCACGCTTGCTGGCGCGCAACGGCCTGACCTTGCAGGATTTTGATTACTACGAAATCCACGAAGCCTTCGCCGCGCAGGTCTTGTGCACGCTCAAGGCCTGGGAAGATCCGGAATATTGCAAAACCCGCTTGGGGCTCGATGCACCGTTGGGTTCGATTGATCGCAGTCGGCTCAATGTAAAAGGCAGTTCGCTGGCGGCGGGGCATCCGTTCGCCGCGACGGGCGGGCGCATTGTCGCGAACCTGGCCAAACTGCTGGATGCGGCGGGCAAGGGCCGAGGCTTGATTTCGATCTGTGCGGCGGGCGGGCAGGGTGTCACCGCGATCATTGAACGCTGAAAAAGCCCCTCACCCTAACCCTCTCCCAAAGGGAGAGGGGACTGATGGGGGGATGCTCGAAATCGACGCCTGCAGTGGTCAACTAATTCCGGACACCTCGATAGGTGGTTTTGACGCCATCGCCCGCTCATAGACGGTCGGTGGCAGATAGCCCAGTTTCGAGTGCAGCCGTTCGTTGTTGTAAAACCCAACGATGTACTCGGTGATGTCGCGGATCGCTTCAGCATGGTTCGCGTAGTCACGTCGCCATACCCGTTCCATTTTCAAACTCAGGAAGAAGCGCTCCATCACGGCATTGTCCCAGCAATTACCTTTACGGCTCATGCTCTGCTGCATGTCGTTTCTTGCCAATAACTCTCTGTAAGTTGCGCTCGCGTATTGGCTGCCACGATCCGAGTGGGCAATCAGTCCTGGCGGTGGTTGACGTTGCGCGATGGCCAGCTGCATTGCGGTGCACACCAGCTCTGCCGGCATGTTGGGAGCCATCGACCAGCCCACGATCTTGCGTGAAAACAAGTCCAATACCACGGCCAGGTACAGCCAGCCACTGCGGGTGCGGATGTAGGTGATGTCAGCCACCCATGCCTTGTTTGGTGCCGCTGGATCAAATTTTCGGTTCAGCACATTCCCAGCAATCGGCAGGTCATGATTGCTATCGGTCGTGTGTACAAACTTGCGCTTCCATGCCGAGCGTAGGCCGTTGGCACGCATCAGACGGCGGATTTTATACAGCCCAACAGACAAGCCTTTGCCACGCAAAGCGTCGCGCAATGGGCGGCTGCCGTAGCAGCCACCACTCTCGGCAAAAGAAGCCTTGAGCTGCACAACGACAGGGCAACTCTGCCGAACGGGCGCATCAACCCGCTTCTGAGACTCATAGAAGCCCGAACGGCTAATGCTCAGTAGTCGACAGACATGTGCCACTGAGTAAGCCTTCTCTTGCAGCTGCCGAACCAGTCGATACCTTACTTCAGCTCGCGGGCAAAGAAGGCGGTAGCCTTTTTTAGGATGTCGTTATCCACTTTGAGCTGCCGATTTTCCTGCTCCAATTGCCGGATGCGCTGTTGCTCCGCCGTTAATGGTTTACCGATTCCGGCCTGCCCCAATTGCTCTGCCTCGTATTGCTGAAGCCAGCGTCGAACGGCTGTCTCACCAATGTTCAGATCCTGGCAAACCTGCGAAACGGTTAGCCCCTGATCCTTGACCATCTTCACGACTTGCAGCTTGAAGCTGTCGTCGAATGCCCTGCGTTTTTTGGTCATGAATAACTCCTCGATAGATGTATTTTCCACCTATCGGGGTGTCCGGGGAAATTAGACCACTGCAGCCGACCTGAGCGCCCTTCACCGAATCCAAAGCTGCGATTCAAACCAGAAGCGCTGCGGTCTCTCAGGTCGATGCATTACGGGAGACACCGCAGTCGGCCCCCTCTCCCTCTGGGAGAGGGCTGGGGTGAGGGCAACAGAAGTTCACCGACCATGTCAGATTCTGTCGCAAATGCCCTTGCCGGCCGATACCAATCAATGCCACGGTCTCGGCTATGATTCGCCCGGGTCGCTGCGATTGATCCGGCACAGTGTGTGCATCCTCAAGGTTCACAGGTCGGCAACCCCTCCCCGTCGGGCGAGGATTGCCGTATAACGAGTGACATTCGCGTGTTTGGTAATAAAGGACCCACAATAAAAGCTGATGAAGACTCCAAAACGCATTGAACCCCTGATCGAGGACGGTCTGGTCGACGAAGTGCTGCGCCCACTGATGAGTGGCAAAGAGGCAGCTGTTTATGTAGTGCGCTGCGGCAATCAGTTACGTTGCGCCAAGGTCTACAAGGAGGCGAATAAACGCAGTTTCCGCCAGGCAGCCGAGTATCAGGAAGGCCGCAAGGTTCGTAACAGCCGTCAGGCGCGGGCCATGGCGAAGGGGTCCAAGTTCGGTCGCAAAGAGACCGAAGACGCCTGGCAGAACGCCGAAGTGGCGGCGCTGTTCCGTCTCGCCGGCGCCGGTGTGCGAGTGCCCAAACCCTATGACTTCCTCGACGGCGTGCTGTTGATGGAGCTGGTGGCCGACGAATTCGGCGACGCCGCGCCGCGTCTGAATGACGTGGTGCTGGAGCCGGATCAGGCGCGCGAATATCACGCGTTCCTGATTTCGCAGATCGTGCTGATGTTGTGTACTGGTCTGGTGCACGGTGACCTCTCCGAGTTCAACGTGCTGCTGACCCCGACCGGCCCGGTCATCATCGACCTGCCCCAGGCAGTCGACGCTGCGGGCAACAACCACGCGTTCAGCATGCTCGAGCGTGACGTTGGCAACATGGCTTCGTACTTCGGCCGTTTCGCGCCGGAATTGAAGAAGACCAAGTACGCCAAGGAAATGTGGGCGTTGTACGAAGCCGGCACCTTGCACCCGAACAGTGTGCTGACCGGCGAGTTCGACGATCCGGAGGACCTGGCGGATGTCGGCGGGGTGCTGCGCGAAATCGAAGCGGCGCGCCTCGACGAGGAACGCAAGCAGGCCATTCGCGCGGCGGACGACGCGCCGAAAGGCAAACCCGAAGAACCGCCTCCACCGCCGTGGATGCAGTGATCGCGTGATGAAAAAGCCCGGCTTCGGCCGGGTTTTTTGTTTGAGTCAAAAAGCACCCTCACCCCAGCCCTCTCCCGGAGGGAGAGGGGGCCGACCGAGGTGTCTTTAGCCATACATCGACCTGAAAAAACCGAGTCGATTATGGATTCAAAGAAAAACGTTCAGGTCGGTGTATCTCCCAAATATCCCCCAATCGGTCCCCTCTCCCTTTGGGAGTGTATGTACCGGAGACATGGTGGACAGGTGTTCGGAGACATGGTGGACACATTTTAATAGACACATTGCTCATCGCGAAGGAGATGGCCTGTGTCTTGGCAAGAGGTGTCCACCGTGCAGCTTCGTTCGGAATTCGTGCTGTTGGCTCGGCAAGAAGGGGCCAATGTTCGGCAGCTTTGCCGTCGATTCAATATCAGCCCAAGCACTGCCTACAAATGGCTCAGCAGGTATGAAAATCTCGGTGCGCAAGGGTTGATCGATCAGTCTCGACGACCAAAGACGTCACCCAAACGCTGCGCTGAAGAGGTTGAGCAGCAGATTTTGACCATGAGTCAGGAGTACGCCGCTTGGGGCGCTCGCAAGCTCAAGCGCGTGTTGGAAGACGACGGCAAGGTGATGCCCTCTGTCAGCACCGTGCATGCGGTTTTACAGCGTCATTCGCGCGTTGATCCAAAGGCTGCCGAGGTCAAACCGTTTATCCGGTTCGAGCACGAGGCGCCCAACGATCTTTGGCAGATCGACTTCAAGGGCCATATCAGCCTGAGCCACGGACGTTGCCATCCGCTGACGATACTGGACGATCACTCACGGTTCTCACTGTGCATCGCTGCGTGCGCCAATGAGCAGCGCCGAACCGTCCAGGATCATCTAATGCGGGCCTTTCGGCTCTACGGTCTGCCTCTGCGCATGACGATGGACAACGGTTCGCCATGGGGTGACCAGACCGGCGTTTATACCGCGCTGGAGGTCTGGCTGATGAGCCAGGGCATCAAGGTCGGCCACTCCCGACCTTATCACCCGCAAACCCAAGGAAAGCTGGAGCGCTTCCACCGCAGCCTGAAAAATGAAGTCCTGCAAGGCCGGTATTTCACCGATCTCGACGATGCGCAACAGGCGTTTGATATCTGGCGTGAAATCTACAATCAGAAGCGTCCGCATCAAGCGTTGAACATGCAGGTTCCTGCTACTCGCTACAGCAGCAGCCCACGGGAATACCAGGAGCAACCAGCGGCACCGGAGTACGACGATGGGAATGTGGTCAGGAAGGTTCAGGTAAAAGGAGAGATCTACTGGAGGAACCGTGAATACACAGTCGGAAAGGCTTTTCACGGGAGGTCAGTAGCTATCCGGGAAACGACGGAGGACGGCATCTACGATGTCTACTGGAGTAGACATCGTATCGCCCGAATCGACTTGAACTTGCAGACCGTTACGGCAGGTAAGAAGATCTAAAACCGTCCACCATGTCTCCGAACATGTGTCCACCATGTCTCCGGTACATACAGGGAGAGGGCTAGGGTGAGGGGGCTTTCGGATCCTGGCTTATTCGCGTCTACTGTCCAGCGCTCCAACCACACTCAAGGACTGAATGTGACCACCCCACGCAACACCCACCTGATCGTAACCGCCCGGCTGATCTCCGATTTCGGCGCCTTCCTCAACATGGTCGCGCTGGCCACCTACGTCTACCTGCTGAGCAACAGCGCCATGAGCGTCGGCATTTTCCTTGCCAGCCGTGTCGGTGGCGGAATCTTCGCCAGTCTGATCGGCACACGCTTCTACCGACGCTGGCAGGGCCGCGCGCCGCTGATTGCGTTCGATCTGTTGCGCGCCGCACTGCTGGGGCTGCTGTTGATCACACCGGCGAGTCAGCAGGCATGGCTGTTGCCGTTGATTGCCTTCGGCCTCGGCCTGGGCAATTCGATGTTCGCCATCGGCCTCAACAGCCAGTTGCCGCGTTTGATCGCGCCGGCGCAATTGCTCAAGGCCAATGCCTGGATCACTTCAGCTTCTTCTGCGGCGATGGTTGGCGGCAGTCTGGTGTCGGGGTTGCTGGTGGCTGCTTTCGGTTTTGAAACGGTCTTCGCCCTCAACGCGCTGACCTATTTGCTCGCCGCGCTGCTGATCGTGCCGCTGCGTTTCGAAAAAACCGATGTCAGCGAACAGCCGCAACGCGGTGAATGGTTTGCGCTGCGGCAGGGCCTGCGTTCGGCGCCTGTGGTCGCGGCCATGCTCGCGGTGACCATGGCCGACACCTTGGGCAGTGCCGCGCATAACGTCGGCTTCCCGATCATTTCGAAACTGCTCACGCCCGAGGCGGCGAGTACGACCTTGGGCCTGGCGCTTGCGGTATGGGCCAGCGGCAAACTGCTCGGCGCACGCATCGCCAGTCACCTCAAGGGCTCGGAGAACAGCCACCTTGAAAGACGATTTTTCTGCGGTGTGGCGCTGATGTCCTGCGGGTTCATTCTGATGTTCCAGCAGCACAGCCTCTACGGTCTGCTGCTGTTCGCCTTGCCGGCCGGGCTTGGCGACGGGGTTTCCGAAGTCAGCTTGATGTCACGGCTGCAAAGGGAACCTGCGGCGTTGCGCCTGCCGATTTTCAGTGTGCTGACCTTGCTGCAGATGAGCGGTTTCGGCATCGGCATGTTGGTCGCCGCACCGTTCTATGCGTGGTGGACGCCGGGGGCCGTGGTCATGCTGTTCCACGGCATTCCCCTGGGTACGTTGTGCGTGGTGACGCTGTTGCGGATCAGGCGCGGGCGGGTTGCGCGCAGCAGCCCGACGCCAATTCCTTGAGGATCGGGCAGTCCGGGCGATGGTCGCCGCTGCAATGCTCGACCAGATCCTGCAGGGTGTCCCGCAACTCGCCGAGCTCGCGGATCTTCTGGTTCAGCTCGTCGATGTGCTGGCGCGCCAGTGCTTTCACATCAGCGCTGGCACGCTGGCGATCCTGCCAGAGGGTCAGCAGCTTGCCGACCTCCTCCAGAGAAAAGCCCAGATCCCGCGAGCGCTTGATAAACGCCAGCGTGTGCAGGTCATCGCTGCCGTACACGCGGTAACCGCTGTCGGTGCGATTGGCCGCTTTGAGCAGGCCGATCGATTCGTAATAACGGATCATTTTTGCACTCAGGCCACTCTGCCGGGCCGCTTGGCCGATGTTCATCGGTGTTCCTCCAGGTCCTTGGGCTTCCAGGTTTTCAACAGTAGCGCATTGCTCACCACGCTGACGCTCGACAGCGCCATCGCCGCGCCGGCCAGCACCGGATTGAGGAAGCCGAACACCGCCAGCGGAATGCCGATCAGGTTGTAGACAAAGGCCCAGAACAGGTTCTGGCGAATCTTTGCGTAGGTCTTGCGGCTGATCTCCAGCGCTGCCGGCACCAGTCGCGGATCGCCGCGCATCAAGGTGATGCCGGCCGCGTGCATGGCGACGTCGGTGCCGCCGCCCATGGCGATGCCGATGTCTGCGGCGGCGAGGGCCGGGGCGTCGTTGATGCCATCGCCGACCATGGCGACCACGCCGGTTTTCTTCAGCTGGGCCACCGTCGCGGCTTTGTCGGCAGGCAGCACTTCGGCGTGGACATTTTGGATGCCCAGAGCCTCGGCCACCACCCGTGCGCTGCCACGATTGTCGCCGGTCAGCAGGTGGCTCTGGATATCCCGCGCGGCGAGTTGTTGCACCGCTTGCAGAGCGCCTGATTTCAGCGTGTCACCGAAGGCGAACAGGCCCAGCACCTTCGGCTGAGGACTTTGTTCGATCAGCCACGACAATGTGCGGCCTTCGCGTTCCCACGCTTCGGCGGATGTGCTCAATTCACCGGCACTCAAGGCGCTTTCGTCGAGCATCCGCCGATTGCCCAGCGCCAGGCGCCGGCCATCCAGCGTGCCGGCGATGCCGCGTCCGGTCAGCGACTGGCTGTCGCTGACATCGGGCACGTTCAAGCCGCGTTCAGCGGCTGCATCCAGTACCGCTTTGGCCAAAGGATGCTCGCTGCCACGCTGCAACGCACCGGCCAAGGTCAGCAGATTATTTTCGTCACCATCGACCGCGCTGAAGTGCGCGATTCGCGGCGTGCCAGAGGTCAGCGTGCCGGTCTTGTCGAACACCACGCTGCTGACTTCATGGGCGCGCTCCAGCGCTTCGGCGTCCTTGATCAGAATGCCGTGGCGCGCGGCGACGCCGGTGCCGGCCATGATCGCCGTCGGAGTGGCGAGGCCGAGGGCGCACGGGCAGGCGATCACCAGCACGGCGACGGCATTGATCACCGCAATTTCCAGCGGTGCGCCGTACAGCCACCAGCCGATCAGCGTGGCCAGGGCGATCAGCAATACGGTAGGCACGAAGATCTGGCTGACCTTGTCCACCAGTTTCTGGATCGGCGCTTTCGCTGCTTGCGCGTCTTCGACCAGACGAATGATGCGCGCCAGCACGGTTTCCGCGCCGAGCGCCTGGGTGCGCACCAGCAAACGACCTTCACCATTGATCGCGCCGCCGGTGACCTTGTCGCCCGGTTGTTTCGGCACCGGCAGGCTTTCGCCGCTGATCAGCGCTTCGTCGGCGTGGCTCTGGCCTTCGACGACTTCGCCATCCACCGGGAAGCGTTCGCCGGGTTTGACCAGCACCAGATCGTCGAGGCGCAGGGCGCTGATCGCAACGTCCTGCTCACGCCCGTCGATGACTTGAATCGCCCGCTCCGGCCGCAACGCTTCAAGAGCGCGAATGGCGCTGGCGGTCTGACGTTTGGCGCGGCTTTCGAGATATTTGCCGAGCAATACCAAAGCGATGACCACCGCCGAGGCCTCGAAATACAGATGCGGCATGCGTCCGGCGGCGCTGGCCCATTCATAGACACTCAGGCCATAACCGGCGCTGGTGCCGAGGGCGACGAGCAGGTCCATGTTGCCGGCACCGGCGCGCACGGCTTTCCACGCCGCCACATAAAAGCGTGCGCCGAAGATGAATTGCACGGGGGTGGCGAGGGCGAATTGCGCCCAGGCCGGGAGCATCCAGTGAATGCCGAACGGCTGCAGTAACATCGGCAGCACCAGCGGCAGAGCGAGGGCGATCGCACAGATCAATGCCCACCGCTCGCGATGCAGGCGTTTTTGCTGGTCATCGGACTGTGGCCGTTCAGCTTGCCAGACGCTGGCCGAGTAACCGGCCTTGCTCACCGCGTCGAGCAGGGTTTGCGTATCGACCTGGCCGAGCAATTCGATGTGCGCACGTTCATTGGCCAGATTGACGCTGACGCTGCTCACGCCTGGGACTTTGTTCAGGGCGCGTTCGACGCGACCGACGCAGGACGCGCAGGTCATGCCGTCGATGCTCAATTCGACGGTTTGCCGGGGCACGCTGTAACCGGCGCGCTCCACGGCTTGCATCAGCGCCGGCAGGCTGTCGCCGGGCGCCTGTACCCGGGCCTGTTCGGTGGCGAGGTTGACGCTGACGGCACTGGCGCCGCTGACCTTGCGCAGCGCCCGCTCGACACGCCCGGCGCAACTGGCGCAGGTCATGCCGGCAATCGGCAGATCGAAAGTGGTGGATTCGGACATCGGTCGCGCTCCCTGTAGTGGATGTCTACAGGATCAACCTTGCCATGCGGGCAAGGTCAAGCACCATTCCGCAAGATGTTGATCGTTCCCACGCTCAGCGTGGGAATGCCTCCTGTGACGCTCCGCGTCACGCTTCGGGACGCAGAGCGTCCATGGCTGCATTCCCACGCAGAGCGTGGGAACGATCGGCGATTCTTGTGGGAGCGAGCAGGCTCGCTCCCACAGGTTAGGAATTTGCTCAATAACCGAGATCGGCGCGCTTCAGATACATGCCGTCCTGCGTCATCGCTATCCGGTACTTCTGGATCTCACCAGCTTGCAGTTTAATTTCCTGCGAGCCCGGTGCGAGCATGCCGGGATTGCAACCCGGTGCCTGGCCCGGCAGCAGTTTCAAGCGCAGCGATACCTTGCCCGGCGGCAAGTTGAACGAAGTGCTCTGCTCCTGGAACAGGCGCGCCGAGAGCTGGTCCTGGATGTACACGCCGATTTCGCACGAGGTCGCCACTTCGAGGCGCTCGCGGGAAATGATCAGTACCGCGTAATCCTCGCCGGCGGCTTGCACCTGCGGGACGGCGGCGAAAAGGCTGAGCAAGCCAAACAGGCCCAAAGCTGACCAGCGCATGGCTGAATCTCCTGAATTCCAGTCATAGATGCATGCAGCTTGGCCGAGCGCGGCGCCGAATGCCAGCCCGGCAGTTTTTCGCAGAACTTGACCTTGCCATCGTGGCAAGCTCGAGACTGCCGGCAACCTCACTCAAAGGAGTCTTCCCATGCAAGTGTTCAATGTTCAAGGAATGTCCTGCGGTCATTGCGTCAAAGCCATTACCACTGCGGTGCAGGCGCTGGATACGGCAGCCAGCGTGCGGGTCGATCTGGCGGCCAAGGAAGTCGGCGTCGAAAGCGCGCTGAGTGCCGATCAGGTCATCGCAGCGATTCGCGAAGAGGGTTATGAGGTGAAGCTCGTCTGAAATTGATCGTTAGCGAGCTATCGGAATGTTCAAGGCGTCCGGGCGCGGCTAGACTGTCGGGCTGCGACTTGCCCACCTGGATGCCTGATGAATTTCCGCACGATTTTGATACTCGGCGCCTTGAGCGCCTTCGGTCCTTTGGCGATCGACTTCTATTTGCCTGCCTTCCCGGCCATGGCGCTGGCGTTCGGCACCGATGAGCAGCATGTCCAGCTGACGCTGGCGGCGTACTTCCTCGGTCTGTCTCTGGGCCAACTGGCTTACGGGCCGATTTCCGATCGTTTCGGCCGGCGGCTTCCGCTGCTCAGCGGTGTCGCCCTGTTCACCCTGGCGTCATTGGCCTGCGCCTACGCGCCGAGCCTGGAATGGCTGATCGGCGCGCGCTTCGTCCAGGCACTCGGTGGTTGCGCGGGCATGGTGATTTCCCGTGCGGTGGTCGCCGACAAGTGCGACGCGGTTGGCTCGGCGAAGGTGTTTTCCCAGTTGATGCTGGTAATGGGCCTGGCGCCGATTCTGGCGCCGATGCTCGGCGGTCTGCTGGTCAATACCACGGGGTGGCAGTCGATCTTTCTGGTCCTCACCGGGTTCAGTGCGGCGGCGGGTCTGGCGGTGGCGTTGGGTCTGCCGGAAAGCATGCCGGCCCACGTGCCGCGCCAGCCGTTGTCCGGTGCATTGCGCCAGTACGCGCGCCTGGTCAAGGATTCGGTCTACCTCGGCCACGCCCTGACCGGCGGCATCGCCATCGCCGGCATGTTCGCTTACATCGCCGGTTCACCGTTTGTGTTCATCAAGCTCTACGGTGTACCCGCCGAGCATTTTGGCTGGTTGTTCGGCACCAACGCGGCGGGGTTCATTCTGGTGGCGCAGGTCAATGCTCGTTTGCTGGCCAAGCGTGGTCCGGCGTTTTTGCTGGTGCGCGCGGTGTGGGTGTACTTCCTCGCCGGGCTGACGTTGCTGGCGGTGAGCGCGATGCGTCCAGAGGCATTGTGGCCGTTGCTGATTCCGCTGTTCATCTGCATTGCCAGCCTCGGCTGCATCATTCCCAACGCCTCGGCTTGCGCAATGAACGGTCAGGGCGCCCGCGCCGGCAGTGCTTCGGCAATGCTCGGTTGCTTGCAATTCAGCATCGCCGCCGGTGCCGCCGCATTGGTGGGTGTGTTGCACGATGGCAGCGCCGTGCCGATGGCCATGGTCATCAGCCTGTGCGGTTTGCTGGTGGTGAGCGTCGCGCTGCTCACCCGGCGCTTGCAGAATGCCCGGGCGCTGGCGCAAGCCCAGGTCTGAACGCTCGACTTTGGAACTCAGCCGGCGGCGCGCTGCTGGCTGGGTTCGGGAATCCGGTGGGGCGCGCAGAGTCGCGCTTCGAGGGTGCGAGTGAAGGCCAGAGCCTCGGCTTCACTGCGAAAGGTCACGACGTGCTGGTCCAGACGCACCTGCCATTGGGACTTTGCCACTTCTTTTATCAGGATCTTCATTGCTGACCTCCCTTGCGTAAAAGATGTATCGCAGAGGCTTCGATTGTAGACCCCGATACCCGCGCAATTATGACAAGGGTCAAGCAACCGACTGACGGCAAAAAGCCCCGTAACCGCTCTGGCATCACGAGCGGTTGCGGGGCTTTATTTTTTTAGAAACCTTCTAAAACAATTTTCCCCTTGGCCTTGCCGCTTTCCAGCAGCTCATGGGCACGGCGCAAGTTGGCCGCATTGATTACGCCGAAGTGCTCGCCCAAAGTCGTCTTCAAAGTGCCGGCGTCAATCAGCTCGGCAACGCGGTTGAGCAGCTTGTGCTGTTCGATCATGTCCGGCGTTTCGAACAGCGAGCGGGTGTACATGAACTCCCAGTGCAGCGACAGGCTCTTGCGCTTGAGCAGGCTGATGTCGAGGGACTTCGGATCGTCGATCAGCGCCAGTTTGCCTTGCGGCGCGAGGGCTTCGACCAGTTGCGCCAGATGCTGATCGGTCTGGGTCAGGCTCGCGACGTGGGTCACGCTGGCGATGCCGGCGCGCTTCAATTCTTCGCTCAGCGGCTGGCTGTGATCGATGACCAGATCGGCACCGAGTGCGCTGACCCAGTCACGGGTTTGCGCACGGGAGGCAGTGCCGATGACTTTCAGGCCGGTCAATTGCTTGGCCAATTGAGTGAGGATCGAACCCACGCCGCCCGCCGCACCAACGATCAGCAGGCTCTGGCCTTGATCATTGCGGCCTTCGCTGATTTGCAGGCGCTCGAAAAGCAATTCCCACGCAGTGATGGCGGTCAGCGGCAGCGCAGCGGCTTCGGCAAAACCGAGGGACTTGGGCATGTGACCGACGATGCGCTCATCGACCACGTGCAACTCGCTGTTGCCACCGGCCCGGGCAATCGAACCGGCGTAGAACACCTTGTCACCGGCCTTGAACAGGGTGACGTCGCTGCCGACCGACTTGACCACACCGGCAACGTCCCAGCCCAGCACTTTCGCCGCGCCGTTTTCCGGCGCCACGTTCTGCCGCACTTTGGTGTCGACCGGGTTGACCGAGATGGCCTTGACTTCCACCAAGAGGTCGCGCGGGCCGGCGACCGGTTCTGGCAGTTCGATGTCTTGCAGGGACTTGGCGTCGCTGATCGGCAGGGAAGCGTAATAGGCAATGGCTTTCATAAGTGGCTCCGTACAGTTGATAGAAGGAGGAATCAGGCAATTTTGCCGAGGCGTTTGAGCTGGAAGTGTTCGATGGTGTGGCCGGCGCTGGCCTGAAACTTCTGAAAATGCGCGCTGGCGTTGTGCGTCTCAAGAATCTCGTCACTGGCCCACTGTTCGATGACATAAAAAACCTGCGGATCGGCAAGGTCGCGGTGCAGGTCGTACTGGCCACAACCGGGCTCGGCGCGGCTCGGTTCGACAAGGGCACGCAGGGCCTGTTCGAGAACGTCCTGCTGGCCGGATTTAGCGGTCAGGGTGGCGATAGCGGTAAAGGGCTGGGACATGCGCGGACTCCTGAATCGGGGTGAATTCGATGGAGGCCATCATTGGCTATTTCTCTGCGCGATAAAACCGGCTAAAAGAGCAGTCTCTTTCAATATTTTTTTGATAATCGAGGCTGCGCATGCTGCGTTTTGATGACTTGCAGTTGTTTGTTCGCGCGGCGGATCTGGGCAGCCTGTCGGCGGCGGCACGGGTGATGGACATGTCTGCGGCGGTGGCCAGCGCGGCGTTGAAGCGCATTGAGCAACAACTCGGTGCAAGGCTGCTGGCGCGGTCGACCCGCAGCCTGCGCCTGACCGCCGAGGGCGAAGGCTTTCTCGAATATGCCCGCGCCGCCCTGAGCAATCTCGACGAAGGCCGTCGACTGCTCGCCAGCGGTCAGGATCAGGTCAGCGGGATTTTGCAGCTTTCGGCGCCCTCGGACTTCGGCCGCAATCTGCTGCTGCCGTGGCTCGACGCGTTCCAGCGTGAACATCCGAAACTGACGGTGCGCCTGCTGCTTGGCGACCGCATCGCCGACCTGTTCCGGCAACCGGTGGACATCGCCCTGCGCTACGGCGAGCCGGAAGATTCCAGCCTGATCGCCTTGCCCATCGCGCCACACAATCGCCGCGTGTTGTGCGCATCTCCGGACTATCTGGCCCGGCATGGCGAACCGCGCCAGCTTGAGCAACTGGCCCAGCACAACTGCCTTTTGTACATGCTCGGCAGCCGCGTCCACGACCACTGGAGTTTTCACGATGGCAAGCGCGAAGTCGGCCTGACCGTCAGCGGCGACCGCTTCAGCGATGACGCCGACGTCGTGCGGCTATGGGCGTTGGCCGGTGCCGGTATCGCCTACAAATCCTGGCTCGACGTCGGCGCCGATGTGCTCGCCGGACGCCTCAAAGTGCTGATGCCGGAACTGCTGTGTGAGCGCGCACCGCTGAATCTGTTGTGCGCCCATCGCGCACAGTTGAGTAAGCCGGTGAACCTGTTGAGGGAGATGCTCGCCAGCCGATGCGCCGAATTGAGTAGCCAATTTCCCGGTTTCCTCAAAGTTGATCATTAGTCGCAGGCAATTAGAGAAATTTCTGTCAGGAACAATCGCCACCTGCCCAGGCCCAGGCGCAGGACGTCTGGCTTAACCCGCTTATACTAGCGCCCGCCTCATGCCTGCACTGACACCCGGCGCGCAGACCCCGTAACGCGTTGCCGGCTTTTGGTGACGGTTGCTATTTCTGCTTCCAGGTTGTGTGCCGGAGCAGCTGGTGTGGTGGCATCCCTTGCCACCGATCCAGGGCGATTTTCGCGTGTTGGCCGATGCCCCATAACCGGCCAGGATGTCTCCGAGCGGTAGACGATACGATTCAACAGGGAGTGAACATATGGAACATGCACCGTGCATCAGCCAGATCGCGACATTGCTGGCCGACCCCAAGCGCAGCGCGATGATGTGGGCGTTGATGGATGGCTCGGCCCGGCAAGCCGAAGAGCTGGCGCTGCTGGCCGGGCTCTCGCCGTCGTCGGCCAGTGCGCATCTGGGACGCCTGTCCGCAGGGGGGCTGTTGAACATCGAAATGCGTGGGCGCAAACGCTTCTTTCGCCTGGCGGCACCGGAAATCGGCGCGGCGATCGAAGCACTGGCCAGCGCCACCATTGCCAGCGCGCCACGGCAAATCCCTGATGCGCTGAAACGCACGACTCCCATGGTCAGGCCGCAGGCGGCGCCGTCTTCGCTGTTGCGCGCGCGGTTCTGCGACGATCATCTGGGCGGTACCCTGGCGGCCGACCTGTATCAGCGCCTGCTCGATGCCGGCTGGATCGAACAGCTTGAGCAGCGGGTGGTGGTGACGCACAAGGGCTCCACCCGACTGGCCCAGCGCGGTGTGTTCATCCAGGCCCTGGCCCACCGCAACGTGCAGGTCGCCTGCGCCTGCCCGGACTGGAGCGAGCGCCGTCCGCACATGGGCGGCTCACTGGGCGCGGCGCTGTTGCAGTTGTTCATGCAGTCCGGCTGGCTGACCTTGCCCAACGATTCCCGCGCCTTGCAGTTGACCGCCACCGGCCAGCGCGAAATCCATCGCTTTGCCAAGGAAACCGAGCTGGAAACAGCGTTCTAGAGCGTTGCTCGGCGATGAGCTGAAGGCTGACGTCGTCCACGGCTGTGAACAGGTCGCATCCAGTACGACCTCTGAATGACCATCGCGCACACTCGATCCGGGGATTTTCCGGATGGGGAGCACAACATGAATACACAACGCTCTAGTGCGGCTGAGCGCCTGGAACGGCTGCCGCTCAGCGGTTATCACCGCGTCATTTTCATCATCATCGCCTTGGCGTTTTTCTTCGACTCCATGGATCTGGCGATGATGACTTTCCTGCTCGGCTCGATCAAAGCCGAGTTCGGCCTGAGCAGTGCGCAAGCAGGGTTGCTGGCCAGTTCGAGCTTCTTCGGCATGGTGCTCGGGGCGTCGTTGTCAGGGATGCTCGCCGACCGCTTCGGGCGCAAACCGGTGTTTCAGTGGAGCATCGTGTTGTGGGGTGTGGCCAGTTACCTGTGTTCGACGGCGCAGACGGTGGAGACGCTGACGCTGTTTCGCATCCTGCTCGGAATCGGCATGGGCATGGAGTTTCCCATCGCACAGTCGATGCTGTCGGAGCTGATTCCAGCACAACGGCGCGGGCGCTACATCGCCCTGATGGACGGCTTCTGGCCGCTGGGGTTTGTCGCGGCGGGCGTGCTCTCGTACTTCCTGCTGCCGCTGATTGGCTGGCGCGATATCTTCCTGGTACTGGCGGTGCCTGCGGTATTTGTCCTGGCGATCCGCTTTTTCATCCCTGAGTCGCCGCGCTGGCTGGAACAGGCCGGGCGCGAAGCCGACGCGGACAAAGTGTTGAACGGCATTGAAGCGCGGGTGCGTGCTTCGCTGGGCGGTGCGGCGTTACCGGAACCGGTTCGTTTGCCACGCACGGTGACGCCACCGGGCAATTTCTTCTCGGCGCTCAAGCAGATCTGGTCGCCGCAATATCGCCAGCGCACGACGATGATCTGGAGCCTGTGGTTCTTCGCATTGCTGGGTTTCTACGGGCTGACTTCCTGGCTCAGCGCATTGCTGCAGCAGTCGGGTTTCGCCGTGACGCAATCGGTGTATTACACCGTGCTGATCTCGCTCGGCGGGATTCCCGGCTTCCTCATGGCGGCGTGGCTGGTCGAGCGTTGGGGGCGTAAACCGGTGTGCATCGTCACCCTGCTCGGCGGCGGGGTGATGGCGTTTCTGTATGGGCAGAGCGCGGTGTTCGGCGGCAACGTGGCGCTGCTGATCGGTACCGGATTGTTGATGCAGTTTTTCCTGTTCGGCATGTGGGCGGTGCTCTACACCTACACGCCGGAGCTGTACCCGACTTCGGCACGGGCAACCGGCTCGGGATTCGCTTCGGCGATCGGCCGCGTCGGCTCGCTGCTCGGGCCACTGGTGACCGGGCTGGTGTTCCCGATTACCGGGCAGGGCGGGGTGTTCGCGCTGGGCGCGGCGTGCTTTGCGATTGCGGCGGGCGTGGTGTGGCTGTTCGGGATGGAGACGCGGGGCAAGACCCTGGAAGAGCTGACCGAAGCGCAGCTATTCAAATAAACGCAGTACCCTGTGGGAGCGGGCTTGCCCGCGATGGGGCCAGCAAATTCAACATCTATGTTGACTGACAATCCGCTATCGCGGGCAAGCCCGCTCCCACAGGTATTGATGTGATTTTGCAGTTGCTTACGGTTTTACCAACCGCGCATCCAGGCTGTTCTGCGCCAGGCGCTTGGCCTGATCCTGGGTCATGCCCAGATGTTCATGCAGCGCATGGAAGTTCTCGGTCACGTACCCGCCGAAATACGCCGGGTCATCGGAGTTCACCGTGACCTTCACGCCGCGCTCGAGCATGTCGAGGATATTGTGCTGCGACATGTGATCGAACACGCAGAGCTTGGTGTTCGACAGCGGGCACACGGTCAGCGGGATCTGCTCGTCGATGATCCGCTGCATCAGACGCTCGTCTTCGATGGCGCGCACGCCATGGTCGATGCGCTGGATTTTCAGCAGGTCGATGGCTTCCCAGATGTACTCCGGCGGGCCTTCTTCACCGGCGTGGGCGACGGTGAGGAAGCCTTCGTCGCGGGCGCGATCGAAGACGCGTTTGAATTTGCTCGGCGGGTGGCCCATCTCGGAACTGTCGAGCCCGACCGCGACAAACGCATCACGAAACGGCAGCGCCTGATCGAGGGTTTTCTGCGCTTCGTCTTCGCTGAGGTGGCGCAGGAAGCTGAGGATCAAACCGCTGCTGATGCCCAGTTGCGTCTCGCCATCCTTGAGGGCGGCGGCGATGCCGTTGAGCACCACTTCGAACGGGATGCCCCGGTCGGTGTGGGTCTGCGGGTCGAAGAACGGTTCGGTATGAATCACGTTCTGTGCTTTGCAGCGCAGCAGGTAGGCCCAGGTCAGGTCGTAGAAATCCTGCGAGGTGCGCAGCACATCGGCGCCCTGGTAATACAGGTCGAGAAATTCCTGCAGGTTGTTGAAGGCGTAGGCCTTGCGCAGGTTTTCGACGTCGCTCCACGGCAGGGCGATCTTGTTGCGTTCGGCCAGGGCGAACAGCAGTTCAGGCTCCAGCGAACCTTCCAGATGCAGGTGCAGTTCGGCTTTGGGCAGGGCGTTGAGCCAGTCGTACATAGTCTTTTCTCATCAGGTGCAATGCCGGCATTCTACAGAGGCTGGCCGCAACAATTGGCAAAACCTGACCAGGTGATCGATCAAACCGCCTCTTGCTCGCGACGATAGGCATAGGTATCGGCGAAGCGCGACAGCAGGAATTGCGCACAGGTGGTGGTCGGATATTTCGCCGGATGCTGTGCGTCCTGGCAACCGGGCAGGCATTCGATTCGCGTGTCCGGGTGCGGTTCGGCGAAGAACGGCATCGAATAGCGATCCACGCCCAGCGGGCTGATCACCCGGTGCGGCGTCGAGCGATAACGGTCGTTGCTCCAGCGCGCCATCATGTCGCCGAGGTTGACCACGAACGTGCCGTCAATCGGTGGCGCGTCGATCCATTCGCCATTGACGTTCTTCACCTGCAAACCGCCGGCGCTGTCCTGATAGAGCAGGGTGATGCAGCCGTAATCGGTATGGGCGCCGGCACCTTGTTGCTCGGCGGAGCTGGCGGTGTGACGCGGCGGATAATGGATCATGCGCAACACGCTGACCGGGTCGACAAAGCGCGAATCGAAGAAGTCGCGCTCGATGCCCAGCGCAATGGTCATCGCCCGCAACAGGGTTTGCGCCAGCGCCTGCATGTCGAGGTAATGCTGCTCCATCAGCGTTTCCCAGCCGGGTTGCGCCGGATGCCGATTGGGGCCGCGCAAGGGTTTTTCCGCGAGCACCTCGGGATGTTCGTTCGGCAGGTGCAGGCCCATGTCGAAGGTTTCTTTGAGGTCACTGGGTTTGTCCGGGTCCAGTTGCTCTGTGGCAATCGCGCCGTAGCCGCGATGGTGGCGGGTCTGAGTAATGTCGATCTTCAGTTTTTCTGCGGCTGGCAATGCAAAGAAGCGCTGGGCGTGATCGAGCAGGGCGTCGATGCGCTGCGCCGAGATCGGATGGCCCTTGATGTAGAAAAAGCCCCACTCGCGACAGGCTTGGTCGATTTGTTCGGCCACCGCAGGCCAGGCGTTTTCGTCGTCGCTATAGAGTGGGCTGATATCAATGATCGGAAGCTGATCCATACACAATCCTTGAATACGCTGTGTTTCCAATGTGGGAGCGAGCCTGCTCGCGAAGAGGGAGTGTCAGACAGCATTTTTGTTTAATGACACACCGCTTTCGCGAGCAGGCTCGCTCCCACAGGGTTTTGTGTGGTGAATCGGGGGACTACTTCGGCATCTCGGCCTTCATGCCCTCAACGTAATAATTCATCGAAGCCAGTTCCGCATTGGTCGCGCTCACGCCCGCCGGGATTTTTTCCACACCGGCCTGATCCTTGATCGGCCCGGTAAACGGCTGCAATGCGCCGCTCTTGATGTCGGCAATCAACTGCTCGGCTTCGGCTTTCACCGGCGCTGGCACCAGATCGCTGATCGGCAGCTCCACTGTGCCTTCCTTCAACCCGCCCCAGTAATCCTGGGATTTCCAGGTGTGATCGATCACGCTCTGCGTCGCCTGAATGTAGTGTGGCGCCCAGTCGTTGACGATCGAGGTCAGCACCGCTTTCGGGCCGAAGTGGGCCATGTCCGAGGCGTAGCCCACGGCATACACGCCACGCCGTTCGGCAGCCTGGATCGGCGCCGGGCTGTCGGTGTGCTGGAACACCACGTCGACGCCCTGATCGATCAGCGCGTTGGCGGCGTCGGCTTCCTTGCCCGGATCGAACCAGGAGTTGACCCACACCACTTTGATTTCGGTGCCAGGGTTGTACTTGTTCAAAGCCAGCTGGATGGCGTTGATGTCGCGGATCACTTCCGGAATCGGGAACGAGGCGACGTAGCCGATCTTCTTGGTCTTGGTCATCTTCGCCGCGAGGAAACCGCCGACGTAACGGCCCTCGTAAGTGCGCGCCAGGTAGGTGCCGAGGTTTTTGTCCTGCTTGTAACCGGTGGCGTGTTCGAAAGTGACCTTGGGGAATTGCCTGGCGACTTTCACTGTCGGGTTCATGTAGCCGAAAGACGTGGTGAAGATCAGGTCATATTTGTCCTTGGCCATGTTGCGGATCACCCGCTCGGCGTCGGCGCCCTCGGCGACGTTTTCCACGTAGTTGGTGGTGATCTGCGTGCCGAGTTTTTCCGCCAGGGCCTTGCGCCCCTGTTCGTGCTGATACGTCCAGCCGTGGTCACCGATCGGGCCGATGTAGACGAAACCGACCTTCAGCGGATCGGCAGCGCTGGCGCTCAGGCTGATTCCCAGACCGATGGCGGCGTACAGCAGTTTGTGCAGCGGACGTATTGGCATGAACCCGAACTCCATTTTGTTGTGTGTGCTCAGGGCCAATGCAAATTGCTGACCAACAGGACAATAAATAATCCACAACCGCAGTGCGGCCTTCGCGCGCAGGCTCGCTCCCACAGGGGGATCGCAGTTCAATGTGGGAGCGAGCCTGTTCGCGAAGAGGCCGGTATGGCCAATAAATGTGCATGCCTGAAATCAGTCGCCATGGTTTGGTGCGCAAAGATGTAACGAAACGTTAGCGGCGCGCGGCAGTCAGTAGCTTCATCAGCTCTTTTCGGCAAAAGGCCCGTCATGCTCTCGATTCTCAAGCAAGAAAGCTTCCTGCTGCTGGCAGTCCTTGCCGCGTGCGTCGCTTATCCACTGGAACACTGGCTGCTGCACAGCGGCCAGATCGTCGCGCTGGGCGGCGGTCTGCTGCTGATCGCCTTTATCGTCGCCGCTTCGATGCGCGTCGCTCATCACGCCGAACTGCTGGCGGAAAAGGTCGGCGACCCCTACGGCACGATGATCCTCACGCTCTCGGCGGTGCTTGTCGAAGTGGTCATCCTGGCTATCATGATGAGCAACGAAGCCTCGGCAACGCTGGTGCGCGACACGATTTATTCAGCGGTCATGCTCGACATCAACGGCATCCTCGGCCTCGCCGCTTTGATGGGCGGGATCAAACACGGCGAGCAGTCCTACAACGACGACTCGGCGCGCAGCTACAGCGTGATGATCCTCACTGCGATGGGCGTGTCGATGGTGGTCCCGGAGTTTATTCCCGAGGCCAACTGGAAGATGTATTCGGCGTTCACCATTGGCGCGATGATGGTGCTCTACGCGCTGTTCCTGCGCATGCAGGTCGGCCCGCACAGTTACTTTTTCAGCTACAGCTATCCGGACAAACGGCGCAAGAAGGAGCCGGTCGAGCAGGAGCCGAAGCCGGTAAGCCTGGCGCTGTCGATCGGCATTCTGGTGTCGGGGGTAGTGATCATCGGCGCACTGGCCGAGGTGATGTCCAAGACTCTCGATCTGGGCCTGGAAGGCACGGGCGCGCCGCCGGTGATCACGGCGATTCTGGTGGCAGCGATTTCCGCCGCGCCGGAGATTCTCACCGCACTGCGTGCGGCACTGGCCAATCGCATGCAGTCGGTGGTCAACATTGCGATGGGCGCGTCACTGTCGACGGTGATTCTGACCGTACCGGTGATGGAAGCGATGGCGCTGTACACCGGCCAGCCGTTTCAAATGGCGATGACCCCAGTGCAAACGGTGATGATCTTCATCACCCTGATCGTCAGCGCGATCAACCTCAATGACGGCGAGACCAACGCCATTGAGGGCATGACGCACTTTGTGCTGTTTGCCACGTTCATCATGCTGTCGCTACTGGGCCTTTAGGGCTGGCAGATACCCATGTGGGAGCGAGCCTGCTCGCGAAAACGATGTGTCATCCAACAAACATGTTGTCTGACACTCCCTCTTCGCGAGCAGGCTCGCTCCCACAGTTTTCAACGGCGGTTAGTCAGGTACCGGCAATCAACTGCCGGGCCGCCTGGCTGTGATCGGCAATCAGCCCTTTCAGATCCAACCCTTCAACCTGACCACCAACCACACGCCACTTGCCGCCAATCATCACTCGATCCGCCCGATCCGCGCCGCACAACAACAGCGCCGAAATCGGATCATGGCTACCGGAGAAACGCAGTTCATCGAGCTTGAACAACGCGAGATCCGCCTGTTTGCCGACGGCGATTTCGCCGATGTCAGTGCGACCGAGCAGGCTCGCCGAACCTTTGGTCGCCCAGCCCAGCACGCGCTCCGGGGTGATCTTTTCGGCGCCGTAACGCAGGCGCTGGATGTACAGAGCCTGACGCGCTTCGAGGATCATGTTCGAGGCATCGTTGGACGCCGAACCGTCGACGCCAAGGCCGAACAGCGCGCCGGCGTCGGTCAGCTCGATGCTCGGGCAGATGCCGGACGCCAGGCGCATGTTCGAGCTTGGGCAGTGGCAGATGCCGGTACCGGCCTGGCCGAGGCGGGCGATTTCGTCGGGGTTGAAATGGATGCCGTGGGCCAGCCAGGTACGTGGGCCGAGCCAGCCGACGCTGTCCAGATAATCGACGGTGCGCAGACCGAAACGTTGCAGGCAGAAGTCTTCTTCATCAAGGGTTTCAGCGAGATGGGTGTGCAGACGCACATCGAGTTTGTTCGCCAGATCAGCGCTGGCCGACATGATTTCCGGGGTCACCGAAAATGGCGAACATGGCGCCAGGGCGATCTGGATCTGCGCGCCGTCGCCACGCTCGTGATACTCGTGAATCAGCCGCTGGCTGTCGTCGAGAATCACCTGACCTTCCTGCACCGTTTGTTGCGGAGGCAGGCCGCCGTCCTTCTCGCCAAGGCTCATCGAGCCGCGCGTGAGCATGGCGCGCATACCCAGTTCACGCACCGTTTCGACCTGCACGTCGATGGCATTTTCCAGACCATCCGGGAACAGATAGTGATGGTCGGCAGCGGTGGTGCAACCCGAGAGCAGCAATTCGGCCAGCGCCACTTTGGTGGCGAGGGCGAGTTTTTCCGGGGTCAGCCGCGCCCATACCGGGTACAGGGTTTTCAGCCACGGGAACAGCGGCTGATTGACCACCGGCGCCCAGGCGCGGGTCAGGGTTTGATAGAAGTGATGGTGGGTGTTGATCAGGCCCGGCAGGATCACATGCTCGCGGGCATCGAACACTTCATTGCACGGCGCCGACGGCTGCTGACCGGCAGCGAGGACTTCGACGATGACACCGTCTTGCACGACTAAACCGCCACGGGCATCAAGCTCGTTGGAGGTGAAAATGGCGAGGGGATTTTTTAACCAGGTACGGGTCGCAGGCATTGTGGCCGGCTCCTCTGAAAGTTGGGTTCAGGGTTGCCAGCTCAGTGTTGCCCTGTCTGCTGATCCAGGGTCGCCGCGAACGACGAGGCGCGCAGTTTCAAACAAATCGCCGCGCCGGGCAAGCGCCACCCGACCATTCACCATCATCCCCCTGTGGGAGCGAGCCTGCTCGCGAAGGCGTCCTGTCAGTCGATACAGATTTACCTGACAGATCGTATTCGCGAGCAGGCTCGCTCCCACATCGGGATTTTCAGTGCTTACCAGGGAATGGTTTCACCCTTGTAATTGACGAAGTGATGCCCGCCCTTGCCGGTGAATGCATTGACCTGGTCAATCAGCCCGCGAGTGCTGGTCTCTACATCCAAGTCAGCACCTTCGCCGCCCATGTCGGTCTTCACCCAGCCCGGGTGCAACGACAGTACGGTGAGTTTCTGTTCACCCAGTTGCGTGACAAAACTGTTGGTCATCGAATTCAGCGCCGCCTTGCTCGCCTTGTACAACGCCAGCTCCGGCGCGTCGGGCATGGTCACGCTGCCGAGCACCGAACTCATGAACGCCAGCACGCCGCTGCCGTCGCGGATCTGCCCGACGAAACGCTGGGCCAGATTGATCGGCGCCACCGCGTTGGTGAAAAACAGTTGCCCGACCTCGGCCAGGGTCGCGCCGCCCGGCGTCTGCACGTCCGGGCCTTTGACCCCGGCGTTGACGAACAACAGATCGAAGGTTTCGCCCTTGAGTTTCTGGCTCAGAGCGATCACCGCTTGCTGATCATCCATGTCGAGCTTCTCGATGCGCACGTCACCCAGCGCTTGCAGCGCCTCGGCCTTCTGCGGATTGCGCACCGTCGCGGTGACCTGCCAGCCATCGCCCAGCAGGGTCTTCACCAGACCGAGGCCCAAGCCGCGGGAGGCGCCGATGATCAGTGCGTTTTTTGCCTGAGACATGATGGGTTTCCTTGAAAGTCAGCATTCAGGATTCAATGGACACGCCTGACCGCGCCACAGTTGCAGCGCTTGGCGAAAACAGGCTTTGACCCCGGAGCATACTCCAGGCCTTGCCGTGCTTGCTTGCTGAATTGCTCAAGATAGTTTTGCTCGGAAATAGGCATGGGTCACAGTCCTGATGTTGCCTTTTTGGGCCTCATCGCTGGCAAGCCAGCTCCCACAGGGTTAGCGCTGATCACAAATGTTGTAGATGACCCGGACCTTGTGGGAGCTGGCTTGCCAGCGATGGGGACATTGAGGTCAATGCATCAATGTCCCGATTGCCACGGCTGCCCCAACGAAACCGGCGCATACAACCGAGTGCGCACGGCATCGCGGGACAGCAGCACCAGCACCAAAATCGTCGCCACATACGGCAGCATCGCCAGCAGGCTCGAAGGAATCGCCAGTCCCAATCCCTGTGCCACCAAGTGCAGGATGCTGGCGAGGCCGAACAGATACGCCCCAAGCAACAACCGCCACACCCGCCAACTGGCAAACACCACCAGCGCCAGGGCAATCCAGCCGCGCCCGGCGGTCATGTTTTCCGCCCACATCGGCGTGTAGGCCAGCGACAGATACGCCCCGGCCAGTCCGGCCATTGCTCCGCCGAACAACACCGCCAAGGTGCGTACGGTCAGCACCGGCAAGCCCATGGCGCTGGCCGCATCCGGGTTTTCACCGACCGCTTGAATGATCAGGCCGACACGACTTTTGATGATCACCCACGCCACCAGCGCAAACAGGGCGAACGACAGATACACCAGCAGATCCTGGGCAAACAGCATCCGCCCGATCAGCGGGATCTCACTCAGATACGGAGTCGCCAGAGGCTCGAAACCTGCCAGCGGCTTACCCACCCAGGCCGCGCCGACAAATGTCGACAGGCCCACGCCGAAGATCGTCAGGGCCAAACCGGTGGCCACCTGATTGGCGTTGAACACCAGCGCGACCAGGGCGAACAGTGACGACAACAACATCCCGGCCAGCATCGCCAGCAGCACACCCAGCCACAGGTTGCCGCTGTTCAGCGCGACGATAAAACCGATCACCGCACCGAACAGCATCATGCCTTCCTGGCCGAGGTTGAGGACGCCGCTTTTCTCGCAGATCAACTCACCCAATGCCACCAGCAGCAGCGGCGTGCCGCAGCGGACCATCGCGTAGAAAATATTGCTCAACAGATCGATATCCATCACAGCGCTCCGGCGGTTACGACAGGGGGCGAGGCGCGCCGGGTCCAGCGCAGTTTCAGGCGTGGCCGATAGACAATCAGCACGTCACAGGCGAGCAGGAAAAACAGCATCATGCCCTGGAACAATTGGGTGATCGCTTGCGGCAGATTGAGCGACATCTGCGCGCTCTCGCCGCCGATGTACAGCAGCGCCATCAGCAGACTGGAGAACAGAATGCCAAGCGGATTCAGCCGTCCGAGGAACGCCACGGTGATCGCTGCGTAGCCATAGCCCGGCGACACTTGGGGCACCAATTGGCCGATCGGCCCGGTCACTTCGCAGACCCCGGCGAGCCCGGCCAGACCACCGCTGATCAACAGCGCCAGCCAGATCAGGCGCTTCTCGCGAAAGCCGACGAAACCTGCCGCACGCTTGTCCAGCCCGAGCACTTTGATCTGGAAGCCGATGAAGCTTTTCTGCAACAACACCCACACCGCAACCAGCGCGAGCAGGGCGAAATACACGCCGGCATGCACGCGGCCGTCCTCCAGCAGCAGCGGCAAACGACTGGCGTCGCCGAACATGGCCGACTCGGGGAAATTGAAGCCCGCCGGATCCTTCAACGGCCCGTGCACGCAGAACAGCAGCAGGTTCAGCGCGATGTAATTGAGCATGATGCTGGTAAGGATTTCGTTGGCGTTGAAGCGCGTGCGCAGCCATGCGGTGAGTCCGGCCCATGCGGCGCCCGCCAGCGTCCCGGTCAGCAGAATCAGCACCAGCGCCCAGCGACTTTGCATACCAATAATGTTCACCGCCAGAGCACTGCCGGCCAGGGCGCCAAGTAGAAGTTGGCCTTCGGCGCCGATATTCCAGATTCGCGCCTGATAGGCCACGGCCAGGCCGAGTGCGCAGAGCAGAATCGGCAGCGCCTTGACCAGCAATTCAGATACGCCATACAGATCGCTGACCGGTGCGATCAGCAGCGTGTGCAAGGTTTGCAGTGGGTCGTGGCCCAGTGCGATGAACAACAGCGAGCCGCAGCCGAGGGTCAGCGCCGCCGCCAATAACGGCGAGCACCACAGCATCAGGCGCGATTGCTGGCCACGGGGTTCGAGGAAAAGCAGCATGTTGAAACTCCGTTAAACCGAGGCGGTGCGAGGTGAGTGATCGAACTGGCCGGCCATCCACGCGCCGACATCGCTCAGTTGTGTAGCGCCAGTATCTTGCAGCGCCGACAGACGCCCGCCGCACAGCGCGCCGAGGCGATCGCTGATCTGGAACAGCTCATCGAGGTCTTCGGAAATCACCAGAATCGCCGCGCCGGCATCGCGCAGGGCGATCAAGGCGCGATGGATGGTCGCGGCGGCACCGACGTCGACACCCCAGGTCGGGTGCGCGGCGATCAGCAGTTTCGGTTGCTGAAGAATTTCCCGGCCGAGGATGAATTTCTGCAAGTTGCCGCCGGACAGGCTGCGCGCAGCGGTTTGCGTGTCCGGGGTCTTCACGCCGAAACGCTGAATGATCTGTTGCGCGAGGGCTTCGACTTTGCCGCGTTGAATCAACCCGTGGCTGACCAGTCCTTGCTGAAAAGCACTGAGCAGGGCGTTATCGGCCAGACTCAACTCCGGCACCGCGCCGTGGCCGAGGCGTTCGGCCGGCACGAAGGCCAAACCCAGTTTGCGCCGCGCATCCGGGCGCAGGTCAGCGACGTTCCTATCTGCGAAGCGCAGGGTCGCCGCTTGCGCACGAGGCAAGGGCTGCTCGCCGCTGAGCAGGGCGAGCAATTCATCCTGACCATTGCCCGCGACCCCGGCGATGCCGACGATTTCACCACTGCGCACTTGCAGGTCGATGTCTGTCAGCGAGCGGCCGAACGGGTCCGGGTTGTGCCAGCTCAAACCCTGCACTTGCAGAAACGCCGTGCCACCACTGACTTTCGGATACTCGCCAATCAATGCCGCCGCTTCACCGACCATCATTTGCGCCAGTTGCTGGTCCGAACATTCGGCGGGCACGCAATGCCCGGCAACCCGGCCGCCGCGCAGCACCGTGGCGCTATGGCACAAGGCGCGCACTTCACCGAGCTTGTGGCTGATAAACAGAATGCTGCAGCCCTCATCGGCGAGGCGACGCAGGGTGATGAACAATTCGTCCGCCTCTTGCGGCGTCAGTACTGAGGTCGGCTCGTCGAGAATCAGCAGGCGGATGTCCTGCATCAGGCAACGAATGATTTCCACCCGCTGGCGCTCGCCGATCGACAGGCTGTGGACAAGTCGCTCCGGCTCCAGCGCCATGCCGTAACGCCGCGAGACTTCGCGAATCTTCGGCTCCAGTTGCTTTGGCGTGCCGGCCGCCGCGCCCATCGCCAGGGCAATGTTCTGCGCCACGCTGAGGGTTTCGAACAGGGAGAAATGCTGGAACACCATGCCAATGCCCAACTGCCGCGCCTGCGCCGGATTGCGCATCTGCACGCGCTGCCCCTCCCAGAGCATTTCACCGCTGTCGCACTGGGTGACCCCGTAAATGATCTTCATCAACGTACTTTTGCCCGCGCCGTTTTCACCGAGCAGGGCATGGATCTCACCCGGCGCGATGCTCAGGTCGATGGCGTCGTTGGCCAGACAACCGGGGTAGCGTTTGCTGATCTGGCGCAGTTGCAGGCGCGGCGGGGAAGGGGCGATGGACATGACAGGCTCGACTGACTTGGAGTTGTGCCTGTGGATAAAGCAATTTCCTGGCCATTGAGTCAGGAACGCTTGCGGAGCCAGTCCGCAAGTGCCGACAGCAGCGCATCGGCGGGCATTTTGTCTTTCTCTCGAGCACCAATTCAGCGCAAAGCCATTGAACAGGCTCCAGTTTTGCCCGCTTGCAGTTGGTTAAAAAACGAGCAACTGCCTGGGAGCCAGACAGATCCAGCGGCTGCGGCGGTCATGAACGGCTTATCCACAGGTTGCTCCACAGTAATTGTGCGCAAGCGCCGAGGCCGGGCATAAGCACTGCGATGCTTTGTTCTAATGGTGATAAACGAAGGTAACTGTTTGTTTTTTCGCTGGATTTCCCTTTCATCGGGTCATTTGAACGAAAATTGAACAAATCGCGCAAAGCCGCATGACAGAAGGGTTACAGCGGTGTGTGCTCAGGTTATCCACAGTCGGGTGCACAGCAGGTGTGGGCAAGTCGGCGGAAACTGGAATGCACGGAGTGCCCCAAAAAGATCGCAGCGTTCCGCAGCTCCTACAATTGGAATGTGATCCCCCTGTAGGAGCTGCCGAAGGCTGCGATCTTTTGATCTTCCACTCTCAACGCTGCAACAAAATCCGCCCACGGCTCAGATCCGCCAACTGACTCTGCAACACGTCGATCTGCGCTTCCCCCACCGCCAGCTTCAACTCAACGCCATTGGCCGTGAAGTTCTCCTCCACCACCAATCCACCGAGATCGGCCACGCGCAACTTCACCAGCGCCAACTCGGCAAATCCACAGGCGCAACTCAGCGGTACGCGGCTGATCAGCTCGATTTTGTCCGCCGCTTGCAGGCACTTGTTGGCGCCACCGCCATAGGCTCGGGCCAAACCGCCGGTGCCCAGTTGAATGCCGCCGTACCAGCGAATCACCAGCACCGCGACCTGATCGCAGTCCTGCGCCTCGATCGCCGCCAGGATAGGGCGCCCGGCCGTGCCGCCCGGCTCGCCGTCGTCAGTGCTGCGGTATTGCGCGCCGAGTTTCCACGCCCAGCAATTGTGCGTGGCATTCAAATCGCTGTGCTGCTCGAAAAACGCCTGCGCATCGGCAGGGCTGCTGATCGGCGTCGCCAGAGTGATGAAGCGGCTTTTGCGAATCTCTTCGCGGTACTCGCAAAAACCGCTGAGGGTGAAAGGCATAAACGTCTTATAGAGAAGGAGTGAGGCCGCAGCCTTTGAGAATGATGCGGATCAGGTTGTTGCCGGCGTCTTCCATGTCTTGCTTGGTCAACTTGCTGCGCCCGGTGACGCGGCAGATCTGCGTGGCGAAGTCGGCGTAATGCTGGGTGCTGCCCCACAGCAGGAAAATCAGGTGCACCGGATCGACCGGGTCCATTTTGCCCGCATCGATCCACGCCTGAAACACCGCCGCGCGCCCGGTGAACCAGGTGCGGTAATCCTGATTGAAATATTCGCTCAGGCATTCGCCGCCGCTGATCACTTCCATGGCGAAGATCCGCGAAGCCTGTGGCTGGCGTCGGGAGAATTCCATCTTCGCGCGGATGTAGCGGGTCAGCGCTTCGGCCGGGTCATCCTCGGCAGTGAGGGTGTTGAAGGTGCTGTCCCACAACTCGATGATGTTGCTCAGCACCGCCACATACAAACCGAGCTTGTTGGTGAAGTAGTAATGCAGGTTGGCCTTGGGCAGCCCGGCATTCTGCGCGATGGTGTTCATGCTGGTGCCTTTGAACCCGTGACGGGCGAACTCGTCTTCGGCGGCTTTGAGAATGGTCTCTTCGTTCTTCTGACGAATGCGGCTGGCGGGTTTGCCGCCGTGGGCTGGGACTTCAAAGGTCATAGGCACTTCCGGGATTGTCTGTGGGTGCAACCAGTTGCGTTGATAGCGCACCCACAGGCATCCGACAAGTCCTGGCGCGGAAAAACAGTTACGCCTGTTCGATCTTGTTCAATGACGCGGGGCTTTTTGTCTCGGCGGTTTTGCCTTCCGGCAACAACAGACACAGGACGATTGCCGTCAGCCCGCCGCTGGTGATCGCCGAGTCGAACAGGTTCTGCACCAGTTTCGGCAGCAGGTGCAGCAGGTTCGGTTGCGCGGCGATACCGAGGCCGACGCCGAACGAAGTGGCGATGATCAACATGCTGCGCCGGTCCAGCGGCGACTGCGCGAGAATGCGCACGCCCGCCGCCGCCACAGCGCCGAACATCACCAGCGTTGCGCCGCCCAGCACCGGTTTCGGAATCTGTTGCAGCACCGCACCGATCATCGGGAACAGGCCGAGGCAGAACAGGATCGCGCCGATGTACAGGCCGACGTAGCGGCTGGCAACGCCGGTCAATTGGATCACGCCGTTGTTCTGCGCGAACGTTGTGTTGGGGAAGGCGCTGAAGGTCGCCGCGATCATGCAGCTCACGCCATCACCGAGCACGCCACCGCGCAAGCGGCTTATATAAGAAGGGCCGCTGATCGGTTGGCGGGCAAGCATGCAATTGGCGGTGAGGTCGCCGACGGTTTCGATGGTGCTGATCAGGTAAATCAGCGCGACCGGCAGGAAAGCGGTCCAGTCGAAGTTGAATCCGAACTTGAACGGCGTAGGAAAACTCACCAGCGGCAAGTCAGGCAACGGCTGCGGGACCAGTTTCCCGCTGAACCACGCCGCGAGGCTGCCGAGCACCAGTCCGATGATGATCGCCGACAGTCGCACCCACGGCGTATTCGAGCGGTTGAGCAGAATGATTGTCAGCAGCACGAACACGCCCAAGGCCAGATTGCCCGGCGCGCCGAAGTCCGGGGCATTGAAGCCGCCACCCAGATCGGTGATGCCGACCTTGATCAGGCTGATGCCGATCAGCGTGATGACGATGCCGGTCACCAGCGGTGTCACCACGCGGCGCAACTGACCGATGAAACGGCTGAGCACGATCTGCACGATTGCGCCGAAAAAGCACACGCCGAAAATCATCGCCAGAATATCTTCCGGGCTGCCGCCGCGCTGCTTGACCAGAAACCCGGCCGACAGCACCGCACCGAGAAACGCGAAACTGGTGCCTTGCAGACAGATCATCCCCGCGCCAATGCCGAACGGTCGCCGCGCCTGGATAAAAGTACCGACGCCCGAGACCATCAGCGCCATGCTGATCAGGTACGGTAGATGCGCGGTCAGCCCGAGCGCGGAACCGATCACCAGTGGCGGGGTGATGATGCCGACGAAACTGGCGAGCACGTGTTGCAGCGCGGCGAGAATGGCGGCGAGTGGTTTGGGGCGGTCGTTGAGGCCGTAGATCAGTTCACTGGACGAGTCGGAATCTGGCTGCATGGCTTTGGCTTCTTGAAGGAGAGTTATCCCTTCTCTGCAAAAACCTGTCCACTTGCTCAGGTTATTCCTGGGTTCTTTCGATGAGGCCCAGCCGGGCTGGGCTCTGCGCGCTTATCTATCGCGTCGCGGCCAGACTCTCCAGGAAACTTTCCAGCACCAAATGAGGGCGCCGCCCCTTGCGCGTGACCGATGCCAGACTCAAATCGTAAAAACGCGTGCCGGCCTTGAGCGCACGCAAGCGCCCCTGCTGTACCCAAAGGTTGGCGTAGTGATCCGGCAGGTAACCGATGTAGCGCCCGGTCAGAATCAGAAACGCCATGCCTTCACGGTCAGAGGCACTGGCGGTGCAATTGAGCGCCTGATAATGCGCCTGAATCTCCGCCGGCAAACGAAAGGTTGGCGCAATCGCGTCCTGACTGTCGAGGCGTTGATCATCGAGTTGCTTGTCGTCGACATAAAACAGCGGATGACCCACCGCGCAATACAGCAGCGAACGCTCGCTGTACAACGGCTGATATTCCAGTCCCGACAATGCGCTGGCCTGCGGCACCACGCCGACATGCAGACGCCCGTCGAGCACGCCTTGCTCGACTTCATTCGGCGCAATCATGCGGATCTGAATCTGCACATCCGGCCCGCGTTCTTTTAACTGCGCGAGGGCGTGGGTGATGCGCATGTGCGGCAGGGTGACGAGGTTATCGGTCAGGCCGATGATCAGCTCGCCGCGCAGGTGTTGGTGCAGACCGTTGACCTCGGTGCGAAAACTCTCCAATGCACTCAACAGCTGTAGTGCCGACTGATACACCTCACGACCTTCCTCGGTCAGGGAAAAACCGGCCCGGCCACGCTGACACAAGCGCAAGCCGAGGCGCTGCTCCAGATCGCTCATCTGCTGGCTGATCGCCGAGCGCCCGATGCCAAGCACGGTTTCCGCTGCGGAGAAGCCGCCACATTCCACGACACTGCGAAAAATCCGCAGCAGGCGAATATCAAAATCACTGACCTGGGCTAATGGATCGGCGCGGCGGCTGCTCATTTTTTGTTCTCTTTGTTTAGCAATGATCTAACTGAAGGTTAGAAGAGTTGAATTTCACCGACTTTATCGCCGTGGCAATTTAGCTGCAACAACGCTTTTTATCTCCCTGACGCTTATGCCCTGCGAGGTTTTGCCCGATGAACATGCCTGAAAACGCGCCGTCGCCACTGGCCAGCCAACTGAAGCTGGACGCGCACTGGATGCCGTACACCGCCAACCGCAACTTTCAGCGCGACCCGCGTCTGATCGTCGGCGCTGAAGGCAGCTGGCTGTTCGATGACAAGGGCCGCAAGATCTACGACTCGCTGTCCGGTCTGTGGACCTGCGGCGCCGGGCACACCCGCAAGGAAATTCAGGAAGCCGTTGCGAAACAGCTGGGCACCCTCGATTACTCGCCGGGCTTCCAGTACGGCCATCCGTTGTCGTTCCAGTTGGCTGAGAAAATCACCGAATTGACCCCGGGCAATCTGAACCATGTGTTCTTCACCGACTCCGGTTCCGAGTGCGCTGACACCGCGGTGAAAATGGTCCGTGCCTACTGGCGCCTGAAAGGCCAGGCGACCAAGACCAAAATGATCGGCCGTGCCCGTGGCTACCACGGCGTGAACATCGCCGGCACCAGCCTCGGCGGCGTCAACGGCAACCGCAAGCTGTTCGGCCAGGCGATGATGGACGTCGATCACCTGCCGCACACACTGCTGGCGAGCAATGCCTTTTCCCGTGGCATGCCGGAGCAGGGCGGTATTGCTTTGGCCGATGAACTGCTCAAGTTGATCGAACTGCACGACGCTTCCAACATCGCTGCGGTGTTCGTTGAACCGATGGCCGGCTCTGCCGGGGTACTGGTTCCGCCGCAGGGTTACCTCAAGCGTCTGCGCGAGATCTGCGATCAGCACAACATCCTGCTGGTGTTTGACGAAGTGATCACTGGCTTCGGTCGCACCGGTTCGATGTTCGGCGCCGAGAGCTTCGGCGTGACCCCGGACCTGATGTGCATCGCCAAGCAAGTCACCAACGGCGCCATCCCGATGGGCGCGGTGATTGCCAGCTCCGAGATCTACCAGACCTTCATGAACCAGCCGACGCCGGAATATGCCGTGGAATTCCCTCACGGCTACACCTATTCGGCGCACCCGGTAGCCTGTGCCGCCGGCCTCGCAGCACTCGATCTGCTGCAAAAGGAAAACCTGGTGCAGAGCGTCGCCGAAGTCGCGCCGCATTTTGAAAACGCGCTGCACGGCCTGAAAGGCTCGAAGAACGTGATCGACATCCGCAACTACGGCTTGGCCGGCGCGATCCAGATTGCCGGGCGTGACGGTGATGCCATCGTGCGTCCTTTCGAAGCGGGCATGGCCTTGTGGAAAGCCGGGTTCTACGTGCGCTTCGGCGGCGACACCCTGCAGTTCGGCCCAACCTTCAACAGCAAGCCGCAAGACCTCGATCGTCTGTTCGACGCGGTCGGCGAAGTGCTGAACAAGCTCGACTGATTTTTCCTTCTATATAGCTATGTAATTAGCAGGCGTCTGTAGTGGGCGTCTGCGCACAAGAATTCAGGAGTGTTCGATGAGCGTTATCCCGCATTTGATCAATGGCGAACTGGTAACCGAAACCGGTCGCGCGGTAGATGTGTTCAACCCGTCTACCGGCCAGGCAATTCACAAACTGCCATTGGCCAGCCAGGCCACCATTCAGAAAGCCATCGATGCCGCCAAGGCTGCGTTTCCTGCGTGGCGTAATACGCCACCGGCCAAACGCGCCCAGGTGATGTTCCGTTTCAAGCAATTGCTGGAGCAGAACGAAGCGCGCATCTCGCAGCTGATCAGCGAAGAGCACGGCAAGACCCTGGAAGACGCTGCCGGTGAATTGAAGCGCGGTATCGAGAACGTCGAGTTCGCCTGCGCCGCCCCGGAAATCCTCAAGGGCGAGTACAGCCGCAACGTCGGCCCGAACATCGACGCCTGGTCGGACTTCCAGCCGTTGGGGATTGTGGCCGGTATCACCCCGTTCAACTTCCCGGCCATGGTGCCGCTGTGGATGTACCCGCTGGCGATCGTCTGCGGCAATTGCTTCATCCTCAAGCCATCCGAGCGCGATCCAAGCTCGACGCTGCTGATCGCTCAACTGCTGCTGGAAGCCGGGCTGCCGAAAGGCGTGATGAGTGTGGTCCATGGTGACAAGACGGCGGTGGACGCGTTGATCGAAGCGCCGGAAGTCAAAGCGCTGAGCTTCGTCGGTTCGACGCCGATTGCCGAATACATTTACGCCGAAGGCACCAAGCGCGGCAAACGCGTTCAGGCACTGGGCGGCGCGAAGAACCACGCGGTACTGATGCCGGATGCCGATCTGGACAATGCGGTCAGTGCACTGATGGGCGCGGCCTATGGTTCCTGCGGCGAACGCTGCATGGCCATCTCGGTGGCCGTGTGTGTTGGCGACCAGGTCGCGGACGCGCTGGTGGCGAAACTGGTTCCACAGATCAAGGCGCTGAAAATCGGCGCGGGTACCTCGTGCGGTCTGGACATGGGGCCGTTGGTTACCGGTCAGGCGCGTGACAAGGTCAGCGGTTATGTAGACGACGGTGTGGCGGCGGGCGCGACCCTGGTGGTCGATGGTCGTGGTTTGAGCGTTGCCGGGCATGAAGAAGGCTTCTTCCTCGGTGGCTGCCTGTTCGACAACGTCACTCCAGAGATGCGCATCTATAAAGAAGAGATCTTCGGGCCGGTGCTGTGCGTGGTGCGGGTGAACAGCCTGGAAGAGGCGATGCAACTGATCAATGATCACGAATACGGCAACGGCACCTGCATCTTCACCCGTGACGGCGAAGCGGCGCGGCTGTTCTGTGACGAGATCGAAGTCGGCATGGTCGGCGTCAACGTGCCGTTGCCGGTGCCGGTGGCTTATCACAGCTTCGGCGGCTGGAAGCGTTCGCTGTTTGGCGACCTGCATGCGTATGGCCCGGATGGCGTGCGCTTCTATACTCGTCGCAAGGCGATCACCCAGCGCTGGCCGCAGCGTGCAAGCCATGAAGCTTCGCAGTTCGCATTCCCTAGCTTATAAGTAGCTGGATGTGCAGAAGGCCGACCTTCCAGGTCGGCCTTCGCATTTTCGGGGCTTTTTGACCGATATGACAGAAATATGAAAATAGGTGTTGACGGCAGATTCCAGAGGTCTATAATTCGCCCCACTTCCGGCGCAGTCGAAACGGAAAACTCCTTGAGATTCAAAGAGTTGCGCAGTTTTCGACAGCGACTTGCTTCAGATCATCGAAGCCTGGAAGGAGTTGAAAGAGCAGTGATGCGTGGCTCTTTTAACGGTTCGATCTTCTCGGTCGAAAGCGGAGAAAAAGAGGTGTTGACAGCAGCGATTAACGCTGTAGAATTCGCCTCCCGCTAACGAGAGATCGGAAGCGCAAGTGGTTGAAGTTGTTGAAGAATTCTTCGAAAACTTCTGAAAATAATCACTTGACAGCAAATGAGGCTGCTGTAGAATGCGCGCCTCGGTTGAGACGAAAGATCTTAACCAACCGCTCTTTAACAACTGAATCAAGCAATTCGTGTGGGTGCTTGTGCAGTCAGACTGATAGTCAACAAGATTATCAGCATCACAAGTTACTCCGCGAGAAATCAAAGATGTAACCAACGATTGCTGAGCCAAGTTTAGGGTTTCTTAAAAACCCAAAGATGTTTGAACTGAAGAGTTTGATCATGGCTCAGATTGAACGCTGGCGGCAGGCCTAACACATGCAAGTCGAGCGGATGAAAGGAGCTTGCTCCTGGATTCAGCGGCGGACGGGTGAGTAATGCCTAGGAATCTGCCTGGTAGTGGGGGACAACGTTTCGAAAGGAACGCTAATACCGCATACGTCCTACGGGAGAAAGCAGGGGACCTTCGGGCCTTGCGCTATCAGATGAGCCTAGGTCGGATTAGCTAGTTGGTGAGGTAATGGCTCACCAAGGCGACGATCCGTAACTGGTCTGAGAGGATGATCAGTCACACTGGAACTGAGACACGGTCCAGACTCCTACGGGAGGCAGCAGTGGGGAATATTGGACAATGGGCGAAAGCCTGATCCAGCCATGCCGCGTGTGTGAAGAAGGTCTTCGGATTGTAAAGCACTTTAAGTTGGGAGGAAGGGTTGTAGATTAATACTCTGCAATTTTGACGTTACCGACAGAATAAGCACCGGCTAACTCTGTGCCAGCAGCCGCGGTAATACAGAGGGTGCAAGCGTTAATCGGAATTACTGGGCGTAAAGCGCGCGTAGGTGGTTTGTTAAGTTGGATGTGAAATCCCCGGGCTCAACCTGGGAACTGCATCCAAAACTGGCAAGCTAGAGTATGGTAGAGGGTGGTGGAATTTCCTGTGTAGCGGTGAAATGCGTAGATATAGGAAGGAACACCAGTGGCGAAGGCGACCACCTGGACTGATACTGACACTGAGGTGCGAAAGCGTGGGGAGCAAACAGGATTAGATACCCTGGTAGTCCACGCCGTAAACGATGTCAACTAGCCGTTGGGAGCCTTGAGCTCTTAGTGGCGCAGCTAACGCATTAAGTTGACCGCCTGGGGAGTACGGCCGCAAGGTTAAAACTCAAATGAATTGACGGGGGCCCGCACAAGCGGTGGAGCATGTGGTTTAATTCGAAGCAACGCGAAGAACCTTACCAGGCCTTGACATCCAATGAACTTTCCAGAGATGGATTGGTGCCTTCGGGAACATTGAGACAGGTGCTGCATGGCTGTCGTCAGCTCGTGTCGTGAGATGTTGGGTTAAGTCCCGTAACGAGCGCAACCCTTGTCCTTAGTTACCAGCACGTAATGGTGGGCACTCTAAGGAGACTGCCGGTGACAAACCGGAGGAAGGTGGGGATGACGTCAAGTCATCATGGCCCTTACGGCCTGGGCTACACACGTGCTACAATGGTCGGTACAAAGGGTTGCCAAGCCGCGAGGTGGAGCTAATCCCATAAAACCGATCGTAGTCCGGATCGCAGTCTGCAACTCGACTGCGTGAAGTCGGAATCGCTAGTAATCGCGAATCAGAATGTCGCGGTGAATACGTTCCCGGGCCTTGTACACACCGCCCGTCACACCATGGGAGTGGGTTGCACCAGAAGTAGCTAGTCTAACCTTCGGGAGGACGGTTACCACGGTGTGATTCATGACTGGGGTGAAGTCGTAACAAGGTAGCCGTAGGGGAACCTGCGGCTGGATCACCTCCTTAATCGACGACATCAGCTGCTGCATGAGCTCCCACACGAATTGCTTGATTCATTGAAGAAGACGATAGAAGCAGCTTTAAGCTCCAAGCTGATAGCTCTGAGCTAACAGTTACAAGCTCGAAATTGGGTCTGTAGCTCAGTTGGTTAGAGCGCACCCCTGATAAGGGTGAGGTCGGCAGTTCGAATCTGCCCAGACCCACCAATTTTGTTATGGGGCCATAGCTCAGCTGGGAGAGCGCCTGCCTTGCACGCAGGAGGTCAGCGGTTCGATCCCGCTTGGCTCCACCATAAACTGCTTCGAAGTTTGAGAGTTTAGAAATGAATATTCGCACTGAATATTGATTTCTAGTCTTTTGATTAGATCGTTCTTTAAAAATTTGGGTATGTGATAGAAAGATAGACTGAACGTTACTTTCACTGGTAACGGATCAGGCTAAGGTAAAATTTGTGAGTTCTCTTAGTTGAGAAATTCGAATTTTCGGCGAATGTCGTCTTCACAGTATAACCAGATTGCTTGGGGTTATATGGTCAAGTGAAGAAGCGCATACGGTGGATGCCTTGGCAGTCAGAGGCGATGAAAGACGTGGTAGCCTGCGAAAAGCTTCGGGGAGTCGGCAAACAGACTTTGATCCGGAGATGTCTGAATGGGGGAACCCAGCCATCATAAGATGGTTATCTTGTACTGAATACATAGGTGCAAGAGGCGAACCAGGGGAACTGAAACATCTAAGTACCCTGAGGAAAAGAAATCAACCGAGATTCCCTTAGTAGTGGCGAGCGAACGGGGACTAGCCCTTAAGTTGATTTGAGATTAGCGGAACGCTCTGGAAAGTGCGGCCATAGTGGGTGATAGCCCTGTACGCGAAAATCTCTTATCAATGAAATCGAGTAGGACGGAGCACGAGAAACTTTGTCTGAATATGGGGGGACCATCCTCCAAGGCTAAATACTACTGACTGACCGATAGTGAACTAGTACCGTGAGGGAAAGGCGAAAAGAACCCCGGAGAGGGGAGTGAAATAGATCCTGAAACCGTATGCGTACAAGCAGTGGGAGCAGACTTTGTTCTGTGACTGCGTACCTTTTGTATAATGGGTCAGCGACTTATTTTCAGTGGCGAGCTTAACCGAATAGGGGAGGCGTAGCGAAAGCGAGTCTTAATAGGGCGTCTAGTCGCTGGGAATAGACCCGAAACCGGGCGATCTATCCATGGGCAGGTTGAAGGTTAGGTAACACTGACTGGAGGACCGAACCGACTACCGTTGAAAAGTTAGCGGATGACCTGTGGATCGGAGTGAAAGGCTAATCAAGCTCGGAGATAGCTGGTTCTCCTCGAAAGCTATTTAGGTAGCGCCTCATGTATCACTGTAGGGGGTAGAGCACTGTTTCGGCTAGGGGGTCATCCCGACTTACCAAACCGATGCAAACTCCGAATACCTACAAGTGCCGAGCATGGGAGACACACGGCGGGTGCTAACGTCCGTCGTGAAAAGGGAAACAACCCAGACCGTCAGCTAAGGTCCCAAAGTTATGGTTAAGTGGGAAACGATGTGGGAAGGCTTAGACAGCTAGGAGGTTGGCTTAGAAGCAGCCACCCTTTAAAGAAAGCGTAATAGCTCACTAGTCGAGTCGGCCTGCGCGGAAGATGTAACGGGGCTCAAACCATACACCGAAGCTACGGGTAT
This sequence comes from Pseudomonas iranensis, assembly GCF_014268585.2. Classification (NCBI taxonomy): domain Bacteria; kingdom Pseudomonadati; phylum Pseudomonadota; class Gammaproteobacteria; order Pseudomonadales; family Pseudomonadaceae; genus Pseudomonas; species Pseudomonas iranensis. The sequence continues at coordinate 1,006,811 of NZ_CP077092.1, forward strand.
CACCTTCGGGTGATGCGGTAGAGGAGCGTTCTGTAAGCCTGTGAAGGTGAGTTGAGAAGCTTGCTGGAGGTATCAGAAGTGCGAATGCTGACATGAGTAACGACAATGGGTGTGAAAAACACCCACGCCGAAAGACCAAGGTTTCCTGCGCAACGTTAATCGACGCAGGGTTAGTCGGTCCCTAAGGCGAGGCTGAAAAGCGTAGTCGATGGAAAACAGGTTAATATTCCTGTACTTCTGGTTATTGCGATGGAGGGACGGAGAAGGCTAGGCCAGCTTGGCGTTGGTTGTCCAAGTTTAAGGTGGTAGGCTGAGATCTTAGGTAAATCCGGGATCTTAAGGCCGAGAGCTGATGACGAGTTACCCTTTGGGTGACGAAGTGGTTGATGCCATGCTTCCAAGAAAAGCTTCTAAGCTTCAGGTAACCAGGAACCGTACCCCAAACCGACACAGGTGGTTGGGTAGAGAATACCAAGGCGCTTGAGAGAACTCGGGTGAAGGAACTAGGCAAAATGGCACCGTAACTTCGGGAGAAGGTGCGCCGGTGAGGGTGAAGGACTTGCTCCGTAAGCTCATGCCGGTCGAAGATACCAGGCCGCTGCGACTGTTTATTAAAAACACAGCACTCTGCAAACACGAAAGTGGACGTATAGGGTGTGACGCCTGCCCGGTGCCGGAAGGTTAATTGATGGGGTTAGCTAACGCGAAGCTCTTGATCGAAGCCCCGGTAAACGGCGGCCGTAACTATAACGGTCCTAAGGTAGCGAAATTCCTTGTCGGGTAAGTTCCGACCTGCACGAATGGCGTAACGATGGCGGCGCTGTCTCCACCCGAGACTCAGTGAAATTGAAATCGCTGTGAAGATGCAGTGTATCCGCGGCTAGACGGAAAGACCCCGTGAACCTTTACTATAGCTTTGCACTGGACTTTGAATTTGCTTGTGTAGGATAGGTGGGAGGCTTTGAAGCGTGGACGCCAGTTCGCGTGGAGCCATCCTTGAAATACCACCCTGGCAACTTTGAGGTTCTAACTCAGGTCCGTTATCCGGATCGAGGACAGTGTATGGTGGGTAGTTTGACTGGGGCGGTCTCCTCCTAAAGAGTAACGGAGGAGTACGAAGGTGCGCTCAGACCGGTCGGAAATCGGTCGTAGAGTATAAAGGCAAAAGCGCGCTTGACTGCGAGACAGACACGTCGAGCAGGTACGAAAGTAGGTCTTAGTGATCCGGTGGTTCTGTATGGAAGGGCCATCGCTCAACGGATAAAAGGTACTCCGGGGATAACAGGCTGATACCGCCCAAGAGTTCATATCGACGGCGGTGTTTGGCACCTCGATGTCGGCTCATCACATCCTGGGGCTGAAGCCGGTCCCAAGGGTATGGCTGTTCGCCATTTAAAGTGGTACGCGAGCTGGGTTTAGAACGTCGTGAGACAGTTCGGTCCCTATCTGCCGTGGACGTTTGAGATTTGAGAGGGGCTGCTCCTAGTACGAGAGGACCGGAGTGGACGAACCTCTGGTGTTCCGGTTGTCACGCCAGTGGCATTGCCGGGTAGCTATGTTCGGGAAAGATAACCGCTGAAAGCATCTAAGCGGGAAACTTGCCTCAAGATGAGATCTCACTGGAACCTTGAGTTCCCTGAAGGGCCGTCGAAGACTACGACGTTGATAGGTTGGGTGTGTAAGCGCTGTGAGGCGTTGAGCTAACCAATACTAATTGCCCGTGAGGCTTGACCATATAACACCCAAGCAATTTGCGTCGAAAGGCCAGATTGCGGTGTGTGAAGACGAAACGAACCGAAAGTTCGAAACGCACAAACACCAGCTGTCACATACCCAATTTGCTGAAGCGAGGCCATCTGGTCACGAGTCAGTACCCGAATTTCTTGACGACCATAGAGCGTTGGAACCACCTGATCCCATCCCGAACTCAGCAGTGAAACGATGCATCGCCGATGGTAGTGTGGGGTTTCCCCATGTGAGAGTAGGTCATCGTCAAGATTAAATTCCGAAACCCCAATTGCGAAAGCAGTTGGGGTTTTGTTTTGCCTGCGAGAAAGTTCTTACAGCCTTCGCAGACATCGTCCGGCTGTCACAGCCGGCCGACAATGCTAAGGTTCTGCCTCGGCTTCAGCGATTTTCCAAGGAATCCATATGTCGGACGCCCAGTCCCTCAACGCTGCATTCATGGTGGTTCAGAGCAACAGTCTCGATGAGCTGCGCAGCCTTGTGGTCAGCATCATGCGGCGCTATCCACTCGCACCCTTGGAAAATGAAATCGCTTTGGTGCAAAGCAACGGCATCGCCCAATGGCTCAAACTGGCATTGGCGGAGGATCCCGAAGACGACGACCTTGGCGGTTGCGGAATCGCTGCGGCGATTGACGTTCAACTACCCGGCAGTTTCATGTGGCAGCTCTATCGCATGGTATTGGGACGAGAAGAGATTCCGGCGAAATCCCTGCTCGATAAGGCTCCGCTGACCTGGCGCCTGATGCGCCTCTTGCCACAGGTAATCGATCGCCCCCACTTCGAGCCGCTGCAACGCTTCCTTACCCATGACAGCGATTTGCGCAAGCGCTATCAATTGTCAGAGCGTCTGGCCGACCTGTTTGACCAATATCAGGTCTACCGGGCCGACTGGCTGGAAGATTGGGCGGAAGGCCGCCACCAACTGCGCAATGTGCGAGGTGAAATCAAACCTCTGCCACCGACCAGTTGCTGGCAGGCCGAGTTGTGGCGAGCGCTGCTGGATGACGTCGGCGAACAAGGCATGGCGCAGAGTCGTGCCGGCGTCCATCAACGCTTCATGGAACGCATCAACACTCTTGATGAGGCTCCGGCTTCACTGCCACCGCGTGTGATCGTTTTTGGTATTTCTTCGCTACCCGCGCAGGTACTTGAAGCGCTCGCCGGTCTGGCACGTTTCAGCCAGGTGCTGCTTTGCGTACACAACCCCTGTCGCCATCACTGGGCCGATATCGTCGCCGACAAGGATCTGCTGCGACATCAATACAAGCGGCAACAACGCAAAAGCGGGATGCCAGTGGTACTTGATGCCGAGACCCTGCATCAGCACGCGCATCCGTTGCTGGCCGCTTGGGGCAAACAAGGTCGCGACTATATCAACCTGCTCGACAGCTACGACGATCCCAATAGCTACCGAGCAGCCTTTCGTGACGGACGCATCGACCTGTTCAGCGAAACCCAGCCCTGCAACATGCTCAACCAGCTGCAGGACGACATTCTGGAGTTACGTCCACTTAACGAGACACGCGAACTCTGGCCTGCGGTCGATTCAACCCAAGACCATTCAATACGTTTTCACATCGCCCACAGCGCCCAGCGTGAAGTCGAGATCCTGCACGATCAACTGCTGGCGCGTTTCAGTGCCGACCCGGACTTGCGCCCCCGCGACGTAATCGTCATGGTCCCGGATATCGACAGCTATGCACCGCATATCCGCGCGGTTTTCGGTCAGCTCGATCGATTCGACACGCGCTTCATTCCGTTCACTTTGGCGGATCAGGGCCAGCGTGGCCGCGATCCGTTACTAATCGCAGTCGAGCACCTGCTCAAACTCCCGGATAGCCGTTTCCCGGTCAGCGAAATTCTCGACCTGCTCGATGTCCCGGCCCTGCGTGCTCGCTTTGGTGTAGAGGAACGTGACCTGCCAACCCTGCACCGCTGGATCGAGGGTGCCGGCGTGCGTTGGGGCATGAGCGCGGAGCAACGGGCCGGTCTAGGATTGCCCGAGCAACTGGAGCAGAACAGCTGGCATTTCGGCCTGCGCCGAATGCTGCTGGGCTACGCCGTCGGCAGTGCCGATGCATGTGCAGGTATCGAGCCTTACGACGAAATTGGTGGGCTTGATGCTGCTCTGATCGGACCACTGGTAGCGCTGCTGGATGCCTTGGAAATCGCTCATCGGCAACTCACGCAACCGGCTCAACCGAAAGAGTGGGGGCTGCGCTTGCAGGCGCTGATGCAGGTTTTTTTCCAAGCGAGCAACGAGCATGACGATTATCTGCTGGCCCAGTTGGAGGAGCTTCGCGAGACTTGGCTGGAAACCTGCGAGGCGGTCGGGCTGACTGACGAACTGCCGCTGACTGTCGTGCGCGAAGCCTGGCTTGCCGGGCTGGATCAGGGCCGGTTGTCGCAACGATTCCTCGCCGGTGCGGTGAATTTCTGCACCTTGATGCCGATGCGTGCCATTCCTTTCAAACTGGTATGTCTGCTGGGCATGAACGACGGCGATTATCCGCGCGCGCAGCCGCCGCTGGACTTCGATCTGATGGGCAGCGATTACCGACCTGGGGATCGCTCACGACGTGAAGACGACCGCTACCTGTTACTTGAAGCGCTGTTGTCCGCACGCTCTCAGCTCTATATCAGTTGGGTCGGTCGCAGCATCCGTGACAACAGCGAACGACCTGCCTCGGTGCTCATCGGCCAGTTGCGCGATCACCTCGCCAGCGGCTGGCGTTCAATCGACCCAAGCCAGGATCTGTTAGACGCGCTGACCGAAGAACATCCCCTGCAACCTTTCAGCGCCCGCTATTTCCACGAAGGCGAGCAACTGTTCAGCTACGCCAGCGAGTGGCAGGTGTTGCATCAAGAAAAAGCGCAGCAAAGTGAAGCACCCTTACTCGCGCCATATGTTCAAGAGGAACCGCTGACGCTGGCATTGCTCCAGGACTTTCTGCGCAACCCGGTTCGACATTTTTTCACCCAACGTCTCAAAGTGTATTTCGAGGCCGCGCAAGCGCCGTTGGCCGATGAAGAACCTTTCGTACTGGACGCGCTGCAGCGCTACACGCTCAGCGACAGCTTGCTGGAAGCCGCGCTCAGCCAGCCGGACAATATCGATCGGGCGCTGCAAGCCCGGGCGCTGCGCCTGCAAAACAGTGGTCTGCTGCCTATGGCTGGTTTTGGCGAATGCCTACAGCGTGAACTGATCGAACCGCTGCCGGATCTTCTGCAGCGTTATCAACTGTTGCTGACGTTATGGCCGACGCCGTTGACCAGTGCGATCCCGGTCAGTCTCGATCTGCAAGGTTTGCGGCTGGAGGGCTGGCTCGCAAACCTGCATCAACGCGCCGATGGAGGTCTGCTGTCGGTCACGACCATTCCCAATAGCATCGGCTCGATCAAAACTCGCAAGTGGCATCGGCTGACCAAATCGTGGGTTACCCATCTGGTCGCCTGCGCCAGCGAGCATGCGTTGACCACGGCATTGGTCGCCAGTGACGACACATTGTTGCTGGAGCCAATGGAGCGAGACCGAGCGTTGCGTTTGCTCGGTGACCTGCTTCTCGCCTGGCAATCCGGCATGCGTCAACCCTTGCCGATTGCGATAAAAACCGCGTTCGCCTGGTTGTCTCAAACTGAGCCGGTCAAAGCCGAAGCCTCTGCACGAAAAGCCTATGAAGGTGACGGCCAGACCAGCGAGGGCGAGCGGCGTGAAAGCCCGGCACTGCTCCGGCAATATCCCGATTTCGATGCACTGTTGGCAGACGAAACCTTCACCGGCTGGTGCGACGCCTTATACCGCCCATTATTCGAAGCGCCTTGGCGTTCCTTGTCCGGCGAAGGTGCGCGCGCATGAGTACCAAAACACCGTTGGCACTGGCCTTCCCGCTGCGCGGCAGTCAGTTGATCGAAGCAAGCGCAGGCACCGGCAAAACCTTCACGATTTCGGCACTTTATCTGCGGCTGATTCTCGGTCATGGCGGCGAGGCAAGCGGTTTCGCACGCGAACTGCTGCCGCCGCAGATCCTCGTAGTGACGTTTACCGACGCTGCCACCAAAGAGCTGCGTGAACGGATTCGGACACGCTTGGCTGAGGCCGCGCGATTCTTCCGCGATGAAATCACCGCCCCCGACGGACTGATTGCCGAGTTGCGCGAACAGTTCGATCCGCAGCAATGGCCGGGCTGCGCCAACCGCCTCGATATTGCCGCGCAGTGGATGGACGAAGCCGCCGTCTCGACCATTCACAGCTGGTGTCAGCGCATGCTGCGCGAGCATGCGTTCGACAGCGGCAGCCTGTTCACGCAATCCCTGGAAACCGATCACAGCGATTTGCTTGGCGAAGTGTTGCGCGATTACTGGCGACTGTTCTGCTACCCGATGCAGGGCGATGCGCTGAACTGGGTGCGCAGCAATTGGGGTGGCCCCGCAGCATTGTTGCCTCGGGTACGAGGCTTGTTCGCCAGCGAGCGTGACACCGATGAAGGCAAGGTGCCTGCGGAGCTGATCGCCGAGTGTTTACTGGAGCGGCGAGCAGCATTGGTCGAACTGAAAGCGCCTTGGCGTGATTGGGCAGACGAACTGCTCGCGCTCTGCCATGAAGGCGTCGCCAGCAAAACCGTCGATGGCCGCAAGATGCAGGCGCGTTATTTCGAACCCTGGTTCGAGAAACTCAAGACCTGGGCCGAAGACGAGGCGCTTGAGCAACTGGACATTGGCACCGGCTTCACCCGTCTGACACCCGAAGGCATGGCCGAGGCCTGGAAAGGCCAGGCCCCGAGTCATCCGGGGCTGGACGCCATGTCCGCACTCAAATCGAGCCTCGACGCATTGCCGACGCCCGATGCCGCTGTTCTGCAACACGCTGCCAAGTGGGTCGGTGCACGCTTCGAAGAAGAGAAGCGTCGCCGCGCAGAAATGGGATTCGACGACATGCTGTTGCGTCTGGATGCCGCGCTGCAATCGGAGGGCGGCGAGCGTCTGGCGACGCTAATTCGCGAGCAGTTCCCGGTCGCGCTGATCGACGAATTCCAGGACACCGATCCGGTGCAATACCGCATCTTCGAAAGCATCTACCGCATCGAAGACAATCACCCTGACACCGGCCTGTTCCTGATCGGCGATCCCAAACAGGCGATCTACGCCTTTCGCGGTGCCGACATCTACACCTACCTGCGCGCACGTCAGGCCACCACCGGCCGTTTGCATACGCTCGGCACCAACTTCCGCTCCAGCCACGGTATGGTGACAGCGGTCAATCACGTATTCGAACGCGCCGAGTCTCGAGAACAGGGACGCGGCGCGTTTTTGTTTCGCGAGAAAACCGGCGAAAACCCGGTACCGTTCCTTCCGGTCGAGTCTCAGGGACGCAAGGAAACGCTGCGGATTGCCGGGCAAGACGTCGCGGCACTGAATGTCTGGCTACTGCCCAGCGATCAGCCACTGTCCGGCGCGATCTATCGTCAGCAAATGGCCGCCGCCTGCGCGAGCCAGATCACCGCACTGCTCAATGGCGGGCAAACCGGTAGCGCTGGTTTCGTTCAGGCGGACGACTTCCGAGGTTTGCGTCCTTCGGATATCGCGATCCTCGTCCGCGACGGTAAAGAGGCCCAGGCCGTACGCGCCGAACTCGCCGCCAGAGGGGTGCGCAGTGTTTATCTGTCGGACAAGGATTCGGTGTTCGCCGCGCAAGAGGCGCACGACCTGCTGGCGTGGCTAAAGGCTTGCGCCGAACCCGATGTCGAACGCTCGCTCAAGGCTGCGCTGGCCTGCACCACCCTTAACCTGCCGCTGATCGAGCTGGAGCGCCTGAACCAGGATGAAATGGTCTGGGAAGCCCGGGTCATGCAGTTCCGCGGCTATCGCGAGCTCTGGCGCAAACAGGGCGTGTTACCGATGTTGCGCCGCCTGCTTCACGATTTCCATTTGCCGCAGACGCTGATGCAGCGCAGTGACGGCGAGCGCGTGCTGACCAACCTTTTGCACCTCTCGGAACTGATGCAGCAAGCCGCCGCTGAACTGGACGGCGAGCAAGCATTGATCCGCCATCTGGCCGAGCTGCTGGCACTGTCCGGTCAGGCCGGTGAAGAGCAGATTCTGCGTCTGGAAAGCGACGAGCAACTGGTCAAAGTGGTGACCATCCACAAATCCAAGGGTCTGGAATATCCGCTGGTGTTCCTGCCATTCATTTGCTCGGCGAAACCGGTGGATGGCAGCCGTTTGCCGCTGCATTACCACGACGCTGCGGGCAAGGCGCAGATCAGCCTCAAGCCGACCCCCGAGTTGATCGCCCTGGCTGACGATGAGCGTCTGGCCGAAGATCTGCGTCTTCTGTATGTCGCATTAACGCGCGCGCAGCATGCCTGCTGGCTGGGCGTCACCGATCTCAAGCGCGGCAATAACAACAGCTCGGTGTTGCACCTGTCTGCGCTGGGTTACTTACTCGGTGGCGGTGCCGCTTTGGGCGAGTCCAGCGAATTGAATCGCTGGCTGCGCGATCTGCAGCAAGACTGCGCGGCGATTGGCATCGGCGAAATGCCTCAGCCCACTGATGAGCATTACCAGCCGCCGCGCAATGAAGCGGTGCTACGAGCGACGCTACGGCCCAAGCGCAAAGCCAGTGAAAACTGGTGGATCGCGTCGTACAGCGCCCTGCGCATCAGCGACATAATGAGCATCGGCAGCGATGAAGCACCGGACAGTCCGCAGGCACAAAAGCTCTTCGACGACGAGCGCCTCGACCCCGACGCACCCCGCGAAATCATCAGCGGTGGCGCCGATATCCACCGTTTTCCCCGTGGCCCCAATCCCGGCACCTTTCTGCATGGCTTGCTCGAATGGGCGGGCGCTGAAGGTTTTTCGGTTGCCCGCGAAGCATTGGAAGATGCGATTGCCCGGCGTTGCAACCTGCGCGGCTGGCAAGGCTGGATTACCACGCTGACTGACTGGCTGCAGCATTCGCTCAAGTCGCCGTTGCCGATCGCGGGCGGGCAACCGCCGGTGGTTCTTGAGCAACTGAAGCAATACCGCGTCGAGATGGAGTTCTGGTTCGCCAGCCACAAAGTCGACGTGCTCAAGCTCGATGAACAGGTGCGCCAGCACACCCACAATGGCGTCGCTCGTGTTGCGGCAGAACCGGTGCAACTCAACGGCATGTTCAAGGGCTTTATCGACCTGACCTTCGAGCACGCTGGCCGTTATTACGTCGCCGATTACAAATCCAACTGGCTCGGCGTGGATGATCAGGCCTACACCGTGCAGGCCATGGAGCAGTCGATCCTCGATAACCGTTACGACCTGCAATACGTGCTGTATCTGCTGGCACTGCATCGCCAGTTGAAGGCGCGGCTGGCGGATTACGATTACGACCGCCATGTCGGCGGGGCGCTTTATCTGTTTCTGCGCGGAACGCGTGCGGAAAGTCGCGGCGTGTACTTCGTGCGGCCACCACGGGAATTGATCGAACGCCTCGACCGGATGTTCCAGGGCAAACCCGAACCCAAGTCCGAGCCCGCCTGGGAACAGGGAGTCCTGCTATGAGCCGCACATTCGCCGATCTGCTGCCGACACCGCTGGAAGCGGACAGCCTGTCGAAACTCTCGCCGCTGACCCGCGCCGATGATTTGCTGTTGTTGCTGAGCCGTTGGGTCGAGCGCGGCTGGCTGCGCGCGCTGGACCGCGCCTTTGTCGCTTTCCTGCATGAACTCGAGCCCGAGACCGATCCGCTGGTGCTGCTGGCGGCGGCGTTGACCAGTCACCAGCTCGGCCATGGTCACGTGTGTCTGGATTTGTTTGAAACCCTCAAGGCGCCGGATTTTGCCCTGTCATTGCCGCCCGAAGGCGATGTGCAGGGCGGTGTGTTGTTGCTGCCCTCGCAATTGCTCGAAACGCTCGATGGAGCCCATTGGTGCAAAGTGCTGGCAAGCAGCTCGCTGGTCGCGCTGGCCGCCGATGCCAGTGAACCAGCGCAGACACGTCCGTTGGTGCTGTCCTCGAAACGCCTGTACTTGCGCCGCTACTGGACCTACGAACGCCGCATCGATGCAGCGTTGCGCCAACGCTTGATGCAACAGGAGCCGACGCCGGATGATCTGCCGCCGCGTCTGAACGAATTGTTCGGCGGCGCGGAATCCGCAGATGTCATCGATTGGCAAAAACTCGCCTGCGCCATCGCTACGCGCAGCGCCTTCAGCATCATCACTGGCGGCCCGGGCACCGGGAAAACCACCACGGTGGTGCGCTTGCTCGCGTTGCTGCAGGCACCGGCCGTCGAGGCTGGCCATCCGCTGCGCATTCGTCTGGCGGCACCGACCGGCAAGGCCGCTGCACGTTTGACCGAGTCGATCAGCCAGCAAGTGCAATCACTGCAAGTCGCCGAAGCTGTGCGCGCGGCGATCCCCAGCGATGTGACCACCGTGCACCGTCTGCTCGGCAGTCGACCGGGCACCCGGCATTTCCGTCACCATGCCGGCAACCGCCTGCCGCTGGATGTGCTGGTGGTCGACGAAGCTTCGATGATCGACCTGGAAATGATGGCCAACTTGCTCGACGCCATGCCGGCCCATGCGCGGCTGGTACTGTTGGGCGACAAGGATCAACTGGCCTCGGTCGAGGCCGGTGCGGTGTTGGGCGATCTGTGCCGTGACGCCGAGGGCGGTTGGTACAGCCCGCAGACGCGGCAATGGCTGGAGTCGGTCAGTGGCGAGTCGTTGCAGGGCAGCGGTATGCATGAGGACCGCGACGGCACCCATCCGCTGGCGCAGCAAGTGGTGATGCTGCGGCACTCGCGCCGTTTCGGCGAGGGCAGTGGCATTGGTCAGCTCGCGCGCCGGGTCAATCAGCAATTGGCCGATGAAGCGCGGCAGTTGCTCGCGGCCGGCAGCTACGGCGACGTGTATTCGCTGCCGCTCAAAGGCGAACATGATCAGAAGCTCGAACGCCTGTTGCTCGAAGGTCACGGCAACGGCCCGCAAGGTTATCGCCATTACTTGCGCGTACTGCGCGATCAGCGTCCACCGTCGACGCGGCCTCTTGAGCATGCGGACTGGACGGATTGGGCGCGGGAAGTCTTGCAGGCGTTCGATACGTTCCAGTTGTTGTGTGCCGTGCGCAAAGGGCCGTGGGGCGTTGAAGGTCTGAACCAGCGCATCACCGCTGCGTTGCTCAAGGCGCGTCTGATCGAGAGCGATCAGCAGTGGTATGAAGGTCGGCCGGTGCTGATGACTCGTAACGACTATGGTCTGGGCCTGATGAACGGCGACATCGGCATCGCCCTGAAACTGCCCGAGCGTGAAGGCGCAGAGATCGGCAAAACCGTTCTGCGTGTGGCCTTCCCGCGTAACGATGGAGAGGGCGGCGTGCGCTTCGTGTTGCCGAGTCGGCTCAATGATGTCGAAACCGTGTACGCCATGACGGTGCACAAGTCCCAGGGTTCTGAGTTCGCCCATACGGCGCTGATCCTGCCGGATGCGTTGAACCCCGTGCTGACCAAAGAACTGATCTACACCGGAATTACTCGCGCCCGGCACTGGTTCACCTTGATCGAGCCACGTGCCGGCGTGTTTGAGGAAGCGGTGCAGCGCAAGGTCAAGCGTCTGAGCGGGCTGATGCTGGAACTGGAAGAGGGCACCGAGCCTCAGGGATGAAGCGCTGAATGACCGACAACGAATACTGACCAACCGGTCAGAGGCAGGCGCCTCGCTGGTGTTCTGGCGCTGTGCTATCGTTGCGGCATCATTTCGTTACGCTCCAAGAGAATCCCTCCATGAAGGTGGCCGTCTGGGCGACACAGCGTGTGGTGGCCTGCCAGCACGCATTGCTGATCGTTTTGCTCTGGTTGTTCACGGGCAGCGCCATCGCCCAAGCGCAAACCGGGCCGGCCGAGCAACGGGCCAAAGCGGTCACGCAAGTGGTGCTTGGCATCCTCAGTTATGCACGCTGGCCGGTGGAACCGGCGCAATTGCGCCTGTGCATCGTCGGCCCCACCGAATACACCGATGACCTGGTCAAAGGCACCACCCAAGCCACGGGTCGGCCGGTGGCTGTGCGGCGTCTGCTAGCGGACAACCCGGGCATCGTCAGCGAATGCGATGCGGTGTACATCGGCAAGCTCACCGCCGATGAACGCAGTCGTCTGTTTGCATCGTTGATCGGGCACCCGGTGCTGAGCATCAGCGAAGCGGACGATCAATGCACCGTCGGCAGTCTGTTCTGCCTGCGCGTTGGCGATGAACAAGTGTCGTTCGAGGTCAATCTCGACTCCGTGGCTCGCAGTGGTGTGCGCATACACCCCAGCGTGTTGCAGTTGTCCCGTCGCAAAGCGGCGGCGCCATGAAGCTGTTCAGTTGGAAGGCTCGTCCCACCCTGGGCTCGGTTATCGGCCGTGGGCATTTGATTGTCGCGCTGGTGGCGGTGGCAATGGCCAGTGTTTCGCTGACCTTGCTGGGCGTGCTCGCGCTGCGGGTGTATGCCGACCACAACCTGCACTTGATCGCCCGTTCGATCAGCTACACCGTCGAAGCAGCGGTGGTGTTCAACGACAAAGCGGCGGCAACCGAGGCGTTGGCGATCATCGCTTCCACCGAGGAAGTGGCAGATGCCCGAGTGCTCGACGCGCAGGGCCAATTGATCGCGCAATGGCAGCGCGTCGAGACCGGCTTGTTCTACGAGCTGGAAATACAGATCACCCGCGCTCTTCTGGAAAAACCGGTCAGCCTGCCGATCGAGCATCAGGACCGCGAAATCGGTCGGGTCCTGCTCATCGGTCACGGCGGCAGCCTGATGCGCTTCCTGCTCAGCGGCCTGGCCGGGATTGTGCTCTGCACCGCGATCAGCGCCTGGGTCGCGCTTTATCTGGCGCGACGGCAACTGCGCGCGATCATCGGCCCGCTGCACAGCCTCGCCGCCGTCGCCCACGCCGCCCGTAGCGAACGAGCGCTGGATCGGCGCGTGCCGCCGGCGCAAATCGCTGAACTGGATAATCTGGGCAACGACTTCAATGCCTTGCTCGGCGAACTCGAGTCGTGGCAAACCCACCTGCAAAACGAAAACGAAACTCTCGCTCACCAAGCGACCCACGACAGCCTCACCGGGTTGCCCAACCGCGCGTTTTTCGAAGGCCGCTTGATGCGCGCCTTGCGCAACGGCAAAAAACACGATGAGCGGGTCGCCGTGCTGTTTCTCGACAGCGACCGCTTCAAAGGCATCAACGATAACTTCGGCCACGCCTCGGGCGACGCAGTGCTGGTGGCGATCGCCAATCGCGTGCGAGCGCAATTGCGCGAGGATGATCTGGTCGCGCGGCTGGGCGGCGACGAGTTCGCCGTGCTGCTCGCGCCGCTGCACACGCTCGAAGATGCTGAGCTCATCGCTGACAAGATTCTCGCAAGCATGGACATGCCGATCACCCTGCCCGGCGACAGCAGTGTAGTGACCTCGCTGAGTATCGGCATCGCCGTTTACCCCGATCATGGCGCCACGCCGGGTGCCTTGCTCAATGCAGCCGACGCGGCGATGTATCAGGCCAAGCGCCTGTCGCGTGGCGCGCAATTCACCGCCGGGTCGGAGCGCCCGGTCGATTCCGTTCACACCAGGAGCTGATGCCGTGTTCACACTTGCCGTTCGACTGTTTTCCGCATTGCTGCTGATGGCCGCGCTGACCCTGAGCGGTTGCCAGACCGCCCCGCAAAAAGGCCTGACACCGGCGCAGGTTGCCGTGCTCAAACAGCAGGGTTTCGAATTGACCGACGACGGTTGGGAGTTCGGCCTGTCGGGCAAAGTGTTGTTTGGCAGCGATGTTGAAAGCCTGAACGCAGCCAGCACGGAAATCGTCGAACGCATCGGCAAGGCGCTGCTCGGCGTGGGCATCGAGCGGGTGCGGGTCGATGGCCACACCGATGCATCGGGCAAGGAAACCTACAATCGGCAACTGTCGCTGCGCCGGGCCAAGAGCGTCGCCAACGTCCTCGGCACGGTCGGCATGAAGCAGGAGAACATCCAGCTGCAAGGCCTCGGCAGCAGCGAACCGGTGGCCTCCAACGACACCGTGGCAGGGCGCACGGAAAATCGCCGGGTGTCGATAGTGGTCAGCGCCGACTAATCGGCAAAGCGCATCTCCCGCGTTTCCCCCATCAACAACGCCTGATTACGCTCAGTCACCTCACGAATGTAATCCCACAACAAGGTAATCCGCTTCAACTTGCGCAAATCCTCGCGGCAGTACATCCAGAACTTCAAGGAAAACAGGTTAACCCAATGAATACGGGGGCTAACCGCCATGAGTACCCTTGAAGCTCGATCTGCTGTATCAACCACTGTTACAAGTTTTACGTTTCCCTTGAAGCCGACCACAAGGTTGGCTAAGCCGTATTACTACCGTCGCAACGGTATTTACTACATGCGTCTCAGGGGTACAGGTAGCACCACTGACCTCGCTTCGGTTTCCCTGAAGACCAGCAACAGAAGGGTGGCTATGGATGCCGCAGAGCAGCTCTCGGGCTTTGTCAGGGCTTTTCACTTGGAGAACCCAGACGCCGCTTGGAACGAGCTGAAGGAACATTTCCGTGTTGTCTCGTCTGAGCTGTTTGCGGCTGGACGTGATGGTGACGTTACGCAGGTGTGGGGCGGATTGCATGATAGCCACTCTGGCTTTGTGGGCGGTTCTACACGACTCATGAAGTCTGTAGCGGACGCTCCGGTATCTCTATCAGTATTGGCCCCAGCTATAACCTTTGAGACTCTCTCGGGGCTCTACTTGGCCGACCGTGGGCAAGATCAGAAAGCATCGACCTTGAAGGAAACCAAGATTTGCCATGGGACAATCTCTGCGGCTCTCGGTGCTTTGGACATGCGGACGCATTCAAGAGCTGACCTCGTTACTCTGCGTGATCGTCTTGCAGATGGTCGCATGCCTTCAACGGTCAATAAGCTGCTTATTAAGCTGTCAGCAGTCCTCGCATGGTCAGTTGAAAATGGTCACATCTCAAAGTCTTACGACAAGAAGCTGAAGCTCACCAAAGGTCTTGAGTCGAAGCGTAAGGCGTTCACACAGGATCAGGTAGGTATTCTTGTGGCTTACTCCAACACGCTGCCTGAGACCTCATGGAAACGCTGGCTGTTGAGCCTCGGGGCTATCACTGGTGGGCGTCTGAATGAAATCTCACAGTTGGCGGTCGGCGATGTTCAAACTCTTGCATCAGGTATCACAGCCATTCACATCAACGAAGCAGGCGAAGGGAAGTCAATCAAGAACAAGCGTAGTGAGCGTCTGGTGCCACTGACTGATGGTGCCTACGGATTCGACCTTGCAGCATTTCTACGTTATGTCGAATCCCGCAAAACTGACCAAGGTGAGCCATCACATTCCGTGAAGCTTGCACAGATTGGGTACAAGACAGCGGGAGATTGGGCTAACCGTCAGGCTATCCCAGAGTCTCTGGGAAACGATCATAAGGCGGGGCTGACATTCCACTCTCTGCGTCACTCATTGGCCACTCTTATGCAGGTGAGGGGTGTTCCTACAACCCACGCTCAGGCTGTCATGGGACATGCCTCGGGCACTGTTACCTATGATACATATGGGGCCGGGGTTCCTGTCGAAGTCATTGCGAGTATGTTGAAATCGCTACTGTGTCCAGTGCACTCACATTGATGACAACGCCTCTACCTCTGGTATCTTCGGTGACTGATATTCATTTGATCATAAGCAGGAAGCAATCCATTACCTCAACTTTGGGCTTGGAAAATAGTTTAGGGAAGTGGTTGACAAACCAGTCCAACGTATTGACAAATGAGAATCATTCGTGTATAGTGGTGCGTATAGGCGAGGGAAACGACACCGCCCATACCAGTACCCTCAATACTATCTGAGCAACATTTACCAAGCTTAGCCATTTCCTTCTCCCCTAATTCAAAAGGTCTTACTTCACGGTTAGACCTTTTTTAATGTCTCGAATACAAACTGTTTAACAAACACCAAAGCTTAATCACCACCAATCAAATGGAGGACTCATTATGTCCGAAACAAAACAATGTTCCAGTTGTGGAACAAAGCTAGTCAACAAAAGGAGTCACGCATTGACTTGTTCAAATACTTGCCGCTGGCGGGTATGGCAAGCAAAACAATCAGCAATGATTTCAGTGAAATTAATGTTCAGCATCACCAGCTATGAATTAATTAAACTCAATGCCGAAGCAATTGGTGTTTCGATAAGTGACTACATACATGGTCGAGCAACTGCGGAGTGCAAGCAATGAAAGTGCCATTGAATGATGAAGCGGTTTCCCAACTTGAGTTCATTATGGGGCGTACGGGTTACACAAATAAACAACACGCGATCCAAGTAATGCTTTCGACGATTGCTAACAATCTAAGACGTTCTGGTCAGAAACTAAATAACAAGGTTGATCACCATGAGTAATCTGGATTACTTCAGTCGTGGACTCATCAAAGCATTTGAACGACAACGTGCAATGCAACAACAAGTAAATGTGGTCAGCGATGATCGTGATTCAACCATCACACCAATACTATTATCAAGACCACCACCGACACCTCGATCACTAAGTTTAGTGATCGACTGAACCAAACCATAATCGTTAAAGAAATGATTTCACTAATCAAACAGAGGAAAATGAAATGACAGAAAAGTTGATAACCATCCAAGGCACAGCCCCGAAATATGATGAAGCAGTATTGAAGCAACACCAAGCTGAGCGCCACGCGGAATACCGCACTAGCCGAGAAAGCTACAGACACGTATTCGGTGAACTTCCATACGACTTTTTAACCAAAATAATCGAGCTTTCTAATGAAGGCTATGAATTGAGCAGCAAGTATCCGATCACCTTTGCCACAATGGCGTATCATGCATACATGCTGAAACCAGCACAACAAATCACCGCTGACTTGGAAGCACTAAATGTTCAAGTGAAGCAGTCTTATGTTGCATGGCTTGAAAGCGAACGTGACCGTTATCGTAAACTTCTTACCGCCCAGTTATTGCAGGCAGCAGAGTTGAAGGAAGCTGAGAAGGTTGAGAAAGCCAAAGCGAAGCTGCTTGCTGACATCCAGAAAGAAGTGGATGCAACCTTTTCTGATCTAGTGATCCCAGGGTAAACGAACGATCCCGTGGCCGACGGCGACGGCGATACCATCCTCTGAATCTCCATAGCGCGTTTTGAGACCGTTTACCATGCGACCGACCCAATGATGGCCCCGGCAGATTCCCCAATCTGTACGGGGCTTTTGGGTTGCTGAAATTTGCCACCGATGGCGAAAATCAAGAAAAAATGTTTAGAGAAGTCTGACTTGTCAAGCTTTTTCTTGATGAGTGGTGCTTTTTCCTGTATAAAACTGCCCTCAACAGACACGCTCAAACCCTCGATATGATCATTAGTCGATCCCGGCTTATGCATCATGCGGAGTTTGTACGCGTGCGTTTTACCCAAACCAACTGGCATTACCCGAGAGGAACTGCCTATGAACTGAACTAAAAAAGGAGAACCGCCCATGTCGTACCCGCTCGCCTCTAATTCGCCTACCTCCAATAAGCTCAATACTCTTTCCGAACTGCTGTCATCAGCAGGATTGGAAGCATTGAATGCACGTATTTCAGCAAATACTGATGCATTGATTGCAAGCAAGATGAAAGAGAGCAACTTCCATCGAGAACCAAAAGGGGCAAGTGGTCCTAAGCCAAAGGTTGTGGGCAACCCATTCGTTGGTAATATGTGGTCTGTAAATGATAATGGCGGTCAAGCATACCCTAAGTTTGCTATGGAAATCATTGGAGGTGTTTGTCGTCTTGATTGGCATGACCGACCTATTGGTGTTGGTGGTATTTCCAAACCACTGAGTGTGAAGAAACTCATCAACATTCTTGAGTGGTTGCCTGAGATTACTAATGAGAAAGTTGAAGACTTCCTCAGTCTTAAAGAACGACATGCACGACGTTATATGAAAGCTGTTAAGCTTATAATTCCTCGTATGATGAAATGTCGTCCGGCTCACCTTAGTATGGTGATGGATGATGTGCCTGCGTCTCTTGAGCCAAGTGTAGTGAATGTGATGGATGATGTACGTATGCCAACTGCGGAAGAGATGGCTAAGCTGCATCACGACATGCGTACATTCGCTGAGTACGCTGCTGAGGAATATGAGAAAGAGAGTTCCGTTGAGTTGACCGGCAAACGTACTGATAACGTGGTTATGTTTCCTACTCGCAAGCAACATCCGAAGAAAGCCGAAGCATTGATTTTGATTGAACAAGGGTTGAGCCTCCGGGCAATCTCAAGGGAACTCGGAATTTCTGTGAACACTGTCCGTTCGTGGCAGAAGCCATCCACCGAGAAGCAAGCGGCATGAACAAGGTGTATCAGTAATACGGCCGCATGTATAATAGAGTGAAGCGAAGCGAAACGACGCTTCTTTCTTCTTTGGAGATTGTCCAAAGGACAGGGTGTTAAAGAAGTTCTTTTTAAGGGGAATCCCCCTTAAATATTCTCTTAGAGAGAGCAAAGAGAAGAGAGGGACAAGTTCCCTCAAAACAAAGAGCATGATCTTAGAGAATAACTATTCTGTCGTATACGACAGTAAGTACATACTCTGTGCTCACAGAAGAACATCAAAAGCTGGTGGGCTTCGCTACTCCACCTCCTTAAAAGCATTCGCCTATCGGCTCACTGCTATCATGTCTTTGTATTGTAGAGTTAACAAACTTCTATAGAACCATTCCTGATTGAAAATCAGATGTCAGCAATCTCTGTGTAAATTTACACAGAATACAACTGGTGAACATTCAGGAAGAGACGAACGGAAGTGAAGCCAAACACCAAACATTCTCTTCACACCGTTCAGCGGTGAAATACAATTCTTAAATCAACCCTTGATACTTTAACGAGTGTCGAGGGTTTTTTGTGGACAATGGTATTTCAATGATCATTCAGTTATCAGGAACGTATCAGGATCACCGCTATACCATCAAACTTGAATTTGCGCACCCGATACCCGTACGGGTGGCATTCCGTATAGGGTGTAACCATATTGGGGTTAAGCACAATTGGTATTCCCTCCAATTCCCTACACGCTGACTGCAATTCCACCAAATTCTGGAATAAATCAGTGGAAACCCAGCAACAAGCCAGAACCAGCACAAACGCCGTACAAATGTCGTCACACAGTTGACCTAGAGCGAACGTGGTCAGTATTCCAATCTTGCGACAGGTTCCACTACAGCATCATCCTGCAACGTCTGAGCTACGATCCCTGTTCACTCATCAAGGATGACCACCATGTCAGACAACCATGCCGCCATCGCCACCGCCGATGTACTCACACTGTTGCTGCACAACCAACACGCTTTGGCTGCTGCAATTGAAGAGGTTTCTTTATGGGCAAAGTCAACAGGTTTGCCCGACGTGCATGACAACGTGATCGCAGCACTGGAAACCATCGACAGAAATGCATCTGCCATCACCACTGCCATTCTTCGGATACGCGAGTAACCACTATCAATTGACTCTAGTTGTTCGATAGCTTGATAGACCTGTGATAGCTGCTATCAGATATCTATTGCAGATAGCTAACTGATCGTATTATCATAGGTCTATCAAATAAATAGATAAAGGATACCCTGCGATGAATGCCCACCTGTACCTGAGAGCATCGACCAAAGACCAAGATGCAAACCGTGCTCGTAACGCACTGGAATCTTTCGCTGGTGACAAGGGATTGAACATCGTTGACATGTACGCCGAGAACATCAGTGGTACGAAACTCCACCGACCTGAGTTGATGCGACTGTTGAACACTGCGCAACGTGGTGACGTGTTGTTGGTTGAGTCGGTAGACCGTCTGAGTCGTTTGTCACAGGTTGACTGGGAGAAGCTCAAGACAATGATCAAGGAGAAAGGATTGCGTCTGGTGATTGCTGACCTGCCCACCAGTCACATGATGGTTGAAGACAAAGGCATCACTGGCCAAATCATGGAAGTTATCAACAACATGTTGTTGGACCTGATGTCCACCATGGCACGTCTTGATCAAGACAAGCGTGTGGAACGAATCAATCAAGGTCTTGCTAACAAACGTGTTGCTGAGCCCGATTGGAAGCCAGCAGGTAAAGGGAAGAATGCCGCGTTGTGGGAACAGGTAAAGTCACTGATGGCGAAGCATCCAACAATGTCTGCTGACCAGATTGCCAAGCTGGCTGATTGTGGTGTTGCAACTGTATACAGAATTAAACGCGAAACCGCATAAGCTCACAGAGCAACGATAATCGGCAAGGCTTTGGCGTGTAATCACATCACGTTGAAACAGCCTGTACGCGATCCTGCGCAGCCTAAGACCATCTCCTGGCCGTTGCTAGGGATTCGGCGATTTCAAGACACCTAGCCGGTTTTAATAACTGTACGGTGTCGAACCCACGTGACAAACTTTTAACCCCCACAACGCCCGCAGGGATTCTGGTCACCTGATCATACGGATTCGACTGGAAAACCAGATTCTGAAATACAGGGGGTTGGATTTTCTCAATAGAAAGGAGTCTGCGTGAAAATGAATTAGGACGCAACGATCCATGCTGGTACGGATCAAAACTTAAATATAAGAAATGCCATCTTGATCGTGCAAAACAGCCCGCCGCAAGTCTTGCTGATGCTTACAAAACCTTGAAAAAGTTCAACGTGTCGAAAACGTGCAGCGTGCCGCCAACTTTACATTCAGAGTGCACCAACAAAATAATAAACGCACATACAGTATCCAAAAGCTCCTCTCTAAAAGAAATATCAGTTGATGGTCATGTACTATCATTTTGTTCTAATGCACAGGAAAACATAAAAACAGGAAAGCTTAGTCCGATCAAAATAGGAATCAATAAGGCTTCGACCCTTACTGGCTTTTGCTCTCACCACGATAAAACATTGTTTTCTCCCATTGAAGACAGTCCTTTTGGTATTAACTCTGAACACTGTTTTCTCGTGTTTTCTCGTGTTTTCTCGTGTTTTCTCGTGGCTTATCGTGCAGTTTCGAGTGAGGTGTATGTTAAAAATGCCGCTTCGAAGATCTACCTAGATGTTAAAGGCTTTGATAAAGGACTACCATTAAATCAGCAAATAGCCATCCAGCAGTTTGCGGGAGGTGCCTACAAAGGTAATGATCTGACAAAAAGAGACCTTGCTTATATCAAAGGCAAGCTAGACATGATGGTCACGAAAAAGACAACCTCTCAACTTAAACATGTGGTATTCGAACTTGAAAAACCACCATCTGTAATGGGGAGCGCTATCGTAGCCCTTTGATTCGGGTTCGATGGGAAACCGATACAGAATTTCTCTCAAAATATTCAGGATATTCCAGGCTATATAATCATCAATTCTTTTTCGAGTTCAGAGAAAGGCTATATGTTCTTTCATGGTTACAAGAACACGCCACTACCGCACATAAGCTTATTAGGCAAATTGCAGAAAACAACCTTACCTCCGATCACCTCGCAGTGTTAATGATCAGCTTGATTGAAAATATATATATCGCTCCTGCTTGGTGTGATACTTTTGAAAGCAAACTACAAAATTATGTTTGTGGATTGTTTTCTGTCGGAATTACTACTCATTATACCGGCCATTCGATAGTCAATGTACCCATCCTAAATATTGCAAGAATCACGAGTGTGGATAGATCGTTAATGCTCTGACCTGATTATAACCCTTAGCATTGTGAAAACCTTGCTTGCTACGAACGCAGGTTTTCACGAGATAATTGTGGTGTCATTGATTTTGGCCAAACATAAATCTAATAACTTTTCCGCCTTGCGATGGAGGGAGTTGCAAGACACGATCGTATAAAACAATTGTCATATCACAAACCTTGGCTTTATCTACACCGAGGGCTTCAGCATTTTCTAAAATACTTACGATGTCTCCGTACTTCCCTATTAGCTCGATAAGTATAGGCTGCAACAGAGGCAAAACATCTCTTTCCGTCGGAATGGATTGTGGTGCGACTGAAGAAGACTTAATAACTTCTACCAGTGCCTTTTGATCTGCCTGGGAAGTGCTTGTTGATATGTATTTACTCATATCGAAAGCCTCTCTACGCTGAGGGAACAAAAAGCCGTAGCAAAGCTTGTTCCCGGCTCGCTGAAGTTCTTTAAGCTCCTGTACCATTACTTTCATGTATGTTGCGACGGCTTCGTCCGAGGCGTACGGAATTCTTTTTTGAATGAGCGCAACTATACTAGCATGCACCAATGCCACAGCTTCATCTTGGCTTTTGCCTTCCTTGGTTGCTAAGTCAAGCTGGCTTAATATGTTGTTGTAAGTCGTTGGGTCATATTGTTTTATTGCAGAGTAGGCTGGGTTTTTTAATAGTGAATCTTCTAGATGGGCACTGTTATAATAGTCATTTATGTGAGGGGTAATAAATTGGCGAGATAGCGCGAATAGTGCGGCCATTATTATTAGTGTTATTACTGAGTAATTTCTTTTGGTTTTTAATTTTCTCGTAAATACATGTACAATTCCGCTAGCGACTGCACCGCAAACGGCACCCACAGCAATATTAATCCATACCATACCAACCTCCTTGTGAGATTTTAGGATTTAAGAAGCTGAGCGTAGTCAATATTAAGCAATACTGCACGTAGCTTGCGAATTGGAGCAGCAAAGAATCTGGTCTGACTCAGGTCGATTGCTCAAAGGCACTTGGGCGACCTCAGTCCTTTATGAGCGACATTGAAACTGGATCGCGGCGCTTGGACGTCGTGCAGCTCCGTGACCTGTGCAGGGTCGTCGGAATTGGACTTGGTGAGTTGGTAGAAGAGCTTGAGAGGTCGCTTGTTGAAGAATAACGTACAGCTCACTCCTTGTGATTACACACTTTGCGACGTTGCTCGCACATGCTTTTAAAGCGCCAGGATCGAAAATGCTCTTGGCGTTCAGATATTAAAGTTACCATTGGTGAGCAGGGTAAAAACCTTAAAGAACTCAAGTGTTCTCGACAGATGACGATGCTCTCGACGCTAGGCGGGGCCGCATCTTGAAGATGTTGTACGCACTTTTTAGATTAGCCTATAGGTAATTGGGCTGATATGTTATCAAATAGTTAAGCACCGCAATTGCAGTGCTATAAAGACTTGAGGCGACTAAAAATTAGGAGATGTCCATAAAGTCACTATCAATCTCGTGTTTTTCGACTTTAACTTTCATCCTGCTTTGATCGATAAGAAAATTTTTGAATAGTGACTCAACATGCAGAATCAATTCGCGTTGAAACTTTTCACCCCTATCTGCTGAAATTTCTAAATATGTACGTCTATCACTGCTCGGATTGTTTATGAAGCCAATATTCCAATTTGGCGTACCGACAAATACAGAAAACATCTTTGAAAAAAGCTGGGTATCAAGCGTATTCAGATGATAAAAAACTTCGTCGCTAGCTCTTAATTTCTCTACCACAAATCTATGGTCAGAGGTATGGGAGGAAGCCTTCTTAGCGACAGTTAACTTCCTTAAATAATTTAATATTGTCTCTTGTGTGACGCTGGACTCGCCATCCAATAAGTAAGTTTGCGTTCTCTCACTATCAGGAATATAAAAATATTTAATTGCTCTATGAGAGTCAATCTGTCGGAGGAAATTCAACTCTTCAAGCCAGTATTGCCATTTTTGCTCAAGAACTTGAGCATAAAATCTACGTGCAACCTTATCGGTCCGGGTTTTAATATGTCTTGCCGCAAAGAACTCTTGAACACTTGCGTGGACAAAGGAAATTTTCTTACCTTCCTCAATTAATAAGCAGGTAATTTTTTTTATGTCATCCAAGAAAGCTTGTGGCTCTGCGTCAAACCCAACTTCTTCTATGCTGCTAACCGTTAAATTATATGCTGCTTCAAAATCAACAGAAGCTAACTGTCGCCTTCTCGTTGAGAAACAAAAAGCTTCAAATATTTGTTGGATTTGCCTGTCATCAAGTTTGGATTTTCGATGTCTTCGCCACCCTAGCTTTGATGCGTCATGTCGAATAAGCAGTATTTGAAATAAATCGTTATAGAACTCTGAAAACCCCAGCGGAATTTTTTGTGCGCTTCTGTAAGAAATTGCAAGCAAGGTTGCAAGTAGAGGGGTTGTAATAAGTTCTCTTATTTTTGTCGGCGATGACTTTATTGCAGAATGAATGCGAGCGGAAAAAGCTACATCTTTAGTTATCTTCTTATAAAATCCAAGCAAGTCCTCTAAGGTTAGCGGTTGGATTCTATATGAATGGAAGTTTGTCAGATGCTTACAGTCTGAATCTGGACGTGATGTAAGAATTATCTTGCTCTCGGGAAAGCTGTAAGACAATTCCTCAATTTCCTGCATCAACCGGCTGACACTCCCGGGATCAACCTCGTCAAACCCGTCCAAGAGAATGGAGAGCTTCCCCTCAGTTGCAAAAACAGTAAAAAGCTCGTCATCATTATTGATGCCCATCAAGGCCGAAAACTTAGCGGCAAGATAACCTCGCAGCGAGTTTTCTTCGATATTTCTGAGTTCCACAAACATCGGAATTCGTGTGCCAGATCGAATTTCGCCACCAAGTAGGTAACGCATCAGTATCGACTTACCCTGGCCCACTGTTCCAAATATTATATTGTGATTAAATTTAAACGGGTCTAGATTTTTAAGTCTAATTGGTTTGGGTGGAGTGGGATCGTTTCTAACAATTTGTACCGGAAAAAAGAAAGAAGTCAGACTTAGTGGTCTATCAGTGTGCCAGATTGTTTTTACACGCTGAGTTTCATAAAGCTTCTTATGAAGTACCTTTACTTTAGTAGCTGTTCTAATGATGGAAATCTTTTGTTTGATTTCACCTTCATAAGTATTATAAAGTTCATCAATAGGTTTTTTGAGAAGCGATATCGCTAACGAAAAGTCTGGCATTTCATCACCATAGACAATTGATCACATTCCTCTAAATTCCTCGGAAGCGCAGCTAGCGAGGCGTGGAGGATTAGATGGCCACCATTTGGCCTCTACAGAACCACAATAGCTTGGGAAGTGCAAGCCGCAATCCGAAAATCTGAATGGTGGAACTGTGCAAGTGAGCAAAGTCGAGTCGTTGCTCTCCCGCTCGCCGCATTTCATGGCGTAGCAAACCTGTCGAGATTTACAATAACAGGACGAACAAACTATATTAATGCACATGCATTTTATTGCCCCAAACGGCTAGCCAAAATTTTGGGTGCACACTAGGAGGGCAAGATGAGTCGGAGCGTAATATTTACAATTTTAGCGTTAGCGTCTGCATTGCTAATATCTCTATTAGCCGTATATTTGAATACTTTTGGCTTTCAGCGCTCCACGGACCAAGCAGTATGGGGCGCCTTTGGAGACTACTTTGGAGGGATTTTAAATCCTATCTTTGCATTATTTGCTTTTCTTGCTGTCTTGTGGTCTCTCCACTTACAAGTAAAACAGCTGGGGCAAATGGCCTTCGATAAACAAGGAGAAGAAATTTTACACGTCATAAAAGATATTGATTCGCGGCTTTCTGAGCTGGCTAGGACCCAAACAGAGAGTTTCGATATGCTACAAATAGCTTCAGAAGCTGAACGAAACGTTAAAATCGCTGATAGGCCAGAACTTTACAAGAAGTTTCTACGCCATGCGAAAGAGCCCGGCACAGATGTCGAGCCTATAATTCGAAATATGAGTATCCAAGTTGAATCTATGTATGGTTTTTTACGGCGTCACCCGAAGAATCAGAACGGTGGACTCTCTCCAGTGATTGAGTACTATGTTGTGAAAACAGCACGTCTAGTTCCGATGCTTGATGCCGTGGGCACTGTATCGGTAGATGCTATCGATTATTTTAAAACCACAGCTAAAATTCTATAATGAAAATATTGTCAATCAGCCTGTAGACACAGTCAGAAGATACAATAAGAAAAGACCTCCTTCTGGCGGTGGTCTTGTTCTTCTACAATCTGAATGGTCTTAGGAACAGATATCGTGAGCATGATTAAAAATCCAAATTTCAGAAATTCACTCACTTCACCTTGAGTTGATCAAACTGACTAAGAAAATGACTAACTTCATTCGTCTTCTTCAGTCGTTCAGCTTCCAAAATCTTTTGATCTAAAATAAGTTCAATGCTCATCTTCAGCAGCGGAAAAAAATCTAGACACTGAGATTCAGACAGCTCATGCACTCCGTTGCTAAGAACGGCATAAATTCTGTGATTATCGACCAAGAAACTCGGTAGGTGATTTTTCAGTAACTTAACTCTATCTTGCATGCGTGCATTATGGTAAGCGATCTCATCCCAATCTGAGTCTTGAATAGCTGTAGCGTGCGCCTCCTTTATGAGCGATTCAAATATGCGCCTCAGGTACACCAGCGCTCCTGCTCCAATACCATGAGCTGCCAAACCAATGGATTTCGTAAGCCCTCTGAAATCCTCCACATTTAGAATCTTCGAATATTTTTTTGCGTCATAAAGATTTGAGTCGGCAGTAGATGGATACTGGCCAATCTTCTGGATTCCAGAAGTCTTATTCAGTCTGAAGAGATATATGCTTAGATGATTTTTATCTCGTGAGCAATTAGCAGTGAGAGTGAGGTATGGCTGATAATACCAATTGCCGCTGTCAATCCAACTTTCCCTTGTGTCATTCTTGCAGTTAAATACTGTTTGTGATTGGCATTGAGAGCAATAAGTGTCCAGATGTCCATCATATTTTAGCAAGAGTCTAACGCTACTTATATTATCCTCATTAACCTGATATTCCTTGTATAGTGGAACTGTAAGACAAAATTCTTCAGGTGTTGGAAAAGTTTCGTTCGTCATATCCCAGCTCCAATAAGCCTCAACAACTCAACGTAAATATACAAAATACAAACTTCTAAATCCTACTATTTTAAATAGGAAGTATTAACTTCCGCTCGCTAAATTCATACGAAGGCGCGTTTGACTGGCATCCATTAAGCTCCCCACAGATCGCCGTTGCTGCATACTAACAGTACTGACTACCCCAATGGCAATTACCCCCTGACGGCGTTCGACGCTCACTTCTTCCGTGATCGCTGTAGGCATACATATTCACGGTGTCTCCTGCTCCGTACCATTCAACACCAGTCACTCAGCATCCAACGTAAGCTCACCTGATTTAGCTAAATCGCCGCCTATGCCACATCGCTGTCGCGCTCTATGTCGATCACACAAGCGAGGTCCCTGGGATATGCGGATGGTTATTCCGCGTCACGTCCATTCAAAGTACATTGATGCCTGAGCATTTTTCGCGTGAAGAAAGACCTAGATCAACCCCGTCTGGAGGATCAACCGCTATGCAGGGGCGCACTCCGACCAGCATCGACACTGAAAATTAGAAAGTCGGCTGGGCTGCTGGGGATTTTCCGGTGTCCTTATGATGGCCTTTGCCTTGAAACCAAGTGGCACCCAAGGATGTGTCACAAGTGCTGTCACAACCCTTGTCACAAGTCATTGCAATGGTGTGTCCCGCATCGTTACGATGACGCCACCTGATTCCTTGAAGATCATCAGTCGGCAAAGCGCATCTCCCGCGTTTCCCCCATCAACAACGCCTGATTACGCTCAGTCACCTCACGAATGTAATCCCACAACAGGGTGATCCGCTTGAGCTTGCGCAGATCCTCCCGGCAGTACATCCAGAACTGCCGGGTGATGTCGATTTCCTCCGGCAACACCGGCAGCAATCGTGGATCCTGCGCGGCGAGGAAGCACGGCAGGATTGCCAGCGAGCGGCCCTGCTGCGCGGCGACGTATTGCGCGATCACGCTGGTGCTGCGCAAATGCGCGCTGGCGCCGGGCAGCACGTTGGCCAGGTAGAGCAGTTCCGAGCTGAACGCCAGGTCATCCACATAACTGATGAATTGATGCTTGCTCAAGTCGGCCGGGCGGCGGATCGGTGGGTGTTTGTCCAGATAGTCCTGGGTTGCGTACAGCTGCAAGCGGTAGTCACACAGTTTGCAGCAGACGTACGGCCCGTGCTCCGGCCGCTCGAGGGCAATGACGATGTCGGCCTCGCGCTTGGACAGGCTGATGAAGTGCGGCAGCGGCAGGATGTCCACCGAGATTGCCGGGTAGGCGTCGACGAAGTGGCTCAACTGCGGGGTGATGAAGAAGCTGCCGAAGCCTTCAGTACAGCCCATGCGCACGTGTCCGGACAGGGCAACGCCCGAGCCCGAGACTTGCTCGCAGGCCATGTGCAACGTGCTTTCGATCGACTCGGCATAACCGAGCAAGCGCTGGCCTTCGGTAGTCAGGACGAAACCGCTGGTGCGGGATTTTTCGAACAGTAATGTGCCGAGCGCCGCTTCCAGCGAACTGATCCGTCGCGACACCGTGGTGTAGTCGACAGCCAGGCGTTTGGCGGCGGTGCTGGCCTTGCGGGTGCGGGCGACTTCGAGGAAAAACTTCAGGTCGTCCCAGTTCAGCGAGCCTAGCGAGGTGATGTTTTTTTGCATGA
Organism: Pseudomonas iranensis; assembly: GCF_014268585.2. Lineage (NCBI taxonomy): Bacteria > Pseudomonadati > Pseudomonadota > Gammaproteobacteria > Pseudomonadales > Pseudomonadaceae > Pseudomonas > Pseudomonas iranensis. Next base: position 1,035,042 of record NZ_CP077092.1, read on the forward strand.
TGGTCGGGCTTATATGTGCTTTCTTATTAGAAGTTTGCACATCTATACTCCAAAAACAGTCCGACAACCAATTCGTGACACACGCCTCATCTCAAGGCGAACCTTTCGCCTTGGCTCCTACGATAAAAACAAGTTCTGGAGACCAGCATGAACGCATCGCTTACGCCCAACGACACCACGCTGCAAAAGGTCAAACTGCTGATCGACGGCGAATGGGTCGAGTCGCAGACCACCGAGTGGCACGACATCGTCAACCCGGCCACCCAGCAAGTGCTGGCCAAGGTTCCGTTCGCCACCGCCGCTGAGGTCGATGCCGCTGTCAGCGCCGCCCAGCGTGCCTTCCAGACCTGGAAACTGACCCCGATCGGCGCACGGATGCGCATCATGCTCAAGCTGCAAGCGCTGATCCGCGAGCACTCCAAACGCATCGCCGCGGTCCTCAGCGCCGAGCAGGGCAAGACCATTGCTGACGCCGAGGGCGATATTTTCCGTGGCCTGGAAGTGGTCGAGCACGCGTGCTCGATCGGCACTCTGCAAATGGGCGAGTTCGCCGAGAACGTCGCCGGCGGCGTCGACACTTACACCCTGCGCCAGCCGATCGGCGTCTGCGCCGGCATCACGCCGTTCAACTTCCCGGCGATGATTCCGCTGTGGATGTTCCCGATGGCGATCGCGTGCGGCAACACCTTCGTGCTCAAGCCGTCGGAACAGGATCCGCTGTCGACCATGCTGCTGGTGGAACTGGCCATTGAGGCTGGCGTTCCGGCGGGCGTGCTCAACGTCGTTCATGGTGGCAAGGATGTGGTCGATGGCCTGTGCACGCACAAGGACATCAAAGCCGTGTCGTTCGTCGGTTCGACCGCTGTCGGCACCCACGTTTATGACCTGGCCGGCAAACACGGCAAACGCGTGCAGTCGATGATGGGCGCGAAAAACCACGCTGTGGTACTGCCGGACGCCAATCGCGAGCAAGCGCTGAATGCCTTGGTCGGTGCCGGTTTCGGTGCCGCCGGGCAACGTTGCATGGCCACGTCGGTGGTGGTGCTGGTCGGTGCCGCAAAACAGTGGCTGCCAGACCTGAAAGCGCTGGCGCAAAAGCTCAAGGTCAACGCCGGCAGCGAGCCGGGTACCGATGTCGGCCCGGTGATTTCGAAAAAAGCCAAGGCGCGGATCCTCGAACTGATCGAAAGCGGCATCAAGGAAGGTGCCAAGCTTGAACTGGACGGTCGCGACATCAGCGTGCCGGGCTACGAGCAAGGCAACTTTGTCGGCCCGACCCTGTTCTCCGGGGTGACCACCGACATGCAGATTTACACCCAGGAAATCTTCGGCCCGGTGCTGGTGGTGCTGGAAGTCGACACCCTCGATCAGGCGATCGCGCTGGTCAACGCCAACCCGTTCGGCAACGGCACCGGCCTGTTCACCCAGAGCGGTGCGGCGGCGCGTAAATTCCAGACTGAAATCGACGTCGGTCAGGTCGGTATCAACATCCCGATTCCGGTGCCGGTACCGTTCTTCAGCTTCACCGGCTCGCGCGGTTCGAAACTCGGCGACCTCGGCCCGTACGGCAAGCAAGTGGTGCAGTTCTACACGCAGACCAAAACGGTCACGGCGCGCTGGTTCGATGACGACAGCGTCAACGACGGCGTGAACACCACCATCAACCTGCGCTGAGGATTCGATCATGAAAATCGCATTTATCGGGCTGGGCAACATGGGCGCGCCGATGGCGCGCAACCTGATCAAGGCCGGCCACTCGCTGAATCTGGTCGACCTGAACAAAACCGTGCTGGCGGAACTCGAGCAACTGGGCGGCACCATCCGCGCTTCGGCCCGCGAGGCGGCGGAAGATGCCGAACTGGTGATCACCATGCTCCCGGCCGCGGTGCATGTGCGCAGTGTCTGGCTGGGTGAGGAGGGCGTGCTCGCCGGCATTCGCCAAGGCGTGCCGGCGGTGGATTGCAGCACCATCGATCCGCAGACCGCCCGCGACGTCGCAGCGGCCGCCGTCAAACAAGGCGTGGCCATGGCCGATGCGCCGGTCTCCGGCGGCACTGGCGGCGCGACCGCCGGCACGCTGACCTTCATGGTCGGCGCCACCCCGGAACTGTTCGCCACCCTGCAACCGGTGCTGGCGCAGATGGGCCGCAACATCGTGCATTGCGGTGAAGTCGGCACCGGCCAGATCGCCAAGATCTGCAACAACCTGCTGCTGGCGATTTCGATGGTCGGCGTCAGTGAGGCGATGGCGTTGGGCGATGCGCTGGGGATCGACACCGGTGTGCTGGCCGGAATCATCAACAGCTCGACCGGCCGTTGCTGGAGTTCGGAGATGTACAACCCGTGGCCGGGCATCGTCGAAACGGCGCCGGCCTCGCGCGGTTATACCGGTGGTTTCGGCGCGGAGCTGATGCTCAAGGATCTTGGGCTGGCGACGGAAGCGGCACGGCAGGCGCACCAGCCGGTGGTGCTCGGCGCGGTGGCGCAGCAGTTGTATCAGGCGATGAGCCAGCGCGGTGACGGCGGGAAGGATTTCTCGGCGATCATCAACAGCTATCGCAAGCCGCAGTAATCGCGGTCAGCCCTTGTGGTGAGGGGATTTATCCCCGTTGGGTTGCGCAGCAGCCCCTGGATTGTGTCAGGTAAACGGGGTGCTCAGGGTTTGCGACTGCTGCGCAGTCGAGCGGGGATAAATCCCCTCGCCACAGGTTTTAGCAACGCCGGGACATTTGCCGGGAAATCACGTCGGGTGATTTCCCGGCTTTTTTGCATCAGGCGAAGACGAAGTATTTGCGCACGGTCTCGACCACTTCCCACGTGCCCTTCATGCCCGGCTCAACGACGAAGATATCGCCGGCGCGCAGGTGGATCGGCGCCATGCCGTCCGGGGTGATCACGCAGTAGCCTTCCTGGAAATGGCAGTACTCCCACTTCACATAATCGACGCGCCACTTGCCCGGTGTGCAGATCCAGGTGCCCATGATCTTGCTGCCGTCTTCGCTGGTGTAGGCGTTGAGGTTGACGGTGTGCGGGTCGCCTTCGAGTTTTTCCCATTTGCAGGCGTCGAGCACTGGCAGCGGGTGGGTGTCGCGCAGAACGGTGATTGGGGCGGTCGCGGTCATGAGGGACTCCGGGCAAGTGGACTTGAGAATTGAAGTCGCACCCTATAGCGCCCGGATGTCGCTCAGTTGTCTGGGGTCGACATCGGAGTGCTCAGAAACGCGCGCAGCGCTGAGCGCTTGTAACAACGCGGTGGCATAACCCGGCAGCGCGGCGAAGTCTCTCGCGCAGAGCATCAATGTGCGGCGCGCCCATGGCTCATTCAGAGTCACGCACTTGAACTGCTCGAGCATCGCGCGTTGGACCGCGGCCAACGGCACGATGGCCAGTCCGGCACCACGGGCGACCATGCGCATTGCTCCATCAAAGCCATCGGCGCGAATGCGCACCTGCATCCGCGCGCCGCTGTGCAGCGCCTGTTCTTCCAGATAAATCGCCAGTGCGCTGTCGGCGCTGAGTCCGACAAAGTCGTGCTGCAACGCCTCGCTGAAACTGACCTCGGCGGCGTCAGACAACGGGTGATCGAGCGGCAGAATCAGCAGCAGCGGATCGTCGCGAAACGCCTGAGTCTGTAAGCCGTTGGTGTCGACCGCGTCGGACACAATCCCCAGATCCGCCGCGCCTTCCCTCAACGCATGGGTGATCCGCGCGCTGGGCAGTTCCTGTAGATCGATATCGAGGTTGGGATGGCTGCGCAGGAAGTCCGCGAGCACTTCCGGCAGGTACTCGGTGATCGCCGTGGTGTTGCACAACAGCCGCACCTGGCCTTTGACGCCTTGCGCATAATCGGCAAGGTCCTGCTGCATGCGTTCGGCCTGTTGCAAAAGGATACGCGCATGTCGGGCGAGGGCTTTGCCGGCCGGTGTCGGGGTGACGCCACGGCGGCCGCGCTCGAGGAATTCGGCGCCCAGCGAGGCTTCCATCGCGCGGATTCGGGCGCTGGCGGCGGCTAGGGACAAATGGCTGCGGGCGGCGCCGGCGGTGATGTTGCCGGTGTCGAGGATGTGCAGGTAGAGGCGCAGGTCGGTGAGGTCGAAGTGCATGAGGGTTGCCTGTGGTTTTGCGGTGGCTGGGCTGGCCCTTTCGCGAGCAGGCTCGCTCCCACAGGGACTTATCTACAGCGCAGATCCCGTGTGGGAGCGAGCCTGCTCGCGAAGAGGCCAGATGCCTCAACGCCGATGTCAGCCTCTTGCAAAGGAAGAGGCTGCCTCAGTATATGGCAGATTTTCCCCCAGCCCGGATCAGTGCACATTAACCCAATGCACACACTAACCGACTTCTACCAAACCCTCGGCCTGACCCTGTCCCTGGTGGTCATCGCCACCTTCTTGCTCGCCGGTACGGTCAAAGGCGTGATCGGCCTCGGCTTGCCCACCGTCGCCATGGGCCTGCTCGGTCTGGCTATGGTGCCGGCGCAGGCAGCCGCGCTGTTGATCATTCCGGCGACCCTGACCAACCTCTGGCAACTGGCCTTCGGCGGTCATCTGCAAGGATTGATCAAACGCCTCTGGCCCATGCTGCTGATGATCTTCCTCGGCACCGGCATCGGCACCCTGTGGATCGGCATGGCCGGCGGCCATTGGGTGGTGCGCGGACTTGGCGCGGCGCTGTTGCTGTATGCATTGAGCGGACTGCTTCTGCCGACTTTGCACGTCAACCCGCGACATGAACGCTGGCTCGGCCCGCTGTGTGGCCTGATCACCGGCGTCATCACCTCCGCCACCGGCGTCTTCGTGATTCCAGCGGTGCCGTACCTGCAAGCGCTGGGGCTGAGCCGCGATGAGCTGGTGCAGGCGCTCGGCCTGTCTTTCACGGTTTCGACCCTGGCGCTGGCGCTCGGGCTGCTCTGGCACGGCGCACTCGGCGGTGGCGAATTGAGCGCCTCGCTGCTGGCGCTGATTCCGGCCATGCTCGGCATGTGGCTTGGTCAGTGGCTGCGTCAGCGCATCAGTGCGGTGCTGTTCAAGCGCGTGTTCTTTATCGGGCTGGGCGCGCTCGGCGCCCATTTGCTGATCAGCGGCTAGCCGAGGATTCGCTGAGCATGTCGATCGCGCGGATATCGAAATCACGCTCCAGATAGTCCATGCGTTTGGCGAAAAACGCTTTCATGTGCGGCAACGCCGAGTGCTCATCCAGATGCGCCTGGCTGGCCCAGATCTCGTAGAAGATAAACAGTGTCGGATCCCGCTGGTCGCGCAGCATGTGGTACTCGATGCAGCCCGGTTCGGCGCGGCTCGGCGCCACGTAAGCGCGGAACAGCGCTTCGAATTCGGCGGCTTTTTCCGGGCGGGTCTTGGCGTGCAGGATGAAACCCTGGCGTTCACTCATCACAACTTCCTCAAAAGCAGAAAGCGGCGATGCTACGGCAACAATGGGAAGGCGATTCGTGCGTTTTGATCAAATGTATTTTGCGTCGATGTGGCTGTTTCCGCGCGAGATCGATGGTTAATCTGCCGCCATTCCAATTCCTGTTTCAATCCAGCCTTGAAGGCTGCGCCGAGGTTTTCCGATGAAGAAAGTGCTGTTGCTCAATGGCGGTAAAAAATTCGCCCACTCCGATGGCCGCTACAACACCACCTTGCACGAAACCGCGCTGAGCGTGCTCGATCGCGGCGGTGTCGACGTCAAGACCACGTTTATCGACGAGGGCTATGACGTTGCCGAAGAAGTGGCGAAATTCCTCTGGGCCGACGTGATCATTTATCAGATGCCGGGCTGGTGGATGGGCGCGCCGTGGACGGTGAAAAAGTACATCGACGAAGTCTTCACCGAAGGCCACGGCAGCCTCTACGCCAGCGACGGTCGCACCCGTTCCGATGCTTCGCAGAAGTACGGCAGTGGCGGTCTGATTCAGGGCAAGCAATACATGCTGTCGCTGACCTGGAACGCGCCGCAGCAAGCCTTCGATGACCCGACGGATTTCTTCGAAGCCAAAGGCGTGGATGCGGTTTACTTCCCGTTCCACAAGGCCAACGAATTCCTCGGCATGACTGCGCTGCCGACCTTCCTCTGCGTTGACGTAATGAAGCGTCCGAACATCGACAATGATGTTGTGCGCTATGAGCAGCATCTGACTGAGGTGTTTGGCCTCAAGGCTTGATGGGTTTCGGGCTACTATCCGGGTACAGCGAAAGATCGCAGCCTTCGGCAGCTCCTGCAGGGGGCATGGCGACGGGCTGCGATCGGCGATTCCAGCGAGGACACCCGTGAAAGCCAGATCCGATGAGTTGCAGATTTTCGTCTGCGTGATCGAGTGCGGTTCGATATCCGCCGCCGCCGAGCAGGTCGGCCAGACGCCGTCGGCCGTCAGTCGCACGCTGTCGAAGCTCGAAGCCAAGCTCGACACCACGCTGATCAACCGCACCACGCGACGCATGGACCTGACCGAGGAGGGCAAGTATTTCTTCGAACAGGCCAAGCTGATTCTCGATCAGATGGATCAACTCGAAGAGCGCTTGTCTTCGCGCCAGCAGACCCCATCCGGGCGCCTGCGCATCAACGCCGCCTCGCCGTTCATGCTCCACGCCATCGTTCCCTACATCGACGAATTCCGGCAGCTGTACCCGGACATTCAGCTCGAACTCAACAGCAATGACCTGATCATTGACCTGCTGGAACAAAGCACCGACGTCGCCATCCGCATCGGCACCCTCGCCGATTCGACGCTGCATGCGCGTTCGCTCGGTTGCAGCCCATTAATGATCGTCGCCAGCCCCGCCTATTTGAAAAAGCACGGCGCGCCACGACAAGTGGCGGATTTGAGCGAACACACGTTGCTCGGCTTCACCCAAAACGAAGGCCTCAACCAATGGCCGCTGCGCTATGTGCATGGCGACCGCTGGCCGATCAACCCGGCGATCAGCGCTTCCAGCGGCGAGACCGTGCGTCATCTGGCGCTGGAGGGGCAAGGCATCGCCTGCCTGTCGCACTTCATGACCATCGACGACATCCGCGCCGGACGCCTGAAAGTCCTGCTCGGCGAATTCAACAGCGGCTACCGCCAGCCGATCAACGCCGTGTACTACCGCAACTCGCAACTGGCGTTGCGCATCCAGTGCTTCCTCGACTTTATCCAGAGCAAACTCGCCGCCTACGCCAGCGCCGAATTCAAAGACTGATTCGTGATCCCTGCGCAAGAGTGAATTGGCCGAGAGCGGGTTTTTCGCCGGGGATCATCGGCCGATACTCGCTGCATCACTTATTCACGCAGGGAGTTTCTCCATGAACGTATTCGTCACCGGCGCGGCCGGTTTTATCGGCGGTTCCATCGCCACCGGCCTGGTGCAGGCCGGGCACAACGTCACCGGCCTGGTGCGCAGCGCGGAGCAGGCTGATGAGCTGAAAGCATTGGGCATGAACGCGGTAATCGGCACCCTCGATGACAGCCAATTGCTGGCGCAACAGGCGCGTGCTGCCGATGCCGTCATCAACGCTGCCAGCAGCGACCATCGGGGTGCGGTGGAAGCGTTACTCGACGCTTTGCGCGGCTCGAACAAGGTCTTTCTGCACACCAGCGGTTCGAGCATTGTCGGCGATGCCTCCGGCGGCAAATCCAGCGATGACATTTACTACGAGGACAACCTGCCGGAGCCGACTGTCGACAAGGCCGATCGCGTAGCCATCGACAACCTCGTGCTCGCGGCGGCGCAGGATGGCGTGAACTCGGCGGTGATCTGCAACACGCTGATCTACGGCCACAGCCTGGGCGTCAACCGCGACAGCGTGCAACTGCCGCGACTGCTGAAACAGGCGCGCAAAAGCGGCGTCGTTCGCCACGTCGGAACAGGGCAGAACATCTGGTCCAACGTGCACATCGAAGACGTCGTCGCCCTGTATCAGCTGGCGCTGACCAAAAACGTGCCCGGCACTTTCTACTTCGTCGAGAGCGGTGAAGCCTCGTTCATCGACATGACCAACGCCATGGCCGAGGCTCTCGATCTGGGCCAGCCGCAAGACTGGCCACTGCAAGACGCCGAAGCCGAATGGGGCTATGAAATGGCCAACTACGGCCTCGGCTCCAACAGCCGCGTACGCGGCAAACACGCCCGCGAACTGCTGGGCTGGACGCCGAAGCGCACCTCGGTGGTGGAATGGATTCGTAACGAAATGGTGTGATGGGTCATTGAGCCCCGTCGGGCTTTGCTATCGATCAAATGAACGGCCGTCTTTGGGTGGCCGTTTGTATTTCTGCCTTTGCGCTCGCATGTCACCCGGCTTAAGGTGCCTTGAATAATCGACAGGTCGGCAGGTTCGGGAATGGTTGATCGTTACGAGGCAGAGGGGGCACAGGGCAGTTTTCAGGCCGGCTCGGATGAGCAGGTACTGAGCAACAAGCTGGGAATCAGTGATCCTGAAGAGATGGATGATGCCGAGCTGACTCTGCTGGAAAAACTTTACCAGCAGGTTCTGATCGAGCGTTTACCGGCACGGTCAATTACTGTTCAGGACTTGAGGGATTGGCATCGGTACTGGCTGGGCAATATCTATCCTTGGGCGGGTGAAATACGGGCGGTCAACCTTGGCAAAGATGGTTTTTTCTTTGCTGCGGCCCCACAGATTCCGCGCTTGTTAGAGGGGTTTGAGAAGGAATGCCTTGCTGAATTCACCCCGTGCAAAGCTGATCTTGATGAGAACCTCATTCACGCCATCGCCGTAACGCATGTGGAATTCATTTTGATTCATCCATTCCGGGAGGGTAATGGACGGTTGTCCAGATTACTTGCAGACGTGATGGCGGTGCAGGCGGGCTATGTTCCGCTGGATTACAGCTGTTGGGAGCGAAACAAAGAGGCTTACTTCGCTGCGATAAATCAAGGCCTCAACTGCAACTACCAGCCAATGGAATATTGGGTCCGGCGAGCGCTGTGGGCTTGAGAGAAGCCTACCTGGCCAATGCGAGGTGTTGGAATTTGCCGGATTTGGCCTTGAGCTTGCGTTCGATCATATCGACACTTTGGCCGGTCTCGATCGCTGTGGAGCTGGCGATTGAGCGGATCAGGGCGTCCTGGGTCAATTTTTTTCGGTTGCGACGTACGATGGCCATGGCGTAATCCCGGGTAATTACCTTGAGCGAGTATAGCGCTCGTTCGAAGCGTCGACATACTCGGTTCAAGAGGTCGACAGCGTTCTGCCTGGAAGGGTGCGATCAAAACTGTGGGAGCGAGCCTGCTCGCGAAAGCGGTGGGTCAGTCAATGAAGATGGTGAATGTGAAGCGGTCTTCGCGAGCAGGCTCGCTCCCACAGAGTTAAGTGGAGATTTGAAATGCCATGAAAATCCCGCCCCCCGATTTTCATTAATCACGACACCCCATACCCACCAGCGACACCTCTTGTCTCTCCACGAAAATTACTTTCATGTGGTTTGAAATCTCGATCTCGAAATGATTTATGAGTTTCACAACCCATTCGAACGTGACCCTTTCGAGGAGTACCGCATGACGCCTTCCCTCGGCCATTGGCTGCTGGTCTACGCCGCTGTGGCCATCATCGCGCTGATCGTGTTGATCGCCCGTTACCGGCTCAATCCGTTCATTGTCATCACCCTGATTTCACTGGGCCTGGCGCTGGTGGCCGGGATGCCGCCGTCGGCTGTGGTCGGTGCGTATGAGGCGGGTGTCGGCAAGACGTTGGGGCATATTGCGCTGGTGGTGGCGTTGGGGACGATGCTCGGCAAGATGATGGCCGAGTCCGGCGGTGCCGAGCAGATGGCGCGCACGCTGATCGAGAAATTCGGTGAGAAGAACGCGCATTGGGCGATGGTCTGCATCGCGTTTCTGGTCGGCTTGCCGCTGTTCTTTGAAGTCGGTTTCGTCTTGCTGGTGCCGATCGCTTTCACCGTGGCGCGCCGCGTTGGTGTGTCGATTCTGATGGTCGGGCTGCCGATGGTCGCCGGCCTTTCGGTGGTGCATGCGCTGGTGCCGCCGCACCCGGCGGCGATGCTCGCGGTGCAGGCCTATCAGGCCTCGGTCGGGCAGACCTTGCTGTACGCGATCGCGATCGGCATTCCGACCGCAATCATCGCCGGCCCGCTGTACGCGAAATTCATCGTGCCGCGCATTCAATTGCCGGCGGACAATCCGCTGGAAAAGCAATTTCTCGAGCGCGAGCCGCGCGACAAATTGCCGGGTTTCGGCATTACGATGGCGACCATTCTGCTGCCGGTGGTGCTGATGTTGATCGGCGGCTGGGCTAACCTGATTTCCACCCCCGGCAGCGCGTTCAACCAGTTCCTGCTGTTCATTGGCAACTCGGTGATCGCGCTGTTGCTGGCGACTTTGCTGAGCTTCTGGACGCTAGGGATTGCCCAAGGCTTCAACCGCGAATCGATCCTCAAGTTCACCAACGAATGCCTCGCGCCCACCGCCAGCATCACCTTGCTGGTCGGCGCGGGTGGCGGCTTGAACCGGATTCTGGTGGATGCCGGCGTCACCGATCAGATCGTCAGCCTCGCCCATGAATTTCATTTGTCGCCACTGATCATGGGCTGGTTGTTCGCCGCGCTGATGCGTGTCGCCACCGGTTCGGCGACGGTGGCGATGACCACTGCATCAGGCGTTGTCGCGCCGGTGGCCATCGGTCTGGGTTATCCACACCCTGAGCTTTTGGTGCTGGCGACCGGCGCAGGCTCGGTTATCTTTTCCCACGTCAACGACGGCGGCTTCTGGTTGATCAAGGAATACTTCAACATGACGGTCGCGCAGACGTTCAAGACCTGGACCGTGCTCGAGACGCTGATCTCGCTGGTCGCTTTCGCGCTGACCGTCGGCCTTTCCTACCTGCTGTAACCGGAGCCCGCCGCCCATGGACATCCTCTACCAGATCCGCGCCCGCCAGGATTCCTTCAGCGCCGGCGAGGGGCGCATTGCGCGGTTGATGCTCGACGATGTCGGCTTTGCCGCCAGCGCCAGCCTCGAAGACCTCGCACAACGCGCCGAGGTCAGCACCGCCACGCTGTCGCGCTTTGCCCGCACGGTCGGCTGCCGCGACTTGCGCGATCTACGTCTGCAACTGGCCCAGGCCAGCGGCGTTGGCAGCCGGTTTCTCGACCCGGCGCGCACGCCTGAGCAGTCGGCGTTCTACGGGCAGATCGTCGGCGACATCGAAGCCACGCTGCGCCAGCATCTGGCCGGTTTCGACGAATCGCGCTTCGCCGACGCAGTGAAATTGCTCAGCCAGGCGCGAATGATTCACGCGTTCGGTATGGGCGGTTGCTCGACCCTGTGCAGCGATGAATTGCAGGTGCGTCTGGTGCGCCTCGGTTATCCGATCGCGGTGTGCCACGACGCGGTGATGATGCGCGTCACCGCTGCCAGTTTGAACGCCGAGCAAGTGCTGATCGTCTGCTCGCTGACCGGCATCACCCCGGAGCTTTTGGAAACCGTGGAGCTGGCGCGCAATTACGGCGCGCGCATTCTCGTCATCACTCGCGGCGATTCACCGTTGGCCGAGCTGGCCGACGTCGTCCTGCCGCTGCAAGGCGCGGAAACCTCGTTCATCTACAAACCGACGGCGGCGCGCTACGGCATGCTGCTGGCCATCGACGTGCTCGCCACCGAGCTGGCGCTGGCCAGCCCTGAAGACAATCAAGAACGTCTGCGGCGCATCAAACTCGCCCTCGACGAATACCGTGGCGGCGACGATCACCTGCCGCTGGGAGACTGACATGCAGTACGACACCCTGATCCGCAACGCGCTGGTCATCGACGGCAGCAACACGCCGGGCTACCGCGCAGACGTGGCGATTCTCAATGGCCGCATCGAGCGCATCGGCGATTTGCCTGACGCCCGCGCCAGCGAAGAAATCGACGCCGCCGGCCGGGTGCTGGCGCCGGGTTTCATCGACGTGCACACCCACGACGACACCGTGGTCATCCGCCAACCCGAGATGCTGCCCAAGCTCAGCCAGGGCGTGACCACGGTGATTGTTGGCAACTGCGGCATCAGCGCTTCGCCGGTCACTTTGAAGGGCAATCCACCCGATCCGATGAACCTGCTCGGCAGCGCAGCGGCGTTCGTCTATCCGCGCTTCAGCGACTACCGCGCCGCCGTCGAAGCGGCCAACCCCACGTTGAACGTCGCCGCACTGGTCGGCCACACCGCGCTGCGCAGCAATCACCTCGACGACTTGTTCCGCACTGCAACGCCCGGCGAAATCGCCGCCATGCGCGAGCAGTTGCGCGACAGTCTCGAGGCTGGCGCGTTGGGTTTATCCACAGGCCTGGCCTACGCCAGCGCCTTCAACGCGTCCACCGATGAAGTCATGCAACTGACCGAAGAACTGACGGCGTTCGGCGCGGTGTACACCACCCATTTGCGCAGCGAATTCGCCCCGGTGTTGGAGGCGATGGACGAAGCCTTTCAGATCGGCCGCCACGCGCAATCACCGGTGATCATTTCCCACCTCAAATGCGCCGGCGTGGGTAATTGGGGGCGCAGTCCGCAATTACTCGCAGCGTTGGAGGAAGCAGCGAAAACCCATCCGGTCGGCTGCGATTGCTACCCGTACGCGGCGAGTTCCTCGACGCTGGATTTGAAGCAGGTCACCGATGCCCACCGCATCACCATCACCTGGTCGACGCCGCATCCGGAAGTCAGCGGGCGCGACCTGATCGACATCGCTGGCGAATGGAACCTGTCGCTGGAAGAAACCGCGAAACGTCTGCAACCGGCCGGCGCGGTGTACTACGGCATGGACGAGGCCGATGTCAGAAGAATCCTCGCTCATCCGCTTTCGATGGTCGGTTCTGACGGACTGCCCGAAGACCCGTTCCCGCATCCGCGCCTGTGGGGCGCTTTCCCACGGGTGCTGGGCCATTTCAGTCGCGACGTCGGGTTGTTTCCACTGCACACCGCCGTGCACAAGATGACCGGCCTGTCGGCGGCGCGTTTTGGCTTGCAGGAAAGGGGCGAGATTCGTGAAGGACATTGGGCGGATCTGGTGTTGTTCGATCCGGCGACCGTGCGTGACGTGGCCGATTTCAACGATCCGCAGCGGGCGGCGCAGGGGATTCACGGGGTTTGGGTCAACGGCGTGTTGAGTTATTGCGACGGACAGGCGAATGGGGGCAGGGCAGGGCGGTTTCTGGCACGCGAAGGTGATTTGCGCGAAGGATTTCATTGATGGTGATGGCGCCAAAAGATCGCAGCCTGCGGCAGCTCCTACAGGAGATCGCATTCCAATGTAGGAGCTGCCGAAGGCTGCGATCTTTTGATTTTCTATAGTGATGGCACTATGAGATTAAAGAAAGCCATCCACAAGCCGATTTGCTGACATCCTCCCCGTCTACACTGTGGGGCCAATCAGTCAGGGAGTACCCCATGAGCTTCGGCAAAACCACCCCGATCCTGCGGATCTTCGATGAGGCCAAGGCTGTCGAGTTCTACGTCGATTTTCTCGGCTTCAAGATCGACTGGCAGCATCGCTTCGAAGCGAATTTTCCGCTGTATCTGCAGGTGTCGCGCGGTGAGTGTGTGCTGCATCTGTCCGAGCATCACGGCGATGCGTGCCCAGGCTCGGCGCTGCGTATCGAGACCGATGAGCTGGAGGCGTTTCAGCAGCAGTTGATGGCCAAGGATTACACGTTCTCGCACCCGCAGATTCAGGCGATGCCGTGGGGCAGCCAGGACATGACCATTGCCGATCCGTTTGGCAATCGGTTGGTGTTTACCAATGCGATCAGTCTTTGAGCTTGGCGCCTGAGATCAAAAGCCCCTCACCCTAACCCTCTCCCTGGGGGAGAGGGGACCGATTGGGGGATGCTCGGGAGTTACGCCGACCTGAATGTGCTGTGCTGAATCCATAATCGAATTGAATGCATGGCGTCGAATCCATAATCGACTTGGTCTTTCAGGTCGACGGACAGCGCAAGCCAACCGGGTCGGCCCCCTCTCCCTCTGGGAGAGGGGACCGATTGGGGGATGCTCGGTAGTTACGCCGACCTGAATGGGCTGTGCTGAATCCATAATCGAATTGAATGCATGGCGTCGAATCCATGATCGACTCGGTCTTTCAGGTCGACGGACAGCGCAAGACAACCGGGTCGGCTCCCTCTCCCTTGGGAGAGGGCTGGGGTGAGGGGCAACCCCTGCCCCCCCACAAAACCAGCCCACACCAAATTCCTCAAAAACCCTCAATCAGTCGGCACCAACCGATCCAGCACCCGATTCACCGCCATCTCCGCGACCATCACAATCTGCGCAATGCCCTGCAACGTCTTGCGCTGCGAGCCGTTCACCAGCCCCGCCTGATCGTTGAGCATCACCGTCGCCGACCCCAACGTTTCGCAGGCGTCGGCCAGTAGCGATTCGTTGTCGGCGTCGGGATTGGCCATGTACAGCGTGTTGGATTTGTAGGGCGGGGCCATGAATTCGGCGCTGGATGGGCCGAGGTAATGGTCGAGGGCGCGATCGGCGGCTTCGTGGAATTTCTTCGAGTCGGCGGATTCGTAGGGGGATGCCGGGTCTGTGGGTGGCGGGTTTGGGGTTACTTTGAACATGAATGCTTGCCTCTTATGAAGCTGCATCCGTTTCGCCGCTAAGCAAAGGGAGGCAGCTGTGCGCAAGTTAGCGGACCGGTAAGCATTCAACCCGGTGCATCCGAAGATGCCATGCGCACAGCCACCATCGAGTGCAGGCGTGAGCCTGACCGGATTGGACTTGTACAACCGGAATGCTGTCCGAGCCGCTAAGCTCGATCACTGAGAAATCAGTGACCGAATCAAGTTACCGGCAGGCCCCAAGGCGCACAAGCCGGCGGATTCTGGCGCAGGCGTAGGCAGCGGCGCAAGGAATTGTGGGTGGTTTCGCGGAATGTCTGGCGGTTTTAAACAGTTGAAGGGCGTCGTGTTTATTGCGCGAATTATCAGGCGGACATTTACGGCGCTGCCGATGACGCCATCGCTGGCAAGCCAGCTCCCACAGTGTCCGAGTTGATCACTATATCTGTGGCTTGCACCGAACCTGTGGGAGCTGGCTTGCCAGCGATAGGGCCATCAGCATCACCGCCGATTCCGCAACCGAAACTCCCCCGGCGGCATCCCGCGCCAGCTCTTGAAGGTGCGATGAAACGAGCGCGGTTCGGTGAAGCCCAGATACTGCGCAATGTCCTGAATCGGCAACGTACTGTTGAGCAAATAATGCTCGGCCAGTTCCTGACGCAGCTCATCAAGAATCTGCTGATACGACGTCCCAACCTGCTGCAACTGCCGCTGCAACGTGCGCACCGAAACGCCGAGCTGCTCCGCCACTTGCTCCTTGCGCGGCAAGCCCTCCTTGAGCAAACCGCGCAGGATGTTTTTCACCTGCTCCCCGAGTGACGCATCCCCCAGCGTCGCCAGCAAACCCATCGCGTGTTCTTCCAGGGTTCGCAGCAATTGCGCATCGGCCTGGCGCAGCGGCAACTGCAAATATGTCAGCGGCACCACCAGCGCCGAATACGCCTGATCGAACCGCACCGGGCAACCGAAGAATGCCTCGTACGCGGACTGCGTGACCTCATCCGGCCGCGCATGCTCCAGCCACACGCAGGCCGGTGACAGCTGCGTGTCGGCGATCCAGCGCGCGTAGTGCAGCCACGAACCGAGCACGTTTTCCACCAGATGCCGACGAATCCGTGGCCGCTGGTAGCGGCAGGTCCAGATCAGATGCACGTGCTCGCCCTGCACCTCAGCGCGGCTGACGCCCATGTCGCCGACGAGTTTTTCGAACGGCATGATCCGGCTCATGGCATCGCCCAGCGTCGCGCAATTCATGGTGATGTAACCGAGCACGCTCCACGAATTGGGCAGGACGAAATTCGCCGCATGCAGCCCGAACAACCCATCGCCCGAGTGCTCGCAGAAATAATCCAGCAAGCGCTCGTGAACCTCACCCGGCAGGCGCAAGGTGTTGTCGCTCAACTGCTGCGCCTGCAACCCGGCCGCCGCCAACGCAGGCTCGATGGCCATGCCCAACTGTTCGGCGTGACGCAGGTATTTGAGCAGCGGCGGAACGGAAGTGAAGCCGAGCGATGGCATGGTCGCGGTCCTTTGATCGACGGCGCGTGAGCGAATGAATGGCGCAAGGTAAGTGGATTGCCCGGCGAAAGTAAATGCCCGGACGTTTGGCGCCATTCGCTACAGGTTCTGGCCGGATGCGACCGTGACAGATCTCCAGCGCTGACTAGTATGCAAGCTTGATCCAACGGCAGAAAAAGGACACACGCATGCGACGCTGGAACGGCTGGGGAGAGGCAGGCACGGTGGTTGAACTGCCGGCCCAGGGCACGACATTTCTCCACGAACGCTTGGGCGCTGGCCGGGCATTGCCCGATGCGACATTGGCAGCGGCGTTGGCGCAAGTGCCGACCTCGCGCCTGGTGCCGCATCGCTTGTACAGCGTCGATACTCACGATCGCTTGCTGCATGCGCGCGGCCAGAGCCTGCCGGACTGGCTGGCGTTGCGAGAAGGCGCGTTGGGGACTTATCCCGATGCCGTGGCGTTTCCTGAAACGGCCGAACAGATCCGCCAATTGCTGGCGCTCGCCCATGATCAGGACCTCTGTCTGATTCCCTATGGCGGCGGCACATCGGTGGCCGGGCACATCAATCCGCCAAACTCCGCGCGCCCGGTGCTGACGGTGTCGCTGGCGCGGATGAATCGCCTGACCGACCTCGACGAACAGAGCCTGTTGGCGACATTCGGCCCCGGCGCCAGCGGGCCGCAAGTGGAAAGCCAATTGCGCGCGCGCGGCTACACGCTGGGGCATTTTCCGCAGTCGTGGGAGCTGTCGACCCTGGGCGGATGGGTTGCGAGCCGATCCAGTGGGCAGCAGTCGTTGCGCTACGGGCGGATCGAGCAATTGTTTGCCGGCGGCACCCTGGAAACATTCGCCGGGCCTCTGCAGATTCCAACCTTTCCCGCGTCGGCGGCAGGTCCCGATCTGCGTGAAATGGTGCTCGGTTGCGAGGGCCGTTTCGGGATCATTTCCGAAGTCAAAGTGCGGGTCAGTGCGTTGCCGGCGGACGAGCGTTTCTACGGCGTGTTTCTGCCCGACTGGCCGCAGGCGCTGCAAGCGATCCGGCAACTGGCGCAGGCGCGCGTACCGCTGTCGATGCTGCGCCTGTCCAACGCGGTGGAAACCGAAACGCAACTGGCGCTGGCCGGCCATCCGCAACAGATCGCCTGGCTGGAAAAGTACCTCAAGCTGCGCGGCGCCGGCGACGGCAAATGCCTGTTGACCTTCGGTGTCACCGGCAATCGCCAGCAAAACGCACTGTCACTGAAACACGCGCGCCAGCATCTGAAAGCCTTCGGCGGCGTGTTCACCGGCACCCTGCTGGGCAAGAAGTGGGCGCAGAACCGCTTCCGCTTTCCCTACCTGCGCGAGAACCTGTGGAACGCCGGTTACGTGGTCGACACCCTCGAAACCGCCACCGACTGGAGCAACGTCGATCACTTGCTCAGCCTCATCGAAAACAGCCTGCGCGACGCCTTGGCCGCCGAGGGCGAGCGGGTGCATGTGTTCACTCATCTCTCGCACGTTTACGGCGAAGGCTCGAGCATTTACACCACCTACGTGTTTCGCCCGGCAGCGGACTACGCCGCGACGCTGGCGCGCTGGCGGATGCTCAAACACGCGGCCAGCCAGACCATCGTCGACAATCACGGCACCATCAGTCATCAGCATGGCGTCGGCAAGGATCACGCGCCGTATCTGCTGCGGGAAAAAGGCCCGCTGGCGATGCAGACGTTGCAGGCGCTGAGCGAACATTTCGACCCGGAAGGGCGCCTCAATCCGGGCACGTTATTGCCAGAGTCGCGGCCATGACGGCGAACTGGAATGCGCAGTGGCGCGAGCAGATTCTGCCGACGCTGGCGGATGAAACCTGGGACCTGATCGTCATCGGCGGCGGCATCAGCGGCGCCGGGATCGTCCGCGAAGCGGCGCGGCGGGGCTGGCGCTGTCTGCTGCTGGAGCAGCGCGATTTCGCCTGGGGCACCTCCAGCCGATCATCGAAAATGGTCCACGGCGGTTTGCGGTACATCGCCAAGGGCCAGTGGCGCCTGACCCGCGATTCGGTGCGCGAGCGTCAGCGCCTGCTCGACGAGGCGCCGGGGCTGGTCGAGCCGATGAGTTTCATGATGCCGCACTATCGCGGCGGCTTTCCCGGGCCGCGCGTCATGGGCGGCCTGCTCTCGGTGTACGACGCGCTGGCGGGGCGGCGCAACCATGCTTTTCATGACGCCGAGCAACTGCGTTTTCTTGCGCCGGGGGTGAAGGAAAACGGCCTGCTCGGCGGCAGCTGTTTTGTCGATGCGCTGACTGATGACGCGCGGCTGGTGATGCGCGTACTGCGCGAGGCCCGGGCTGACGGCGCGGTGATTGTCAGCGGTGTGCGCGTCACGCAACTGCTGCGTGAAGGCGGGCGGATGTGCGGGGTTCAGGTCGAAGATGGCGAGGGCGGCGCGACGTTGCAATTGCGCTCCGCTGTGTTGGCTGTGGCCACAGGCGCGTGGGCTGAGCGCTTGCGTCCCGCTGAAGCTGTCAAACAATTGCGCCCGTTGCGCGGCAGTCATCTGTTACTGCCGGGCTGGCGCTTGCCGGTGGCGCAGGCGTTCACCTTTCTGCATGCGCATGATCGGCGCCCAGTGTTTGTCTTTCCGTGGGAAGGCGCGACGGTGGTCGGCACCACGGACCTCGATCACCGCGAAGACCTCGACCACAGTGCGCGCATTTCCAGCGACGAACTCGACTATCTGCTCGCCGCGTGCCAGCAGCAATTTCCCGGCGCCGAAGTGGGCGTCGACGACGTGCTGTCGACCTGGTCAGGCGTGCGTCCGGTGGTGGGCCGCGCGACGGGTGCGCAGCAGGACAAACCGTCCAACGAAACCCGCGAACATGTGCTGTGGCAGGAGCCCGGTTGCGTGACGTTGGCCGGCGGCAAACTGACCACGTTTCGCCCGCAAGCGATCGAAGTGCTCAAGGCGTGTGCGGCGATGCTCGGGCGCTCTTTTGTCGATGACGGCGCGCCCGTGTTTGCCGCTGTGCCGCCGCTGACAATTGCGGGACTGAGCGCCAGTCAATGGCGACGCTTGGCCGGACGTCACGGTCGAGACCTGCCTAGGCTGGCGCAATTGCTCGGCGAACTCGGTCTGGAAACGGTTGGCGCCAGCGATACGTTGTGGGCAGAACTGGCGTTCGCCTGCGAGGCGGAAATGATTCTGCGCCTGGATGATTTGCTGCTGCGCCGCACCCGTTTGGGCCTGTTGCTGCCGCGCGGTGGTGAAGATTATCTGCCTGCAATTCGCACGCTCTGCCAGCTACGATTGGCCTGGGACGATGAGCGCTGGCTAGCGGAAATCCAGCGTTACCGTTTGCTGTGGCTGCGCGATCACGGCTTGCCGGAGATCACGCCATGAAATACCTGTTAGCGATCGACAACGGCACCCAGAGCGTGCGCGCGTTGCTCTTCGATCAGCAGGGCAATCTGCTCGGCAAAGGCAAAGTCGATCTGCAGGCGTACTACTCGACGCAACCCGGTTGGGCTGAGCAGGAACCGGAGTATTACTGGGCGAAACTCGGCGAGGCCTGCCAGCAACTCTGGCAGCAAACCGGCATCGACCGTGCGCAGATTGCCGGCGTGTCGCTGACTACCCAGCGCGGCACCGTGATCAATGTCGACGCCAAGGGCAAACCGCTGCGCCCGGCGATTGTCTGGCTCGATCAACGTCAGGCCGAGGTCGAGGGCGGCATCAAAGGGCCGTGGGGCTGGCTGTTCAAACTGGTCGGCGCCCAAGCGACGGTGGATTATTTCCGCGCCCAGGCCGAGGCCAACTGGATCGCACGGCATCAGCCCGAAGTATGGGCGGCGACCGACAAGTTTTTGCTGCTCTCGGGCTTTCTGACTCATCGCTTGTGCGGGCGCTTCGTCGACTCCATCGGCTGTTGCGTCGGCTATCTGCCCTTCGACTTCAAACGGCTGAAATGGGCGGCGCCGCGCGACTGGAAATGGCAGGCACTGGCAGTGCGCCCCGAGCAGTTGCCGACCCTGCACAAACCCGGCGAAACCCTCGGCTACATCAGCGCCGAAGCCGCTCGGCACACAGGCATTCCCGAAGGCCTGCCGCTGATCGCGGCGGGCGCGGACAAGGCCTGCGAAGTGATCGGCTCCGGCGTGGTCGATGCGCGCACCGTGTGCCTGTCCTACGGCACCACCGCGACCATCACCAGCACCCGCTCGCGCTACCTGGAAATCGTCCCGCTGATCCCGCCGTACCCCTCGGCCGTGCCCGATCAGTACAACTGCGAAGTGATGATCTATCGCGGCTACTGGATGGTCAGCTGGTTCAAGAACGAATTCGGCCTGCGAGAGATGCAGCAGGCAAAAGAGCAGGGCATCGAGCCGGAGCAACTGTTCGATGCACTGGTCAACGAAGTGCCCCCGGGTTCGATGGGTTTGATGCTGCAACCCTACTGGTCACCGGGCATCCGCGAACCGGGCGTGGAAGCCAAGGGCGCGATGATCGGCTTCGGCGACGTACACACCCGCGCGCACATCTACCGGGCGATTCTCGAAGGCCTGGCCTACGCGCTGCGCCAGGGCATGGAGAACATCGAACGGCGCTCAAAAGTGTCGATCCAGCGCCTGCGCGTCGCCGGCGGCGGCTCACAAAGCGACGCCGCCATGCAACTGACCGCCAACATCTTCGGCCTGCCGGCAGAACGCCCGCATGTGTATGAAGCGTCCGGGTTGGGGGCGGCGATTTGCTGTGCGGTGGGGTTGGGGTTGCACAGGGATTTCCCATCGGCCATTGCGGCGATGACTCGGGTTGGAGCGGTTTTCACACCGCAGCCTGAGGCGCAGAAGGTTTATGAGCAGTTGTACAGAGAGGTGTATTTGCGTATGTACCGGCAGCTCAAACCGCTGTATCAAAGCATCCGCAGGATCACCGGGTATCCCGAATAGTCCGACACCATAGACCCCTGTGGGAGCGAGCCTGCTCGCGAAGGCGGAGTGTCAGTCAATGATGATCTGAATGATCCACCGCTTTCGCGAGCAGGCTCGCTCCCACAGGGGTATTGCGGTGTGCCAGTGCCGACGATGCCGCTCGGCGGGCCTGACTCCAATCAAACCTGAATATGCTAGTCTGCAATCAATGATTTCATTGATTGCAGGAGGGCGACATGGCTAGCATCACCATTCGAAACCTTGACGAGAAGCTCAAGGAGCAGTTGCGCATTACCGCTGCACACAACGGACATTCCATGGAAGAAGAGGCTCGGCTGATTCTGGGCCGAGCGCTCACCACGGTTGATCGTGCCGGAGGGCTCGGCAGTCGGATTCACCAGCGTTTCAGCGCCGAGGGCGGAGCCGAGCTTGATCTGCCTGCGCGTGCAGAAAAACCGCTCGGGGTGGATTTTTCTGAATGATAGTGCTCGATACCAACGTTCTATCCGAATTCATGCGCATCGAACCCGAGGCTCAAGTGTTGGCTTGGGTGGATGCGCAACCAGCCATGGACCTGGCCATCAGCGCAATCACCGTGGCGGAGATACTGCACGGCATCGCTCGATTACCTTCCGGCAAGCGCAAACAAAAACTCCAGGCCCACGCTTTGGCAATGTTTGAAGAGGATTTTGTCGGGCGGATTTTGCCGTTTGATGCCCACGCAGCCGTCGAGTACGCGACGCTGGTAGCCGATGCAGAGGCGAAGGGGCGGGGGATTGCGATGGCCGATGCGCAAATCGCAGCGATCAGCCGAAATCGTGGAGCCGCGATTGCTACACGTAATGTCCGGGATTTCGAGTTTTCCGGGATTGAAGTGATCGATCCGTGGCAGGTCTGAAAATCTGCTCTGTCATTCAAACCGCATTCGCGAGCAGGCTCGCTCCCACAAGGTTTTGCGGTGTGCTCAAAATCCGGTGAGTCACACAAATCCAAATGTGGGAGCGAGCTTGCTCGCGAAGGCGCAGTGTCAGGCAACTTTGATTTGATTGACCCACCGCCATCGCGGGCAAGCCCGCTCCCACAGGGGTATTGCGGTGTGCTCAAAATCCAGCGAGCCACACAAATCCAAATGTGGGAGCGAGCCTGCTCGCGAATGCGCAGTGTCAGGCAATGTTGATTTGACTGACCCACCGCAATCGCGAGCAGGCCCGCTCCCACAGGGGTATTGCGGTGTGCTCAAAATCCAGCGAGCCACACAAATCCAATGTGGGAGCGAGCCAACTCGCGAAGGCGCAGTGTCAGGCAATGTTGATTTGACTGACCCACCGCCATCGCGGGCAAGCCCGCTCCCACAGGGGTATTGCGGTGTGCTCAAAATCCAGCGAGCCACACAAATCCAATGTGGGAGCGAGCCTGCTCGCGAAGGCGCAGTGTCAGGCGACGTTGGTTAGGCTGACCTGACCCACCGCCATCGCGGGCAAGCCCGCTCCCACAGTTATCGAGGTGAACACATCAACAGTGCTCGACCACGAAAACCTGTGGGAGCGGGCTTGCCCGCGATTCGGTTTCAGCCTCAGCGCAAAACGAACGTCATACGCGGAAGTGGCTGACCATCTGCTGCAACTGACCACCCAACCGCGCCAGTTCAACACTCGACGCTGCCGTCTCATCACTCGCTGCGGCCGTCTGTTCGGACACGTCACGGACGTTGATGATGCTGCGGCTGATCTCTTCGGCCACGGCGCTTTGCTGTTCGGCAGCGGCGGCGATCTGCTGGTTCATCGACTGGATGTT
Source organism: Pseudomonas iranensis (assembly GCF_014268585.2). Classification (NCBI taxonomy): domain Bacteria; kingdom Pseudomonadati; phylum Pseudomonadota; class Gammaproteobacteria; order Pseudomonadales; family Pseudomonadaceae; genus Pseudomonas; species Pseudomonas iranensis. The sequence goes on from NZ_CP077092.1 coordinate 1,057,823, forward strand.
CGACACCGTGCGGGTGATGTTTTCCAGCGAGGCGCCGGCCTTGCGCGTCAGGGCGACGCTGCTGTCGGTTAGCGCGCGGCTGTTGTTCATCACTGCAGAAACCTGCTGGGTGCCGTTCTGCAGACCGGCGACCAGACCTTCGATTTCCTCGGTGGATTTCTGCGTGCGTTGAGCCAAACCGCGCACCTCATCGGCCACCACGGCAAAACCACGCCCGGCTTCACCGGCACGTGCCGCCTCGATCGCGGCGTTGAGCGCGAGCAGGTTGGTCTGTTCGGCAACAGCCTTGATCACGTCCATCACGCTGCCAATCTTGTCGCTTTCCTGTTGCAGCACGCTCATCGCTTCGGTCGAGCGCACCACTTCGCTGGCCAGACGCTCGATCTGCGCAATCGCTTCATTCACAACCTTGTCGCCTTCACGGGCTTCGCCGTCCGCAGCGGCAGCGGCTTGCGACGCTTCCTCGGCATTGCGCGCAACTTCCTGCACCGTGGCAGTCATTTCGTGCATGGCCGTGGCGACCTGATCGGTCTCGACTTTCTGGCTGTTCACACCGGCGCTGGTCTGCTCGGTCACGGCCGACAACTCTTCAGCGGCGCTGGCGATCTGAGTGACGCCGTCGCGGATGCCACTGATCAAATCACGCAGGGTCACGCCCATGCGCGCAATGCCTTGCTGCAACACGCCGAGTTCATCGCGACGGGTAACGGTGACATTCTGGGTCAGGTCGCCGCTGGCGATGCGCTCAACCACGGCCAGGGTTTCCTGCAACGGCCGGGTGATCTGACGGGTGATGATTACGGCAGCAATCACGCCAACCAGCAGCGCCAGCAACGTGCTGATCAACTGAAAGGTGCGCGCCTGAGCGCTTTCAGCATCACGGCGATCGAGCTGGATCTGGTACAGCTGCTCGCTCAGGGCGACGATGGTGGTGCCCTGATCGGTCATTTCCTTACGCGCCTGCACGGCCTCGGTGTTGGCGTTCTTGTACGCCATCAACGCGCTGCGATAGCTGGTCAGCGCGGTTTCCAATTGGCGCAAGGCATCCTGCTGAGTCGCGGCAAATTGCGCATTCAGCGGTTTGAGGCTGGCGATGGCCGCGTCGATCTGGCCGACGGCTTTCTGCTCGGTCTCGGCGTTGCTGGTCGCGGTGTAACCACGCACTTCATAGCGCGCGAGGATGAACGCTTCCTTGGCCGCAGTAACCGCCTGGAACTGCTCGAAACGCTGATCGCTCAACTCCGACTGCTGCACGCGCTGGCTGATCGATTCGATCAGGTTGTAGGCGTTCTGGGCGTTGACGCTCATGGTGTCGCGCGCGCTGTTGCCGGTGCGATAGGCGTTGCGCATTTTGTTCAGCGAGGTCTGGTATTCAGCGATGGTCGCGGCTTGCTGCTTGAGCAGTTTGACGTTCTCCGGACTCTTGAATTTGCTGATCAACGCCTGCTGCTGAGCGGCGAAACTTTCCAGGGTGGTCTGCACATTCTGCGCGGCGGTTTCGTCGCCATTGGTCAGCATGTACTGCAGGCGCACCACGCGCAGTTTGGTCAGGCCAGCGTTGAGCTGGGTAATGTCGCTCATCCAGTTGCTGCGGTCGATCAGGCCGCCGAGGCTGGTCCAGCCGGTCAGCGCCAGAATGCAGGTCAGGGCCAGCACCAGGCCGAAGCCCAGGCCGAGTTTCATGTTCACGCTGATGTTACCGAACCAGCTATTCATGCAAATCCTCCAGAAACGTTGGGTTTCTTGGTCGTCAGTTAAGCTGGAAGATTGTTGTTCTTTTGAGCCAGCAAGGGTGTTAGCAGGTCTGTATCGGCCGCAAACCCGAGAGCTGAAAGGATTTTTGTCTGACAGGTTTCGTGCGCTCAACCCAGGCGCCGCGACCAACGCTGATCCGGCGCCTCGAACCCGGGATTGACCAACGCCGTCAGCACATGGTCCTGCCAACGCCCGGCGATATTCAGATACGCCTTCGCATACCCCTCCCGCTCAAAACCCAAGCGCTCAAGCAAACGCGCACTGCACTCATTGCCCGGAATGTAATTGGCCATGATCCGATGCAGATTCTGCACATCGAACATATAACCAATCCCCGCCTCCAGCCCCTCCTTCATCAAACCTTGCCCCTGATGCGCCTCATCAATGTGATAACCCAAATAACACGCCTGAAACGCCCCACGAATAATCCCGCTGAAATTGCACGCCCCAATCATCTGCTGACCGTCCGGCGACAGCAGCGCGAAATGCATGGCTAACCCAGCTTCGAAGGCACTGGCCTGGATCTCCAAGCGACGGCGGATGTTGGCGGTGGAGAAATAGTCGGTGGTGCGGATGGGTGACCACGGGGCCAGGTGGCGGAGGTTGCGCTGGTAGAACGCGCTTTCGAGCTCGGCTTGATCGGGGGAGAGGATGGCCAGCGTGAGGCGCGGGCAGGGCAGGGATAACAGCGGCATCGAGCGCTCCTTGGCGAGGGATCTGCTGGCAGAGTCGCGCATATGCTGGGGAGCGGCAAGATATGGAGAAGCCGATGCGAAAAAAAGCCCGCTAGGAGCGCGGGCGAACCGTAGTTTCTTGAATGAGCGGGGGGATTTTATCGGTTTGAGGGGCGGGGGGCGGTGAAGAAAAATTCATCGTGCTGGGCGGTGGGCTCGACGTGTTTGTTGACGGGAATATACCAATCACCAGATGCGATGAAGCCCGCATTGGGCGGGCTCTGTCGTTGAGGGTCGATGGGCCTCGAACCGTTGGTTCGGACTCGTAACTGAAGGCCGTCGCCGCCGGTCAATATGTATTCCGAAATTTATCAGTCAGTGGGCTTGGAATACGCCTTGGAATACATTTCAAAATGGATCTGCCTGAAACGCTGTGGAGCCCAATAGCCCTGAAACCCCCGTATTTACTGGATTTCAGGCACAAAAAAAGACGTCCGTGGACGTCTTTAGATGATGAAGTGGTGGAGCCGGGGGGATTTGAACCCCCGTCCGCCAGTACTCCGCTGTCGGTACTACATGCGTAGCCGTGTCTATTAAGTTAACCCTCAGCGACCCGACGGGCAGGGTGCTTTGGGCGAGTTGTGTAAGTTTTAGCCGCTTCGTCCACAACGTACTGCACGGCGATTCTGTTCTATATGACAATCATTTCGGGTTTACAGACATCCCCTGATGATTGCTGGACCCGAAGGTACCAGGAGCATTGTCAGCTGCAATTAAGCAGCGAGAGCAACACCGTATTGGTCGTCATTGGCAACTATAAGTAGTTGCAACAGTGGATTTACGACTTCTGTTACCAAGTCGGCATGCACCTAGAGTTTCGCAACCGGCGTCGAATCCTAAACGGCCCCGAACTCATTGCCCGGTGAATCTGTTCGGGCAACAAGCGTGCACAGTGTACGTCAAAACGCTTGGCAGGCCAACCCGAAGGTTGGCCTGCGCGACATCAGTTACGCGTCGGGTTACGGATCTGCATCTTGCTGATGATGCCGTTGGTAACCTCGATGCATTCCTTGTCGTTGCCGGACGCCTGGGCCGCAGTGGCTTTTTCCTGTGCTTCCTTGATGTTATTCATGGAGCTTTCAGGAAGGGACGGCTGGCTGGTGACGAAGTCTTTGATGCTTTGAAGATTCCCGGCACAAAGGTCTTTGTCGGCCGCGAACACCGGCGAGGCCAGAAGTGCACCAGTGATAAACAATCCAGCAATTGCAGAATGCTTCATGGGTATCTCCTTGAACGATGGGGGCTCGGTGCTGCCGGACGGTCTGGCCGCGATGCCGAGGTCAAGACAAGCGAGGTCAGTATAGGACCTGTCTGGTTGACCGCTTCGCTGCGCAGGAATTCGGTTTTATTTGCAACGAATGTCAAATGGCCAGATCGGTCGACCAGGTGCCGATGCAGCCGACCTGTAAGAGGTCGGCGCATGAATCATTTTTTGGTGTCACCGGTAGCGTTTTGAATGTCCAGCAGGGTTTGCTGGGTTTCAGCGAGGCAGTCGTCAATCTTGCCTTGTGCTTTCAGGGCGCGGGCTTTGCTGACACTGGCCGAGACGCGCGCATTCAGATCCGGTGACGTCTGGTATTGAGTCTTGGCGCTATCGATTCTCTGCAGATTGGCATCGCACAAATCGGCGGGTTTTTCAGCGGCGAACGAAGTGGACGCCATCATCGAGGCAGTGACAAACAGACCTAACATTACAGAGCGGTTCATGTGTATCTCCTTGAACTGAGGGTTCAGACTTCGCTGACCGTTGAACAGGCCCCGAATGGTCCGGGGCATGTGCAGTGGACTACCGCCTCGCTCAAGGGTTCTGATTTTTGTTCAGCAGACTTTGGCCTGTGTCACCCGATCCACCAGATAAACCAGCCCGTGGTAGTCGATGCCACCGTGCTGGGTCAGGCCGATTTCGCAGGTGCGGCTGGTGGAAATGCCCTCGCTGCAGTGCTGCACGGCGTCCTTGAGCGTACGCAGCGAATGGCTGTTCAGCTCCGGTGTGGTGAAGCCTTTGTCGCCGGCAAATCCGCAGCAATGTATGCCTTCAGGAATCACCACGGTGTTGCTGCATTTGCGCGCCAGATCGATCAGCGCCTGGCTTTCGCCCAAGTGTTGAGTGCTGCAGGTCACGTGCACGGCAATCGGCGCTTCCTGGGGTGTGAAGTCCAGACGATCCAGCAGATGCGTACGGATGAAGCGCACCGGATCGTACAGATCCAGTCGTGTTTCGCCGATGTCCTGAACCAGCCGTAACGTACACGGGCTGGTGTCGCAATAGATCGGGTCAAGGCCGCCGCGACTGGCGTGGAGCAGGGCGCTGATCAGCTCCTGACGTTTGTGCTCGGCCTGTTCGGCGTAGCCCTTGGAGGCGAACGGCTGACCGCAGCAGAGGTTGTCCTGATTGTCGGGAAAGACGACCTGGTAACCGGCCTTTTCCAGCAGACCACGCGTTTTGTCGTACAGCGACATCTGTTCTTTGTCACCCGCCGCCGGGCCCATCACCCGCGACACGCAAGCCGCCAGATAAACCACGCGCGGGCGCTCGTCGGCCACGCTCGGGCTGAAGCGAATGGCTTTTTCCGGTTGTGGCATGGCGTTGGTCCACAGCGGCACCTGGCCTTTGGACAAGCGCGTCAGCGTCGCCGACAACTTCGCCAGACGCGGTGCGCCGAGCATCATTCGCGCGCCGTTGGCGACATGCAGGGTGAAGCGCGCGCCTTGCAGGGTCTTGGCGAAATTTCCTTCGATCCAGTCAGCGGTTTTCTGATGCGTGGCGTGTCGGCCACGGAGCTTTTTCACCAGTTCGCCGGTGTTGATGCCTACAGGGCAGCGTTGCGCGCACAGACCGGTCGCGGCGCAGGTGTCGATGCCTTGGTACTCGTAGGCTTTTTCCAGTTCGGTGGTGTCGACGCCGGCGCGTTTTTTCGCCTGGATATCGCGCCAGATGACGATGCGCTGGCGCGGGCTCAAGGTCAGGCCTTTCGATGGGCAGACCGGTTCGCAGAAACCGCACTCGATGCACTTATCCACAATCTCGTCAGCGGCCGGCAGCGGTTTCAGACGCTTGAGGTGGATCTGCGGATCTTCGCTGAGCACCACGTCCGGATTGAGAATGCCGTTGGGGTCGAGCAGGCGTTTGAGCTGCCACATCAGTTGATAGGCGTCGCTGCCCCATTCCAGTTCCACGAACGGCGCCATGTTGCGGCCGGTGCCGTGTTCGGCTTTCAGCGAGCCGCCGAATTCCACCGCGACCAGTTGCGCGACGTCGTCCATGAACGCTTGGTAGCGTGCGATTTCTTCCGGGCTGTTGAAGCCTTGGGTGAAGACGAAGTGCAGATTGCCTTCCAGTGCGTGTCCGAAGAGGATCGCTTCGTCGTAGGCATGTTTGTCGAACAGCTCGATCAGGCGATTGACGCCGATCGCCAGTTGTTCGACCGGGAAGGTCACGTCTTCGATGATTACCGTGGTGCCGGTTTTGCGCACGGCGCCGACGGCGGGGAAGGTGTCTTTGCGGATGGCCCAGAGGCGGGCATTTTCCACCGGGTCTTCGGTGAAGTCGACCTGCTTCTCCATGGGGAAATCGCGCAGGGACGCCATGATTTGCGCCAGTTGTTCCTGCAGCAGTGTCGACGAAGCGGCGCGGGATTCGATGAGCAGCGCGCAGGCATTTTCCGACAGCAGCTGTACGAAAGCGGGCATGCCTTTTTTGTCTTGCACCGAGCGCAGACTGCGTCGGTCGAGCAGTTCCACGGCGGATACCGGTTGGCTTTTCAGCACGGTCACCGCGTTGCAGCAGGTCTCGACATCGGGGAACACGATCAGCGCCGAGGCCTTGTTCGGGTGATCGATGACGGTGTCGTAAGTCACCGCGCTGATGAAGCCGAGCGTGCCTTCGGAGCCGACCAGCAGGTGGCTCAGGATATCCACAGGCTCGTCGAAATCCACCAGGGCGTTGAGCGACAGGCCGGTGGTATTTTTCAGACGGTATTTGTGGCGGATTCTTGCGGCCAGTGCAGCGTTGGCGCGGGTCTCGCGGCCTAATGTCGCCAAGCGTTCGAGCAGGTCGCCGTGGCTGGAGCGAAATGCCGCGACGCTGGCAGGGTCTTCGCTGTCGAGGCGCGTGCCGTCGGCCAGCACCAAGCGAATCCCGGCCAGGGTGTGATAGGTATTCTGCGCGGTGCCGCAGCACATGCCGCTGGCGTTGTTGGCGACGATGCCGCCGATCTTGCAGGCATTGATCGACGCCGGGTCCGGGCCGATCTTGCGCCCGAACGGTGCCAGCCAGGCGTTGGCCTGCGCGCCGATCACGCCCGGTTGCAGGCGGATCTGCGTGCCCTGGCCGCGAATCTCGCGGGCGTTCCAGTTATCCCCAAGCACGATCAGCACGGAGTCGCTGATCGCCTGCCCGGACAGGCTGGTGCCGGCAGCGCGGAAGGTCACCGGCACCTTGTCGCGCTGGGCCAGTTGCAGCAGCGCCACGACTTCGTCTTCAGACTCGACGCGGACCACCAGTTTCGGAATCAGTCGATAGAAACTGGCGTCGGTGCCAAAGGCCAGAGTCGACAGCGGGTCGTCGAAACGCCGGTCTGCTGGAATCAGTTGCTCGGCATCACGCAGGAAAGCAGCAGGAAGACTCATTGATCCTCCAGAATCAGCACGACCAGATCTTTCGGGCCATGCGCGCCATACGCCAGGACCTGTTCAATATCGGCGGTTTTCGACGGGCCGGAGACCAGCAGCGCGTTGGTCGGCATGCCTTGCGCCCATTCGAATTCCTCTTGCACTTGATAGAAGTTGTCGCGGATTTCGCTGGCCTTGAGCAGGGCGAAATGCACCGGCGGCACCAGGCTCATCAAGCGCGGTTCCTCACGGGTAGGCCAGATGATCAGGCTGCCGGTTGCGGCGATGGCACCGAGGGTGCCAGTGAGGCTGGCCGGGGTGTCGTTGAACAGCTCGGCTTTCCACGCTTCCATTGGCCGGTCGTAGAATTTCAGTGCAGGCAGCTCGGGATTGTTCGCCCAGTGCTGTGCGATGCGTTGCCCGTGCGGTGTGGTCGGTGCGATCAGCAGGCTCGGCAACTGGCGGTCACGCAGCAGTTGCGCCAGTAATGCCGGCCACTCGGCGCCCGAGGTCAGGTGGATTTCGGTGTGCACCGCCTCCATCAGTTTGCGCAGTTGCGGGATGCGTTGCTCGGCGCTGTAGGTGTAGGGCTGGGTGACCAGATCGACATCGAAGTTGTCGGCAATTGGCGTGGTGCCGGTCAGACTTTTCCGCAGTTTGCCGAGGATATTTTGCTTGGCGCTCATCGACGCTCTCCCTGTTTGGCCAGATGCTCGCGGGCCATGTCATGCAACGAACGCGCGGCCGGTTTTGGCGCGCTGTGGTTTTGCGTCCATGGGCCGACATTGCTCGGCGTAAGGGCGCGCAGGCGCGTGGCGAAAAAAGCGAACAAGCGGTACAGCGTCGGCGAGCTGTTGAGTCTGGCCCAGGCGTTCCAGATGAAGCGCTCCTTGCGCGAATACTTGCTGCCCTGGCCACGCATCACCTGATTCGGTGCGTCCGGGGCTTTGACGTTTTCCTCGCGCAGACGGCGCAGGATCGCCGGGATCGGAATTTTCACCGGGCAGACTTCACCGCAGGCGCCGCACAGTGAGGACGCGCTCGGGTGGTCCGGAACCTTGGCCAGGCCGACCATGTGCGGGGTGATGATCTTGCCGATCGGGCCTGGGTAGACCTCGCCATAGGTGTGGCCGCCGACGCGGGTGTAAACCGGGCAATGATTCATGCAGGCGCCGCAGCGGATGCAGTTCAGGGTCTGGCGCAATTCACTGTCGGCGAAGGCCTGGCTGCGACCGTTGTCGAGCAGCACCAGATGCACTTCCTGTGGGCCATCGAGTTCGTGTTCCTTGCGCGGGCCGGAGATCATGTTGACGTAAGTGGTGATCGGAATGCCCAGCGCCGAGCGCGTCAGCAGTGAAAGCAGCGGCACCACGTCGCGCAGGTTTTCCACGACTTTTTCGATGCCGGTCACGGCGATATGCACCGGCGGCACGGTGGTGGTCATGCGGCCGTTGCCTTCGTTTTCCACCAGCAGCAGGGTACCGGTTTCGGCCACGGCGAAGTTGACGCCGGAGACGCCGATGTCGGCTTCGAAGAATTTCTGCCGCAGGACCCTGCGACCGATCTGAATGAGTTGGTCAACGTCCTTGGTGTATTCCACGCCAAGTTTGTCGTGGAACAAGGACGCGACCTGACCGGCATTCTTGTGGATCGCCGGCATAATGATGTGTGAAGGCTTCTCGTGGTCGAGCTGGACGATGTACTCCCCCATGTCGGACTCCAGACATTCAATGTCCCGAGCCTCGAGGAAATGGTTCATCTCCATCTCTTCGCTGACCATCGATTTGCCCTTGATCACTTGCCGCGCCTCGTGAGCGCGGATGATCGACAGGACGATGCCATTGGCCTCGTCCACCGTTTCCGCCCAGTGCACTGTCACACCGTTGCGGGTCAGGTTCTGTTCCAGTTGCTCGAGCAGGTCGGGCAACTTGGACAGCGCGCGGGCCTTGATCGAATTGCCCAGTGCGCGCAAGTGTTCTCTTTCGTGGGCATCGCTGAAAGCCGCTGCCCGCTTGGTCATCAGTGAATCCATGGCAGTGCGGAAGTTGTTCCGCAGCTGCTGATCACCCAAGGCATTGTGTGCCCGGGTGCGGAAATCTTCTTCTACGGCGACCGTAGGAATAATCGTTGAGGTGCTCATTGCGCACCTCCGGTTCGCTGCCAGAGGAAGCTCGCCAGATGCTGCCCGCGTAACGCTTGCTGCTGTTTCTCCAGCGCGCCGTTGATGTTCATCAAACAGCCGCAGTCGGCACTCAGTACCTTGTGCGCGCCGGACTCCTTCAGTGCGCGGGTCTTGTCAGCGACCATCGCGCCGGAAATGTCTGGCATACGGACGCTGAATGTCCCACCGAAGCCACAGCATTCGCTTTCGTGGTCGTGATTGACCCGTTCCACATTGCTCAACTGCGCCAACAACTCGCGCCCGTGCAGGTGGGTGTTCATTTCGCGGCGTGCCGAACACGATGTGTGCAGCGCGACTTTCACCGGTTCGCCGCTGTCCTTGAGCTGCACCTTGCAGACGAACAGCAGAAATTCGGCCAGTTCATAAGTGCGAGCCGCAAGGGCCTGCACTTGTTTCAACGTTTCTGGCTCGTCCTTGAACAAGTCGGCGTAATGCTCGCGCAGCATGCCGGCGCAGGAACCCGACGGCACCACCACCGGATAATCTCCGGCAAACAACGCCAATTGCGAGCGCGCTACCGTCCGCGCCTGCTCGGTGTAACCCGAGGTGTAGGCCGGTTGGCCGCAGCAGCTCTGCCCTTGCGGGTACTCGACCCGAATCCCTTCGCGCTCCAGCAGATGGATCGCGTCCATCCCGGCTTCGGGGTAGAACAGGTCGACTACACACGTGCCGAACAGGTAGACCCGCGACGGTTTTTCGCTGGGGTATTGCCGAGGTTCGGGCAGTGGCGGTGCCACGCGGGTCGCGTTCGGCACGGCGTTGTAAAAAAGCTCGCTCATCAGGCGTGTCTCCGGGTGGGCCCGGTTATCCGTCTGCTGCGGCTGCCGAATATAAAGCGCATTGCTTTCAGCAGCCTTACAGACCCGGTGGTGAATTGCTGACGCCGGATCACGGGCCGGCGTCGGTTATTTCCGTCTTTCTTGTAGGTTTAGTGCACCAGCATGCCAGTGAACCAGTAGGCCTGAGCCAAGGTGATCAAACCGACGATGGTTGCAAAGAATAGGCTGTGCTTGAGAGTGAAGCGGAACAGATCCGATTCCTTGCCGACCAGACCGGTCGCGGCGCAGGCCACGGCGATCGATTGCGGCGAGATCATTTTGCCGGTCACGCCGCCGCTGGTATTGGCCGCCACCAGCAAGGTGTCGTTGACGCCGATCTGGTGGGCGGTGGTCGCTTGCAAGGAACTGAACAGCGCGTTCGACGACGTATCCGAACCGGTGAGGAACACGCCCAGCCAACCGAGGAATGGCGAGAAGAACGGGAACGCGGCGCCAGTACCCGCCAGCACCAGGGCCATGGTCGACGACATGCCGGAGTAGTTGGTGACAAAGGCGAACGCCAGCACCATGCCGATCGATAGGATTGGCCAGCGCAGTTCGTAGAAGGTCTCTTTCAAAGTGGTAAGACCAGTTTTGAAATTGATCTTCAGTACCAGCATCGAAATCAGCGCGGAGAAGAAAATCGCCGTTCCGGTGGCGGAAATCGGGTCAAGTTTGAACACCGCTGGAATGGCAGTCGGATTGGCCACGATCGGCGCAGTCTTGATCACCAGTTGATCAAGGTGCGGAATCGCGAAGTTGAACACCCAGCTGTACATCGAGCCGCCGGCAGCGAACATGGCTTTGAAAGGCTTCAGCGTCCAGATCGTCACCAGCACAGTGAGGATCAGGAACGGCGACCACGCCTTGAAAATTTCCCCGAGGCTGTAGGGCGAAGCCACGGTGGTGCGCTTCTGGCCGAAACCGCCGACGCTGGCGCTGACCACTGAAGCGGATACAGCGCCAACGATGTGCTGGCCGGCGGCGCGACGTGGTTGCCAGACCTTGAGGAACAGGGTCAGGGAAATCAGGCTGGCCAGTGCCGAGGTGATGTCCGGCAGTTCCGGGCCGATGAAGTTGGAGGTGAAGTATTGGGTGATGGCGAAACTCAGACCTGCCACCAGCGCGGCCGGCCAGGTTTCGCGCACACCGCGCAGGCCGTCCATCATGAACACCAGCCAGAACGGCACGAACAGCGACAGCAGTGGCAGCTGGCGACCGGTCATGGCGCCGATCTTGAAGGCGTCGATGCCAGTGACCTGGCCCGCCACGATGATCGGAATCCCCAGCGCGCCGAACGCTACCGGCGCAGTGTTGGCAATCAGGCACAAGCCGGCGGCGTACAGCGGGTTGAAGCCCAGTCCTACAAGGAGTGCGGCAGTAATCGCGACCGGCGCGCCGAAACCGGCGGCACCTTCCAGAAAGGCGCCGAAGCAGAAACCGATCAGCAACACCTGCAAGCGCTGGTCATCGGTGATCGACAGGACCGAGCTGCGGATGACCTCGAACTGACCGCTTTTCACCGTCAGTTTGTAGAGGAACACCGCTGCGACAATGATCCAGGCAATCGGCCACAGACCATAAGCGAAACCGTAACCAGCGGCGGCGAAGGCCATGTCCACTGGCATTTGAAAGGCGAAAATCGCCACGGCAATCGAAAGCGCGAGGGTGATGCTGCCGGCCACATGGCCTTTGAGGCGGAACACCGCCAGGGCGAGAAAGAAGAACACGATGGGAATGACGGCCGCGAGAGCGGAGACGCCAAGACTGCCGAGCGGGCTGTAGAGCTGTTGCCAGGTTTGCATAGTGGGGTGGCCCCTAATTGTTGTTGGTCAGGCACTGTAAGCAATCTTGGATAATTGGTAAGACCAATTTACAAGCGCTGTCGGCTAGGGTAAAAGCCTTGGTGGCGGTGTGTCAATTTGCCGCTCTGAAACTTTCGTCGAAGATGCGGTGCAGAGGGCAACTGATCCGCTTTGGCGGAGTGGTGTCTGGCAGGTGTCGGCGGCGCGCGGATAGGCCAGAATAGACACCCCGGCGAGCGGTCGGGATCGTGGAGAAATGAGTTATGGGCTTTGATCAGATACGTCAGCGCCGTTTGTCTGACGATATTGTCGAGCGCCTCGAAGGGATGATCCTTGAGGGCACGCTGAAGTCGGGCGAGCGGCTGCCGGCCGAGCGCACGCTGGCCGAACAATTTGGCGTATCACGCCCGTCGTTGCGCGAGGCGATTCAGAAACTGGCGGCCAAAGGTTTGCTGGTCAGTCGCCAGGGCGGCGGCAATTATGTGGTGGAGGGTCTCGGATCGACGTTCAGCGATCCGCTGCTGCAATTGCTTGAAAGCAATCCCGAAGCGCAACGTGATTTGCTTGAGTTTAGGCACACTCTGGAGGCATCGTGCGCCTACTACGCCGCATTGCGCGCCACCGATGTTGATCGCGAGCGCCTGACCGCTGCGTTCGAAGAGCTGCAGGATTGCTACTCGCGTCACGAAGAAGTCAGCCGGGCGGAAGAGGGCGCGGCGGATGCGAAGTTTCATCTGGCGATTGCCGAAGCCAGCCACAACGCGGTGTTGCTGCATACGATTCGCGGCTTGTTCGATCTGCTCAAGCGCAACGTCGTGACCAACATCGGCGGCATGTACAAACAGCGCACGGAAACCCGCGACATGCTGATCTCGCAGCATCGGGAATTGTATCTGGCGATTATCGAAGGGCGTGCCGAGCAGGCGCGGGAAGTGTCCAGCCGCCATATTCTGTATGTGCAGGAAGTGCTGGAAGAGGTACGTCAGGAAGTGCAGCGCATGGCTCGGGCGGAGCGGCGCAAGGGGATGTAGTCAGTTAGTTCTGCAAACGATCGTTCCCACGCTCTGCGTGGGAATACAGCAATGGACGCTCTGCGTCCGCATTGTGACGCGGAGCGTCACGGGATGCATTCCCACGCAGAGCGTGGGAACGATCAGGGTGGAAAACTAATCTTCCTTGCCCTTGTTGCGCACCGCACGCTGCAATTCACGACCGGCGTCGCGCTCGCGCTCGGTGTCGCGCTTGTCGTATTCCTTCTTGCCCTTGCCCAGAGCGATTTCGCACTTGACCATGTGCTTGCTCCAGTACCAGGACAGGCAGACGCAGGCGTAACCCTTTTGCTGCACGGCGGCGGCAAGCTTGTCCAGCTCGCGGCGGTTGAGCAGCAGTTTGCGTGTGCGCACCGGGTCGGCGATGACGTGGGTGCTTGCGGTCATCAACGGCGTGATGTGACTGCCGAGCAACCATGCTTCGCCGTCCTTGAGCAGCACATAGCTGTCGACCAGCTGCAACTTGCTCGCCCGCAGACTTTTTACTTCCCAGCCGGCCAGGACCAGACCAGCCTCGAACTTGTGCTCGATGAAGTAATCGTGTCGCGCCTTTTTGTTCTGCGCGATGGTCCCTGTTGGGTGTTTCTTCTGTTTAGCCATAGGGGCGGCATTATATGGAGTTGTTCGGCTGTCGGCTACGGTGTTGCTGCGTGCTTGAGCAGGTTGAGTGAATCCCGGACAATGCGGCCTCTTTTTCTAACGCTTGGGCGTGATAAACGATGTCGACAGACAAGGTTTCTGTCCACGGCAGTTGGGCTAGCCGCTGGGTATTCATACTCGCCGCGACCGGTTCGGCCGTGGGACTGGGTAGTATCTGGAAGTTCCCCTACATGGTCGGGGTCTACGGCGGCGGCGCTTTCGTGCTGATGTTCCTGGCGTGCATCGCGCTCATCGGTGTCCCGGTCATGCTCGCGGAAACCCTGATCGGCCGGCGCGCCCGGCAAAGTCCGGCGAATGCCCTGAAGGTGCTGGCACAGGAAGCCGGACACTCGGCGAAATGGTCGTGGGGCGCGTTCGCCGGGATGATCACGGCCCTGCTGATTCTGTCTTTCTACAGTGTGGTCGGCGGCTGGTCGCTGGATTACATCGTCGACATGGGCCGTGGTGATTTCCAGGGCGCGACGGCCGATCAGGTCGGCGCCTATTTCGGCAATGTCATCTCCAATCCATGGCGCCTGACACTTTGGCACACGATTTTCATGCTGCTGTCGGCCTTCGTGATCGCCAAAGGCGTGGTCGCCGGGCTTGAACGCAGCCTGCGAATCATGATGCCGCTGCTGTTCGTGATGATTCTGGTGCTGCTGGGCTACAGCATGACCACCGGGCATTTCATGGAAGGCGTGCATTTCATGTTCGACTTCCACCCGGAAAAAGTCCTCGACGGCCTGCTGCCAGCGATGGGGCACGCGTTCTTCTCGCTGAGCGTCGGCGTTGGTTCGATCATGATCTACGGCGCCTACATGCCGAAGAACACCTCGCTGTCGGGCACGGTGGTCGGCGTTGCGCTGCTGGATACTTTCGTATCGCTGGTCGCCGGTCTGGCGCTGTTTCCGATTGTGTTCGCTGCTGGCCTGAACCCAAGCGAAGGCCCGGGGCTGATGTTCGTCAGCCTGCCATTTGCTTTTGGTAATGTATTTTTCGGCCAGTTGATGGGCGTGGTGTTCTTCGTGCTGGTCGCGGTGGCTGCCTGGAGTTCGGCTATTTCGCTACTCGAACCGATGGTGGCTTACTTGGTTGAACGCACTAAAATCAGCCGCATCTGGGTGACGTTCTGGCTTGCGTTCACCTGCTGGTTCGTTGGTCTGGGCACCGTGTTTTCTTTCAATATCTGGAAGGAAGCCAAGTTTTTCGTGAACGAAGGCGGGGCGTTCAGCCTCTATCAATGGGGTGCGCAGAGCGGTCTCGACTTCTTCGGCGTGATCGATTTCTTCACCTCGCGGATCATGTTGCCCCTCGGTGGCTTGTGTTTCGTGCTGTTCGCGGGATGGGTGATGGGGCGTGAAGCGGTGCGGGATGAATTGTCCATCCGTAACCCGGTTCTATTTGCCCTGTCCCTGTTCTTGATGCGCTACGTGGCGCCTATCGGCATTCTTGTAGTCTTTGCCGCTCAGCTCTGGAAGTAACGCTTACATGACGACACATATCCAACGATCCGCGCTCCTGCCGTACCCGGCGCAATTTCTCTACGACCTGGTCAACGACGTCGCGCGGTACCCGGAGTTTCTGCCGTGGTGCTCGGAGGCTGAAGTGCTGGAAAGCTCCCCGGAACACATGCGCGCCAGTGTCGGCGTGGCCAAAGGCGGCCTCAGTCAGCATTTCGTCACGCGCAATACGCTGGTGTCGGGGCAGTCGATCGAGATGAATCTTGAAGAAGGCCCGTTCACTCAGTTGCACGGCATCTGGGTATTCAAGGCGCTGAACGAAAAGGCCTGCAAGATCAGTCTGGATCTGTCGTTCGATTATGCCGGGCCGCTGGTGCGCGCTACGTTGGGCCCGCTGTTCAATCAGGCGGCTAACCAGCTGGTGGATGCTTTCTGCCAGCGCGCCAAGCAGATGCATGGTTAAGCCGGTGATCGAGATAGAAGTCGTGTACGCGGCGGTTGATCGCCAGGTTCTGCGTGCGATCAGCGTCGCTGAAGGAGTCAGCGTTCGGGCGGCGGTGCACGCATCGGGCATCGCGGCCGAGTTTCCTGAGCTGAATCTGGCGCAGTGCCCGCTGGGGATTTTTGGCAAGGTCGTGGCTGACGCGGATTCTCGCCCTGTTCAGGCGGGCGACCGGATCGAAATTTATCGACCGCTGCTGGCTGATCCCAAAGAAGTTCGACGTTTGCGTGCGGCCAAGGCTGCCGAGGCCAAAGCGCGCAATTCTTGATCAGACCAAACGGCAGGCAATAAAAAACCCGGAATGTCCGGGTTTTTTATTGCCTCGCCTATTACTGCGGCGAGGTGTCCAGCGGCTCTGGTGTCGGAACCGGTACGGTTTCCACACCATCGACATCCTTCTGGATCTGATCCAGCAAGGAGCCTGGTTTGGCTGGTTTTTCAGCTTCTGGCTTGTCGGCGTTTTCAGCCGGCGCGGTCACGGTAGTACCGCTGTCCTTGCCGAGAATGGCTTCGTCACGGCTCACGCCGGGCATGAAGTCACCGGACAGGCTGACGAGCTGGTCGTTGGAATTGAAGATAACGCTGATTCGTTCCTGCTGGCGTTCACCGCCACCCGGTTGCAGGCTGTACAGATAATCCCAGCGATCGGCATGGAACGTGTCGGCAAGCAGAGGGTTGCCCATGATAAACCGTACTTGCGGCCGGGTCATTCCCGGGCGTAACTGGTCTATCATGTCCTGCGTGACGACATTGCCCTGCTGGATGTCGATTTTGTAAACCCCGGGGAATGAACAACCGGCGAGTGCGAGCAGTCCCACAAAGGTGAAACTGGTTAGCAAGAGCTTGGTGTTTTGCATCGGTGGGCGACTTCCACTATCTTGGCTGGGACAACGTAAACGCCGATCATACCCGCATTAAGAGAAGCTGCGAAGCAGCATCGCGAGAAAGCTGACCATGGTTGAAAATAGCGAACTACGCAAAGCCGGCCTCAAAGTGACCCTGCCACGGGTCAAGATCCTGCAAATGCTCGACTCTACCGAGCAGCGTCACATGAGTGCCGAGGACGTCTACAAGGCGTTGATGGAAGCTGGTGAGGACGTCGGTCTGGCCACGGTTTACCGTGTACTGACCCAGTTCGAAGCGGCCGGCCTCGTGGTCCGCCACAACTTCGACGGCGGCCACGCGGTCTTCGAACTGGCTGACGGTGGCCACCACGACCATATGGTCAACGTGGAATCGGGTGAAGTGATCGAATTCTTCGACGAAGAAATCGAAAAGCTTCAGAAATCGATCGTCGAGAAGCATGGCTTCGAGATGGTTGATCACAACCTGGTGCTGTACGTACGCAAGAAAAAGTAAGCATGTCGCGCGAATTTCACATTCGCGAAACGAACGAAGGCGACCCAAGGGTCGCCTTCGTGCTTTCTACTATTTGTTACGCCTTGGCGGTCACCACCATTTTTTTCGCGTGAGCCAGGGATTCCTTGGTCAGATCGATACCGCCGAGCATGCGCGCGACTTCTTCGATGCGCTCGTTCTTTGTGAGCTTGGCGACGGCGGTGTGAGTCGCCTTCTCGTCGCGAACCTTGTGCACGAACAGATGCTGATGCCCTTGCGCCGCCACTTGCGGCAAGTGCGTCACGGTCAGGACCTGGCCGCGATCACCGAGACGGCGCAGTAACTGGCCGACAATCTCGGCAGTCGGGCCGCCAATACCTACGTCCACTTCGTCGAACACCAGGGTCGGCACGCGGGAGGTCTGGGCGGTAATGACCTGAATCGCCAGACTGATCCGCGACAGCTCACCACCGGAGGCAACTTTTGCCAGCGCCTTGAGCGGTTGACCGGGGTTGGCGCTGACCAGCAGTTCGACCTGCTCCAGCCCGTTTGGCAGCAACTCGTCGCTGCTGTTGGCCTTCAGTTCGATGGTAAAGCGGCCACCAGGCATGCCCAGGCGCTGGATTTCCTGCTCCACAGCACTGGCGAGGCTGCCGGCCGCCTGATGACGAAGGTCGCTCAGCTCGCGCGCTTTCTCTTGATAGTGGCGGGCGTAGGACGCCAGTTCTTCGCCCAGGCGTTCAATGGATTCATCGTTGGCGTTGAGGGTTTCGATTTCATCGAGCAGCTTCTGCTGCATCTCGCCGACTTCGGTCGGCTGAATCCGGTGTTTGCGCGCCAAGGTGTAGATCGCGTCGAGGCGCTCTTCCAGGTATTGCAGGCGAGCCGGGTCGGCATCGAAATTGTCGAGGAAGCGATTGAGCTCGCCCACTGCTTCTTCTACCTGAATCTGTGCGCTGGTCAGCAGACTGCTGGCTTCACCCAGCGCACCCACCGAACTATTCACGCTGGAAAGTCGATTGAGGCTGGCGGTCAGCGCATTCAGCACATTCCCGGAATCGCTTTCGCTGCATTGCTCGACCACTTGCCGGCAAATGCCCAGCAAGGTTTCGGCGTTGGTCAGGTTCTTGTGTTCCTGCTCAAGCTGCTCAAGTTCGTTTTCGCCGAGACCGAGGTTTTCCAGTTCTTCTAGCTGGTAGCTGAGCAGTTGATGACGTGCGCGCTGTTCGTCGCCGGAGTTGGCGAGGCGCTCCAGTTCCTGGCGAGTCTGGCGCCAGCGCTGCGCGGCCAGTTGCACCTGACGCGCCAGGTCGGTGGCGCCGGCGTATTCGTCGAGCAGGCGACGATGGGTGTCGGTTTTCAGCAGCGATTGATGTTCGTGCTGGCTGTGGATATCGATCAGCAGCTCGCCGAGGGCTTTGAGGTCGCCAAGCGGGCAGGGTGTGCCGTTGATATAACCGCGCGAACGACCTTCCGAGGTGATGACCCGGCGCAGAATGCACGGCCCGTCGTTTTCCAGATCGCGCTCGGCCAGCCAGGCGCTGGCTTCAGGAATATCAGCCAGGTCGAACGTTGCGAGAATGTCGGCCTTGTCGGCGCCCGGGCGAACCACGCCGCTGTCGGCGCGATCACCCAGGGTGAGACCCAGGGCATCAAGCATGATCGACTTGCCGGCGCCGGTTTCCCCTGTGATCACGCTCATCCCGCGATCAAGTTCGAGATCGAGATGTTCAACGATGGCGTAGTTGTGTACGGACAGGTGCACCAGCATAAAGGCAGCTCCCAGGCTTGAGGTCTGGTTATTTATACAGTGTTTCGTTCAGGCCTGACAATGCCCTCGCTTAGCTCGATTTGCTTGATCAGAAAGTTTTCTTAGCGCGTTCAAGAATGATTAATCAGCACTTTTTTGTAGGGACAATTGTTTTCAGCCCTTGAAGCCTGATTTTGCGGCCCCATATATCGGGGCAGAAGCGCGAGTCAGGCTCGCGGACGAAATTGAAAGGAGAATTCTATGGCTGACGAACAGACAGTAGATACGCAAAACCCAGATGCCAATCAGGCGCCCGAAGGTTCGGGTGACGACCTGGCGACCCGTGTGCAAGTGCTCGAAGAGCAATTGGCCGCCGCGCAGGATCAGTCTCTGCGTGTTGCTGCCGATCTGCAGAACGTTCGCCGCCGTGCCGAGCAGGACGTCGAGAAAGCGCACAAGTTTGCTCTGGAAAAATTTGCCAGCGACCTGTTGCCGATCGTCGACAGCCTGGAGCGCGGCCTCGAGCTGTCGAGTCCGGACGACGAAAGCATCCGTCCGATGCGCGAAGGCATCGAGCTGACCCTGAAAATGTTCCACGACACCCTCAAGCGCTACCAGCTTGAAGCGATCGATCCGCATGGCGAACCGTTCAACGCCGTTCACCATCAGGCGATGGCCATGCAGGAAAGTGCCGACGTCGAGCCGAACAGCGTGTTGAAGGTTTTCCAGAAGGGCTACCAGCTCAATGGTCGCCTGCTGCGCCCGGCGATGGTCGTGGTCAGCAAGGCGCCGGCACCGGTTTCGCCTTCGATTGACGAGCAGGCTTGAAATTAGCCGCAAGGCCCCCATTTAGAAGTCAAGCGTTTAAGTGCTACCGCAGTCAGCCACCACTGCTGCAGCAACAAAATCCAAAGTTTCGGGAGAGTGAACATGGGCAAAATTATCGGTATCGACCTGGGGACTACCAACTCCTGCGTCTCCGTGCTGGAAAACGGCAAAGCCAAAGTTATTGAAAACGCTGAAGGCGCGCGTACCACGCCGTCGATCATCGCTTACGCCAACGATGGCGAAATTCTGGTAGGTCAGTCGGCCAAGCGTCAGGCTGTAACCAACCCGCACAACACCCTGTACGCGGTAAAGCGTCTGATCGGTCGTCGTTTCGACGAAGAAGTTGTGCAGAAAGACATCCAGATGGTCCCTTACAAGATCGTCAAGGCTGACAACAACGACGCCTGGGTAGAAGTGAACGGCCAGAAAATGGCACCGCCACAAATCTCGGCTGAAATTCTGAAGAAGATGAAGAAGACCGCCGAAGACTACCTCGGCGAGGCAGTGACCGAAGCGGTGATCACCGTTCCGGCCTACTTCAACGACAGCCAGCGTCAGGCCACCAAAGACGCCGGCCGCATCGCTGGTCTGGACGTAAAACGTATCATCAACGAGCCAACCGCAGCTGCTCTGGCTTACGGTATGGACAAGGCCAAGGGCGATCACACCGTGATCGTTTATGACCTGGGTGGCGGTACCTTCGACGTGTCCGTTATCGAAATCGCTGAAGTTGACGGCGAGCACCAGTTCGAAGTGTTGGCCACCAACGGTGACACCTTCCTCGGCGGTGAAGACTTCGACATTCGTCTGATCGACTACCTCGTTGACGAATTCAAGAAAGAAAGCGGCATGAACCTCAAAGGTGATCCGCTGGCGATGCAGCGTCTGAAAGAAGCCGCTGAGAAAGCCAAGATCGAGCTGTCGTCCGCTCAGTCGACCGACGTCAACCTGCCGTACATCACTGCAGACGCGACCGGTCCTAAGCACCTGAACGTGAAGATCTCGCGTGCCAAGCTCGAAGCACTGGTTGAAGACCTGGTTCAGCGCACCATCGAACCTTGCCGCATTGCCATGAAAGACGCCGGTATCGACGTCAGCGCGATCAACGATGTGATTCTGGTCGGTGGTCAGACTCGTATGCCGCTGGTGCAGAAGCTGGTTACCGATTTCTTCGGTAAAGAAGCACGTAAAGACGTCAACCCGGACGAAGCTGTTGCCATGGGTGCTGCGATTCAGGGCGCTGTTCTGGCCGGTGACGTGAAAGACGTGCTGCTGCTCGACGTCAGCCCGCTGACCCTGGGTATCGAAACCATGGGTGGCGTGATGACCGCGCTGATCGAGAAAAACACCACGATTCCTACCAAGAAATCGCAAGTGTTCTCGACTGCCGACGACAACCAGGGCGCTGTGACCATTCACGTTCTGCAAGGTGAGCGCAAGCAAGCCGCACAGAACAAATCGCTGGGCAAGTTCGACCTGGCCGACATTCCACCAGCTCCACGTGGCGTGCCGCAGATCGAAGTGACCTTCGACATCGACGCCAACGGCATCTTGCACGTCGGCGCGAAAGACAAGGCTACCGGCAAGACCCAGTCGATCGTGATCAAGGCCAACTCCGGTCTGTCCGACGAAGAAATCGAGCGCATGGTGCGTGACGCCGAGGCGAATGCCGAGGAAGACCGCAAGTTCGAAGAGCTGGCCGCTGCCCGTAACCAGGGTGATGCGCTGGTGCACTCGACTCGCAAGATGGTCGCTGACGCGGGCGACAAGGTCACCGCCGAAGAGAAGACTGCAATCGAAGCTGCTGTGGTTGCGCTGGAAGCCGCCGTCAAAGGCGACGACAAGGCTGCCATCGAAGCCAAGGTTGAAGAGCTGTCGAAAGTCTCCGCTCCGGTTGCTCAGAAGATGTACGCCGAACAGGCTCAGCCAGCTGATGGCGCAGCCCCGCAAGGCGAATCGGCTGAGAAGGCTGACGACGTTGTCGACGCCGAGTTCGAAGAAGTCAAAGACCACAAGTAAGTTGTTGGTCGCCCGGTTGACTGCCTTGCGGCGGTGACTGGTAGGATGTCGCCGCGCGGGAGCTTGCCTCCCGCGTTGGCGTATCTGGAATACGTGAATTTTTACAGCATGCGACACCGTTCGGATGTTGGCGGTATGGCCGGGAATGCTCCTGCTTTTCGCGCCGCAGATACCGCATCAATCAAGACCAGGATCGTTGAATTGACGTGAGTTGGGTCCGGGCCTTAATGGGGGCTCAACGAGTTTGGCGAGGCTCAGGAGGGGTTTGCCGAACGTCCTTAAGAGTGCAAAGAACTTATGGCAAAGCGTGACTATTACGAAGTATTGGGTGTCGAGCGGGGCACGAGCGAAGCGGACCTGAAGAAGGCCTATCGCCGTCTGGCCATGAAGCACCACCCCGACCGTAATCCCGGCGACAAGGCTTCGGAAGAAGCATTCAAAGAGGCCAACGAGGCCTATGAAGTGTTGTCCGACGCCAGCAAGCGCGCGGCATACGACCAATACGGTCATGCCGGCGTCGATCCGAGCATGGGCGGCGGCGGTGCCGGTTTCGGTGGTCAGAACTTCTCGGACATCTTCGGCGATGTCTTCAGCGATTTCTTTGGTGGCGGTCGCGGCGGTGCCCGTGGCGGCGCTCAGCGTGGCAGCGATCTGCGCTACACCTTGGAGCTGAATCTGGAAGAAGCGGTGCGCGGTACGTCGGTGAATATCCGCGTTCCGACACTGGTCAACTGCAAACCGTGCGATGGTTCCGGCGCCAAGAAAGGCTCGTCGCCGACGACGTGCCCGACCTGCGGCGGCATCGGTCAGGTGCGCATGCAGCAGGGCTTTTTCTCGGTGCAGCAGACCTGCCCGCGCTGCCATGGCCAGGGCAAGATCATTTCCGATCCGTGCGACTCCTGCCACGGCGACGGTCGTGTCGAAGAGTACAAAACCCTGTCGGTCAAAGTGCCTGCCGGTGTTGATACTGGCGACCGCATTCGTCTGTCCGGCGAAGGCGAGGCGGGTACCCAGGGCGGGCCGACTGGCGACCTGTACGTTGTGATCAACGTGCGTGAACACGACATCTTCCAGCGTGACGGCAAGCACCTGTTCTGCGAAGTGCCGATCAGCTTCGTCGACGCTGCACTGGGCGGCGAGCTGGAAATTCCGACCCTCGACGGTCGGGTCAAACTGAAAATCCCTGAAGGCACGCAGACCGGCAAGCAGTTCCGCGTACGCGGTAAAGGCGTGGCGCCAGTGCGTGGCGGCGGTGCCGGCGACCTGATGTGCCGTGTCGCTGTGGAAACGCCGGTCAACCTCAACCGTCGTCAGCGTGAACTGCTGGAAGAATTCCGCAGCTCCCTGGCCGACGACAACAGCCACTCGCCGAAAACCACTGGTTGGTTCGATGGTGTGAAGCGTTTCTTCGGCGATTTGTAAGGAGTCGGCATGCGACGTATTGCAGTGATGGGCGCCGCCGGGCGCATGGGCAAGACCCTGATTGAAGCGGTGCAGCAGACACCGGGCGCCGGTCTGACGGCGGCGGTCGATCGTCCCGACAGCACGCTGGTCGGCGCGGATGCCGGTGAGCTGGCAGCGCTGGGCCGTATCGGCGTGCCGCTGTCCGGTGACCTGGATCGTGTGGTTGAAGAGTTCGATGTGTTGATCGACTTCACTCACCCGACCGTGACCCTGAAGAATCTCGCGTTCTGCCGCAAACACGGCAAAGCGATGATCATCGGCACCACCGGTTTCAGTGTTGAAGAGAAGCAATTGCTGGCCGAGGCGGGCAAGGACATTCCGATCGTCTTCGCCGCCAACTTCAGCGTCGGCGTCAACCTCTGCCTGAAGTTGCTCGACACCGCTGCGCGCGTGCTGGGCGACGATGTCGATATCGAGATCATGGAAGCCCATCACCGCCACAAGGTCGATGCTCCGTCCGGTACGGCGGTGCGCATGGGTGAAGTGATTGCTGATGCCCTGGGGCGTGATCTGAAGAAGGTCGCGGTCTACGGTCGCGAAGGCCAGACCGGTGCGCGTGAGCGTGAAACCATTGGTTTCGCCACCGTGCGTGCTGGCGATATCGTCGGTGATCACACCGTGCTGTTCGCTGCCGATGGCGAGCGCGTCGAGATCACCCACAAGGCATCGAGCCGCATGACCTTCGCCAAGGGCGCGGTGCGTGCGGCGCTGTGGCTGGACGGTCGCGAGCCGGGCCTGTACGACATGCAAGACGTACTCGACCTGCGTTGAGTCGTTGCTGAACCCGGCGCAAACGTCCCGTTTTGCGCCGGTTTTTACCGCTTGGCGACGACCTGTCGCATTCTCCGGCCTTTAAGGCTCTTTAGCGGTGGACCAAAAACGCCCTTTTCTGTAAGCTACAGCTTTAGTGTGTCCACTAAAAGCGCGCAGAATAATTTCAGTGAAGAAGCGGGGTGACGTGTCCATACGTCACTCCGCTTTTTTACAACCTGCGATTGCCCTTTCATGCGTTATTTACGGGAGGTCTTCTTGACTAAGCCAGCCATACTCGCCCTTGCTGATGGCAGCATTTTTCGCGGCGAAGCCATTGGAGCCGACGGTCAGACCGTTGGTGAGGTGGTGTTCAACACCGCAATGACCGGCTATCAGGAAATCCTTACCGATCCTTCCTACGCCCAGCAGATCGTTACCCTGACTTACCCGCACATCGGCAACACCGGCACCACGCCGGAAGATGCCGAGTCCGACCGCGTCTGGTCCGCTGGCCTGGTCATCCGTGACCTGCCGCTGGTAGCGAGCAACTGGCGTAACACGATGTCCCTGTCCGATTACCTGAAAGCCAACAACGTGGTGGCAATCGCCGGTATCGACACCCGTCGCCTGACCCGCATCCTGCGTGAAAAAGGCGCTCAGAACGGCTGCATCATGGCCGGCGACAACATTTCCGAAGAAGCGGCCATCGCCGCTGCGCAAGGCTTCCCGGGCCTGAAGGGCATGGACCTGGCGAAAGTCGTCAGCACCAAGACCCAGTACGAATGGCGCTCGACTGTCTGGGATCTGAAAACCGACAGCCACGCGACCATCGAAGCTTCCGAGCTGCCATATCACGTGGTCGCCTACGACTACGGCGTCAAGGTCAACATCCTGCGCATGCTGGTCGAGCGCGGCTGCCGCGTCACCGTAGTGCCTGCGCAGACTCCAGCCGCCGATGTGCTGGCGCTGAAGCCGGACGGCGTGTTCCTGTCCAACGGCCCTGGTGACCCGGAGCCATGCGACTACGCGATCCAGGCGATCAAGGATGTGCTGGAAACCGAAATTCCGGTCTTCGGCATCTGTCTCGGTCACCAGCTGCTGGCTCTGGCCTCCGGCGCCAAGACCCTGAAAATGGGCCACGGCCACCACGGTGCCAACCACCCGGTGCAGGATCTGGACACTGGCGTGGTGATGATCACCAGCCAGAACCACGGTTTTGCGGTAGACGAAGCCACCCTGCCAGCCAACGTGCGCGCGATCCACAAATCGCTGTTCGACGGCACCCTGCAAGGCATCGAACGCACCGACAAGAGCGCGTTCAGCTTCCAGGGTCACCCTGAAGCGAGCCCGGGCCCGAACGATGTTGCGCCACTGTTCGACCGCTTCATCAACGAGATGGCCAAGCGACGCTAAGCGTTCGCCTTGAGACTGTAGAGAGAAGCCCGCGAGGGCGGCCCCGGTTCCGGCGGCCCCCTCGGGACTTCAGAAATCGATCAAGACGGCTTGCCGACTGACCTGCGGATTTGAGTGACAAACCATGCCAAAACGTACAGACATTAAAAGCATCCTGATTCTCGGCGCTGGCCCGATCGTGATCGGCCAGGCCTGCGAATTCGACTACTCCGGCGCCCAGGCCTGCAAAGCCCTGCGCGAAGAGGGTTACCGCGTCATTCTGGTGAACTCCAACCCGGCCACCATCATGACCGACCCGGACATGGCCGACGCCACCTATATCGAACCGATCAAATGGCAGACCGTGGCCAAGATCATCGAAAAAGAGCGTCCGGACGCCGTCCTGCCAACCATGGGCGGCCAGACCGCTCTGAACTGCGCCCTGGATCTGGAGCGCGAAGGCGTTCTGGAGAAGTTCGGCGTAGAGATGATCGGTGCCAATGCCGACACCATCGACAAGGCTGAAGACCGTTCGCGTTTCGACAAGGCGATGAAATCCATCGGTCTGGCGTGCCCGCGTTCCGGCATCGCCCACAGCATGGAAGAGGCCAACGCGGTTCTCGAAACCCTCGGTTTCCCGTGCATCATCCGTCCGTCCTTCACCATGGGCGGCACCGGTGGCGGTATCGCTTACAACCGTGAAGAGTTCGAAGAAATCTGCGCCCGTGGTCTGGACCTGTCGCCGACCAAAGAGCTGCTGATCGACGAATCGCTGATAGGCTGGAAAGAATATGAGATGGAAGTTGTCCGCGACAAAAAGGACAACTGCATCATTGTCTGCTCGATCGAAAACTTCGACCCGATGGGCGTGCACACTGGCGACTCGATCACCGTAGCTCCAGCCCAGACCCTGACCGACAAGGAATACCAGATCCTGCGTAACGCCTCGCTGGCGGTACTGCGCGAGATCGGCGTCGAGACCGGCGGTTCCAACGTGCAGTTCGGTATCTGCCCGAACACTGGCCGTATGGTCGTGATCGAGATGAACCCGCGTGTTTCGCGCTCCTCGGCACTGGCTTCGAAAGCCACCGGTTTCCCGATTGCCAAGGTCGCGGCCAAACTGGCTGTGGGTTACACCCTTGATGAGCTGTCGAACGACATCACCGGCGGCAAGACTCCGGCGTCCTTCGAACCGTCGATCGACTACGTCGTCACCAAGCTGCCACGCTTCGCCTTCGAGAAATTCGCCAAGGCTGACGCGCGCCTGACCACGCAAATGAAGTCGGTCGGCGAAGTCATGGCCATCGGCCGGACCTTCCAGGAATCCCTGCAGAAAGCTCTGCGCGGTCTGGAAGTAGGCGTTTGCGGTCTGGACGAGAAGCTCGATCTGAGCAACCCGGACAGCATGAGCGTGCTCAAGCGCGAACTGACCGTGCCGGGCGCCGAGCGTATCTGGTACGTGGCTGACGCCTTCCGCGCCGGCCTGTCGGTCGAAGACATCTTCGGCATGAACATGATCGATCCGTGGTTCCTGGTGCAGATCGAAGACCTGATCAAGGACGAAGAGAAGGTCAAGACCCTCGGTCTGTCCTCGATCGACCGCGACCTGATGTTCAAGCTCAAGCGCAAAGGCTTCTCCGATCAGCGTCTGGCCAAGCTGCTGGGCGTGACTGAGAAAAACCTGCGTACGCACCGTCAGAAGCTGGAAGTGTTCCCGGTCTACAAGCGCGTTGACACCTGCGCCGCCGAGTTCGCTACCGACACCGCTTACCTGTACTCGACCTACGAGGAAGAGTGCGAAGCCGCGCCGTCGGGTCGCGACAAGATCATGATCCTGGGTGGCGGTCCGAACCGTATCGGCCAGGGTATCGAGTTCGACTACTGCTGCGTTCACGCTGCTCTCGCCCTGCGCGAAGACGGCTACGAAACCATCATGGTCAACTGCAACCCGGAAACCGTTTCCACCGACTACGACACTTCCGACCGTCTGTACTTCGAGCCGGTAACCCTGGAAGACGTACTGGAAATCTGCCGCGTCGAGAAGCCGAAAGGCGTGATCGTCCAGTACGGCGGCCAGACTCCGCTGAAACTGGCTCGTGCTCTGGAAGCTGCTGGCGTGCCGATCATCGGCACCAGTCCTGACGCCATCGACCGCGCGGAAGACCGTGAGCGCTTCCAGCAAATGGTCGAGCGCCTGAACCTGCGTCAGCCGCCAAACGCCACTGTGCGCAGCGAAGATGAAGCTGTTCGCGCTGCGGCGAAGATCGGTTATCCGCTGGTGGTGCGCCCGTCCTACGTGCTGGGCGGCCGTGCGATGGAAATCGTTTACAAGGAAGACGAACTCAAGCGCTATCTGCGTGACGCGGTGCAAGTGTCCAACGACAGCCCGGTGCTGCTCGACCACTTCCTCAACTGCGCCATCGAAATGGACGTGGATGCGGTCTGCGACGGCAAAGATGTAGTGATCGGCGCGATCATGCAGCACATCGAACAGGCGGGCGTTCACTCCGGTGACTCTGCGTGCTCGCTGCCGCCGTACTCGCTGCCGGCGCACATCCAGGACGAGATGCGCGAACAGGTCAAGAAAATGGCTCTGGAACTGGGCGTTGTCGGCCTGATGAACGTGCAGTTGGCTTTGCAGGGCGAAGACATCTACGTCATCGAAGTCAACCCGCGCGCCTCGCGTACCGTACCGTTCGTTTCCAAGTGCATCGGTGTTTCCCTGGCCATGATCGCTGCGCGCGTGATGGCGGGTAAGACCCTGAAGGAAATCGGCTTCACCAAGGAAATCATCCCGAACTTCTACAGTGTGAAAGAGGCGGTATTCCCGTTCGCCAAATTCCCTGGCGTTGACCCGATCCTCGGCCCGGAGATGAAGTCGACCGGTGAAGTGATGGGCGTCGGCGACACCTTCGGTGAAGCATTCGCCAAGGCGCAGATGGGCGCCAGTGAAGTGCTGCCGACCGGCGGTACCGCGTTCATCAGCGTGCGCGATGACGACAAGCCACTGGTTGCAGGCGTGGCCCGTGATCTGATCAACTTGGGCTTCGAAGTGGTCGCCACTGCCGGCACTGCCAAGCTGATCGAAGCCGCAGGCCTGAAAGTGCGCCGCGTGAACAAGGTGACCGAGGGTCGTCCGCACGTGGTCGACATGATCAAGAATGACGAAGTCACGCTGATCATCAACACCACCGAAGGTCGCCAGTCGATCGCCGATTCGTACTCCATTCGTCGCAATGCCCTGCAGCACAAGATCTACTGCACCACCACTATCGCTGCGGGCGAAGCGATCTGCGAAGCGCTGAAGTTCGGTCCGGAAAAGACCGTGCGCCGCTTGCAGGATCTACACGCAGGATTGAAGGCATGAGCATAACCAAGTACCCAATGACTGTTCAGGGCGCTCGCGCCCTGGAAGAGGAGCATGCTCACCTGACCAAGGTCGTCCGTCCGAAGCTCAGCCAGGACATCGGTACGGCCCGCGAGTTGGGTGACTTGAAGGAAAACGCTGAATACCATGCTGCCCGCGAACAGCAAGGCATGGTCGAAGCGCGTATTCGTGACATCGAGGGCCGGATTCAGAATCAGGTCATCATCGATGTCACGACCATTCCTCATACCGGCAAAGTGATTTTCGGCACCACCGTCGAGATCGCCAACGTCGAGACTGATGAAAGCGTCACTTACCACATCGTGGGTGA
The DNA here is from genome assembly GCF_014268585.2 of Pseudomonas iranensis. Classification (NCBI taxonomy): domain Bacteria; kingdom Pseudomonadati; phylum Pseudomonadota; class Gammaproteobacteria; order Pseudomonadales; family Pseudomonadaceae; genus Pseudomonas; species Pseudomonas iranensis. The sequence continues at coordinate 1,086,623 of NZ_CP077092.1, forward strand.
GGATGAGGCTGACTTCAAACTCGGCAAGATCTCCGTCGGTTCGCCGCTGGCCCGCGCCTTGATTGGCAAGGAAGAGGGTGACGTGGTCGCCGTCAAAACGCCAAGCGGCGTGATCGAGTACGAGATTGTCGAAGTTCGTCACATCTGAAAGAAGGCGCCCGCTGCATGCGGGCGCCATGCTTTGGCAACTGACCCAGATGCTTTGGGTCGGTGGCCTATGGTTGATTCATATCGGTTTGCAGCCGGCGTTGGGTCAGATAGGCCTGGCGCCGCTGTTGATCGACGAAGTCGCCAGTGCATTCGAAGTGCTGGTGGTGGGGTTCGCCGCTCTGTGCGTGATCTTTCAGGCTTTGGTGCTGGTACAGGCCGAGGGCCTTGGCAGTCTATGGCGGGATTTTCGCGGGCAGGTGCTGTTGATGGCGTTGTACGCGTGCGCGATGTATGTAGCCGTGCGTGTCGGCTGGCCGGATGCGCAGCGCTGGCAGGTATTCAGTTATCTGGTGCTGGGATTTTCCGGGCTGGTGCTGGTCATGCAGCCGGTGCCGGGATGGAGTGGCAGGGTGCGCGAAGCACACCCTTGACCCTGCACATCACTTGAAGCGATGAACGTTCGACAGCTGCTTGTTGGCGCTGAAGTTCTTGCGGTAGACCAGAGCCATCTTGCCGATCACCTGAACCAGGTCCGCTTTGCCGACCTTGCACAGTTCGGCGATGTGCGCCAGGCGCGACTCGCGATCGAGGATATTGAGCTTGATCTTGATCAGCTCGTGATCCGCCAGGGCGCGTTCAAGTTCGGCTAAAACACCTTCAGTCAAACCGTTGTCCGCTACCGTCAACACTGGTTTGAGGTGGTGGCCGATGGATTTGTACTGTTTCTTCTGCTCTGGAGTGAGCGGCATAATCTGACCCTTTCGTCTGGATTCTGTAAAATGGCGGCCATTTTACCCGAGGGTTCGTGGATCCGCCCAACTAATCACGACCCTAATCATCGAGGTGCCCAATGGCGCGTTCCAAGACAAGCCTTGGTTGGCTGAAAAGACATGTCAACGATCCTTATGTGAAGCAGGCGCAGAAGGATGGCTACCGCTCGCGTGCAAGTTACAAGCTTCTGGAGATCCAGGAAAAATACAAACTCATCCGTCCGGGCATGAGCGTGGTCGACCTCGGCGCCGCGCCGGGTGGCTGGTCGCAGGTCACGAGTCGACTGATCGGTGGGCAGGGGCGTCTGATCGCCTCGGACATCCTGGAAATGGACAGCATCCCTGACGTGCAGTTTATTCAGGGCGACTTCACGGAGGACTCGGTGCTCGCTGAAATCCTGGAGGCTGTGGGTAATTCGCAGGTGGACCTTGTGATTTCCGATATGGCCCCCAATATGAGTGGTACGCCCGAAGTGGACATGCCCAAGGCCATGTTCCTCTGTGAGCTGGCTCTGGACCTGGCGGAACGGATCCTCAAGCCCGGTGGCAACTTCGTCATCAAGATTTTCCAGGGCGAGGGCTTCGACGTTTATCTGAAGGATGCTCGGAAGAAATTCGACAAGATCCAGATGATCAAGCCAGACTCTTCCCGTGGCAGCTCCCGTGAGCAGTACATGCTGGCCTGGGGTTATCGCGGCGGTGATGCGTAAAACAAGGTTTTTCGGCGGGGCGATAGGTTTTTCATATTTCGCTCTGCAGGCATAAGCGAATATTGTGTAGAAAGTGTTTCACAAAGGGTTACAGACGGCGCCTGCCAGAGTTGTAGGTAATGTAGTAAGTTAGGCCGGTGAATATCATGCGAAGCGCGCGCCAGTAGCGGAGCTTGCTTCAGAGGGTAGTTAATTGAACGATATGGCAAAGAATCTGATCCTGTGGTTGATCATTGCGGCAGTCCTGGTGACGGTGATGAACAACTTCTCCAGCCCTAACGAGCCGCAGACCCTCAACTATTCCGACTTCATCCAGCAGGTCAAGGATGGCAAGGTCGAGCGCGTAGCTGTTGACGGCTATGTGATTACCGGCAAGCGCACCGATGGCGACAGCTTCAAGACCATTCGTCCGGCGATTCAGGACAATGGCCTGATCGGCGATCTGGTCGACAATCACGTTGTGGTTGAAGGCAAGCAGCCTGAACAGCAAAGCATCTGGACTCAGCTCCTGGTGGCCAGCTTCCCGATCCTGGTGATCATCGCGGTGTTCATGTTCTTCATGCGCCAGATGCAGGGCGGCGCAGGCGGCAAGGGCGGGCCGATGAGCTTCGGCAAGAGCAAGGCACGCCTGCTCTCCGAAGATCAGGTGAAAACCACTTTGGCTGACGTTGCCGGTTGCGACGAAGCCAAGGAAGAAGTCGGCGAGCTGGTTGAGTTCCTGCGTGATCCGGGCAAATTCCAGCGTCTGGGCGGTCGTATCCCGCGCGGCGTGCTGATGGTCGGCCCGCCGGGTACCGGTAAAACCTTGCTGGCCAAGGCGATTGCCGGCGAAGCGAAAGTGCCGTTCTTCACCATTTCCGGTTCCGACTTTGTCGAAATGTTCGTCGGTGTCGGCGCCAGCCGCGTCCGCGACATGTTCGAGCAGGCCAAGAAGCACGCCCCTTGCATCATCTTCATCGACGAAATCGATGCCGTGGGTCGCCATCGTGGCGCCGGCATGGGTGGCGGTCATGACGAGCGTGAGCAGACTCTCAACCAGTTGCTGGTAGAGATGGACGGCTTTGAAATGAATGACGGCATCATTGTTATTGCTGCGACCAACCGTCCGGACGTACTCGACCCTGCGCTGCTGCGTCCGGGCCGTTTCGACCGTCAGGTGGTCGTGGGCTTGCCGGATATTCGTGGTCGCGAGCAGATTCTGAAAGTGCACATGCGCAAAGTGCCAATGGGCGACGACGTTGCTCCGGCAGTGATCGCGCGCGGTACTCCGGGCTTCTCCGGTGCTGACCTGGCCAACCTGGTCAACGAAGCGTCGTTGTTCGCTGCTCGTAGCGGCAAACGCATCGTCGAGATGAAAGAGTTCGAACTGGCGAAAGACAAGATCATGATGGGCGCCGAGCGCAAATCCATGGTCATGTCCGAGAAAGAAAAGCAGAACACTGCTTACCACGAAGCCGGCCACGCCATCGTTGGTCGCGTCGTGCCTGAGCATGATCCGGTCTACAAGGTGTCGATCATCCCGCGCGGTCGTGCGCTGGGTGTGACCATGTTCCTGCCGGAAGAAGATCGTTACAGCCTGTCCAAGCGTGCGCTGATCAGCCAGATCTGCTCGTTGTACGGTGGCCGTATCGCAGAAGAAATGACCCTGGGCTTTGACGGTGTAACCACCGGTGCGTCCAACGACATCATGCGTGCAAGTCAGATTGCCCGGAACATGGTGACGAAATGGGGCCTGTCGGAAAAACTCGGTCCGCTGATGTATGCCGAAGAAGAGGGCGAAGTGTTCCTCGGTCGCGGCGGTGGCGGCCAGGCTGCCAGCTTCTCCGGTGAGACAGCCAAGCTGATCGACTCGGAAGTGCGCAGCATCATTGATCAGTGCTACGGCACCGCCAAGCAGATCCTCACGGATAACCGTGACAAGCTCGATGCCATGGCTGATGCGCTGATGAAGTACGAAACCATCGATGCCGAGCAGATTGACGACATCATGGCCGGCCGCACACCTCGCGAACCTCGCGACTGGTCGGGTGGCACCGGTACGCCTCCGCCGCCTGTCGTGCAGGACGAGCGTCCGGAAAAACCGATTGGCGGTCCGGCTGCTGACGTTTAAGGCTTGAAATGACTTCTGTACAGTCCCTGACCCGGTTGCCTTGCGGCAACCGGGTTCTTGATTTGGCCCAGACGCATGTCATGGGCATTCTCAATGTCACTCCTGATTCTTTCTCCGATGGTGGTCGCTATAGCCAGCTCGATGCGGCTTTGCGCCACGCAGAAGCCATGGTGCTGGCTGGCGCGACGCTGATTGATATCGGCGGCGAATCGACCCGGCCGGGGGCGCGAGCGGTTTCTCCTCTTGAGGAGCTAGAGCGCGTCGCGCCGATTGTCGAGCTGATCAATCGCGACCTGGATGTCATCATCTCGGTCGATACTTCCACCCCGGCAGTCATGCGCGAAACCGCCCGGCTCGGTGCCGGACTGATCAATGATGTGCGTTCGTTGCGTCGCGATGGCGCGCTGGATGCGGCGGCGGCGACCGGATTGCCGGTTTGTCTCATGCACATGCTCGGCGAGCCGGGCGATATGCAGGACAATCCGCAGTATCAGGATGTCACCCGCGAGGTCGGTGAGTTTCTCGTCGAACGCATGGATCAATGTGCCCAGGCGGGCATTCCCGCTGAGCGAATCATTCTTGATCCCGGCTTCGGCTTCGCCAAAACCCTGCAGCACAATCTAAGCTTGTTCAAGCACATGGAGGCCCTGCATGCACTGGGTCGACCACTGCTGGTAGGTGTTTCGCGCAAGAGTATGATTGGCCACGCTTTGAATCGTCCCGTGGGCGAGCGTCTGCATGGCGGACTGGCACTGGCGGCGCTGGCGTCAGTTAAAGGCGCACGTATATTGCGGGTCCACGATGTGGCGGAAACCGTCGATGTCGTGCGAATGATCGCGGCCGTAGAATCAGCCGAATAAGAATGATGGAGCGCTTATGAGCAAGAAATATTTTGGTACCGACGGCATTCGCGGTCGCGTTGGTGAATACCCGATCACGCCTGACTTCATGCTCAAGCTCGGCTGGGCTGCTGGTATGGCTTTTCGCAAGATGGGTGCCTGCAAGGTGCTGGTCGGCAAGGACACGCGGATCTCCGGCTATATGTTCGAGTCGGCACTCGAGGCCGGGCTGACCTCGGCGGGTGCCGATGTGATGCTGCTCGGCCCGATGCCGACGCCGGCCATCGCCTATTTGTCGCGTACGTTCCAGGCTGAAGCCGGCATCGTGATCAGTGCTTCGCACAACCCGCATGATGACAACGGCATCAAGTTCTTCTCCGGCAAAGGCACCAAGCTGCCCGATGAATTGGAGCTGATGATCGAAGAGTTGCTGGATACGCCGATGACCGTCGTCGAGTCGAGCAAGATCGGTAAAGTGTCGCGAATCAATGATGCATCGGGCCGCTACATCGAGTTCTGCAAGAGCAGCGTGCCTACCGGGACCAATTTCGCCGGCCTGAAGATCGTTATCGACTGCGCGCATGGTGCGACCTATAAGGTAGCGCCGAGCGTCTTCCGTGAATTGGGTGCCGAAGTCGTCGTGCTTTCCGCTCAGCCGAACGGGCTGAACATCAACGATAACTGCGGTTCCACGCATATGGGGCCGTTGCAGGCCGCCGTTCTGGCCGAGCATGCGGACCTGGGTATCGCCTTCGATGGCGATGGCGATCGGGTATTGATGGTCGATCACACCGGCGCCATTGTTGATGGTGACGACCTGCTGTTTATCATTGCCCGCGATCTGCATGAGCGTGGCAAGTTGCAGGGTGGCGTCGTCGGTACTTTGATGAGCAATCTTGGTCTCGAACTGGCCCTTGCGGATCTGTCGATCCCGTTCGTTCGCGCCAATGTCGGTGACCGCTACGTGATTGCCGAGCTGCAAGAGCGCAACTGGCTCGTAGGCGGGGAAAATTCCGGGCATGTGGTCTGCTTCAACCACGCCACCACGGGCGACGCCATCATTGCGGCCTTGCAGGTGTTGATGGCTCTGAAATCCCGCAATGAAGGTCTGGCACAAACGCGCCAGGCGTTGCGCAAGTGCCCTCAGGTGCTGATCAACGTTCGCTTTGGCGGCGGTGAAAGCCCACTGGAGCATCCTGCTGTCAAGGAAGCCAGTGCCCGTGTCACTCAGGCGATGGCGGGACGCGGTCGCGTGCTTCTGCGCAAGTCCGGCACAGAGCCTCTGGTGCGCGTAATGGTCGAAGGCGAGGACGAAAACCAGGTTCGCGGCTATGCCGAAGAGCTGGCAAAACTGGTAACCGAAGTTTCTGCCTGATACGGCTTGCAAGCCATGATTGTGTTGGGTAACATCTGCGCCCACTTTGACCGACGAGGTACAGCATGCGTCGCCCTATGGTAGCTGGTAACTGGAAGATGCACGGTACCCGCGCCAGCGTCGCTGAGCTGATCAACGGCCTTCGTCATCTGGCCTTGCCAAGCGGTGTTGATGTCGCGGTGTTCCCGCCTTGCTTGTACATCAATCAAGTGATTGATGGCTTGAAAGGCAAGTCGATTTCGGTCGGCGCGCAGAATTCTGCGGTGGAAGCCATGCAAGGTGCGTTGACTGGTGAGATTGCTCCCAGCCAACTGGTGGATGCAGGTTGTTCCCTGGTGCTTGTCGGGCACTCCGAACGCCGTCAGATTATGGGCGAGCGAGACGGGATGCTGAATCGCAAGTTCGCAGCGGCACAGGCATGTGGCTTGATTCCGGTGTTGTGTGTAGGGGAAACCCTCGAGCAGCGCGAAGCCGGAAAAACTCTTGAAGTTGTCGGGCGTCAGCTGGGCAGCATCATCGAGGAGCTGGGTGTCGGTGCCTTTACCAAGGCAGTGATTGCATACGAGCCGGTCTGGGCCATTGGTACCGGGCTGACTGCAACGCCGCAACAGGCTCAGGATGTGCATAAAGCCATTCGCGAGCAGTTGGCGGCAGAGAATTCTGAAGTCGCACGAGGTGTGCGGCTTCTATACGGCGGCAGCGTGAAGGCGGCCAATGCGGTCGAACTGTTCGGCATGCCGGATATCGATGGGGGGCTCATTGGTGGAGCTTCCCTGAATGCAGATGAGTTCGGTGCGATCTGTCGCGCCGCGGGAAACTGAAAAAATGCTGGAAACAGTCGTAGTCGTTTTTCATCTGCTGGGTGCATTGGGCGTAGTTGCTCTGGTTTTGCTGCAGCAGGGTAAGGGTGCGGACGCTGGCGCGTCTTTCGGAGCAGGTGCTTCAAATACTGTGTTCGGAAGCCAAGGTTCCTCTACCTTTCTTAGTAAGTTTACTGCTATACTTGCCGCCGGTTTCTTCATAACCAGCTTGGGGTTAGGTTACTTTGCTAAAGAGAAAGCTCATCAGCTGACTCAAGCAGGTCTTCCAGATCCAGCAGTGTTGGAAGTACCTAAGCAACAACCGGCTTCTGATGATGTCCCGGTGCTTCAAGAGCAAAAGTCGGCTACTCCAGCGACTGACGTGCCTCCAGCTCAAGAGCAGAAGTAAGAAGAGTTCCAAACGTAGTATTGCCGAGGTGGTGGAATTGGTAGACACGCAACCTTGAGGTGGTTGTGCCCATAGGGTGTAGGGGTTCGAGTCCCCTTCTCGGTACCAATTAGTCAGGAGAGCCCGCTGTTGCGGGCTTTCTTGCAGGTGGAAGGTTACATTGACCCTAAAAGGGATCGGTCGTATACTTCCGCCCCAGCTTTGTCGCGGGGTGGAGCAGTCTGGTAGCTCGTCGGGCTCATAACCCGAAGGTCGTCGGTTCAAATCCGGCCCCCGCAACCAGTTTAAGGAGCCCCTTTTAAGGGGCTTTTTGTTAGCTGGATACTTTCAACGCCGCTGTTCGACGGCGTTTCAAGGATGGGCGTTATGCCCATTTTTTTATTTTGCAAAGCATGCACATATCATGCACTAGGGGGTTCAGGTGTCGAGCAAGCTAGAAGAGTTGCAGGCCTTGCTGGCCCCGGTGGTCGTGGCCCTGGGCTATGAATGCTGGGGTATCGAGTTTTCGGCTCAGGGTCGTCACTCGATGTTGCGCGTTTATATCGATAAAGAGGGTGGCGTGCTGGTGGACGATTGCGCCATTGTCAGCCGTCAGATCAGCGGTGTTCTGGATGTTGAAGATCCTATCTCCGTTGAATACACCCTTGAAGTTTCCTCGCCTGGCATGGAGCGCCCGCTGTTCACTCTTGAGCAGTTTGCCAAATTTGCCGGTGAACAAGTGAAGATCAAGCTGCGCTCGCCTTTCGAAGGTCGACGCAACTTTCAGGGCCTTCTGCGCGGTGTAGAAGAGCAGGACGTCGTGGTGCAGGTAGAAGACCACGAGTTCCTGTTGCCGATCGATATGATCGACAAGGCCAACATTATTCCCAGTTTTGACTGAGACGCGGATCCCGCGGATCCAATGGCTTGCGAAAGGCGAGGCGTACGATGAGCAAAGAAGTACTGCTGGTTGTTGAGTCGGTATCCAATGAAAAGGGTGTACCGGCAAGCGTAATTTTTGAAGCGCTGGAGCTGGCTCTGGCCACTGCTACCAAAAAGCGTTTTGAAGACGAAGTGGACCTGCGTGTGGAAATCAACCGCCACACTGGTTCCTACGAAACCTTCCGTCGCTGGACGGTCGTCGAAGAGAATGATCTCGACGATCCGGCCATCGAGACCTGGCCAAGCAAGGTTGCCGAAACGCATCCTGGTGCCAAGGTCGGTGACGTCGTCGAAGAGAAAATCGAATCCATCGAGTTCGGCCGCATCGCTGCACAGACTGCCAAGCAGGTCATTGTGCAGAAAGTTCGCGAAGCCGAGCGCGCTCAAGTGGTCGACGCCTATCGCGAGCGCCTGGGAGAAATCATCTCTGGCACCGTGAAAAAAGTCACCCGCGACAACGTGATCGTCGATCTGGGCAACAATGCTGAAGCGTTGCTGGCCCGTGAAGACATCATTTCTCGCGAAACCTTCCGTGTCGGCGTGCGTCTGCGTGCGCTGCTCAAGGAAATCCGCACCGAGAACCGCGGCCCGCAGCTGATCCTGTCGCGTACCGCGCCGGAAATGCTGATCGAGCTGTTCCGTATCGAAGTGCCGGAAATCGCCGAAGGCCTCATCGAGGTCATGGCCGCCTCCCGTGATCCGGGTTCGCGTGCCAAGATCGCCGTCCGCTCCAAGGACAAGCGCATCGACCCGCAAGGTGCCTGCATCGGTATGCGCGGTTCGCGCGTCCAGGCGGTATCGGGTGAGTTGGGCGGTGAGCGTGTTGATATCGTGCTGTGGGACGACAACCCGGCCCAGTTCGTGATCAACGCCATGTCCCCGGCCGAGGTTGCGGCAATTATCGTTGACGAAGATGCCCATGCCATGGATATCGCCGTTGGCGCAGACAATCTGGCTCAGGCCATCGGTCGCGGTGGTCAGAACGTGCGTCTGGCCAGCCAGTTGACTGGCTGGACCCTGAACGTGATGACCGAATCGGACATCCAGGCTAAGCAGCAAGCAGAAACCGGCGACATCCTGCGCAACTTCATCGATGAGCTGGAAGTCGACGAAGAACTGGCTCAGGTGCTGGTAGATGAAGGCTTCACCAGCCTGGAAGAGATTGCCTACGTACCGGTGGAGGAAATGCTCAACATCGACGGCTTTGACGAGGACATCGTCAACGAGCTTCGTGCTCGCGCCAAGGATCGCTTGTTGACCAAAGCCATCGCTACTGAGGAAAAGCTGGCAGACGCCCATCCGGCCGAAGACCTGCTCTCGCTTGAGGGTATGGACAAGGATTTGGCGATGGAACTGGCGGTGCGCGGCGTAATTACCCGCGAAGACCTGGCCGAGCAGTCTATTGACGACCTGCTCGACATCGACGGCATTGACGATGATCGTGCCGGCAAGTTGATCATGGCCGCCCGAGCCCACTGGTTCGAGTAATTAGGCGCGGCCTGAGGAGAGAAGTGCATGACGCAAGTCACGGTGAAACAACTGGCCGATGAGGTCAAAACACCGGTAGAGCGCCTGTTGCAGCAGATGCGTGAGGCAGGTCTGCCGCACACCGCCGCCGACGAAAATGTGACTGACAGTGAGAAGCAATCCCTGCTGACTCACTTGAAGAGCAGTCACAAGGCGAAAGTGGAAGAACCACGCAAGATCACGCTGCAGCGTAAAACCACCAGCACCCTGCGTGTGGCTGGTAGCAAGAGCATCAGCGTTGAAGTTCGCAAGAAGAAAGTTTTCGTACAGCGCAGCCCGGAAGAAATCGAAGCCGAGCGCAAGCGTGAACTGGATGAGCGTCGCGCAGTAGAAAATGCTGCCCGTCAGAAGGCTGAAGAAGAAGCCAAGCAACGCGCCGAAGAAGAAGCGCGTCGCCAGCCTGCTGCTGCGCAAACCGCTGCCAGCGACGCCGTTGCGGCGCCGGCTGCCGCTGCCGAACCTGTTCGCGAAAGCGCACCGGTGGCCGCTGCTCCTGCTCCATCGGCTGACGTTCGCAACAAGCAGAACGAACAGCGCCGTCCGGACAAGCCACGTGCCGACGACAACAATCGTCGCAGCGGTGGTGGTGATGGCGAGCGCAAAAACGCTCCGCATCGCGCATCGGTCAAAGAAAAAGCCCCGGCGCCACGTGTGGCACCACGCACTACCGACGAAGAAAGCGATGGCTTCCGTCGTGGTGGTCGCGGCAAGGCCAAGCTGAAGAAGCGCAACGCCCACGGTTTCCAGAGCCCGACCGGCCCTGTCGTGCGTGACGTGCAGATCGGCGAGACCATCACGGTTGGCGATCTGGCCAACCAGATGTCGGTCAAAGCGGCTGAAATCATCAAGTTCATGTTCAAACTGGGTACCCCAGCGACCATCAACCAGGTGCTTGATCAGGAAACTGCTCAACTGGTAGCCGAAGAACTGGGCCACAAAGTGACCCTGGTCAGCGACACCGCTCTGGAAGATTCCCTGGCCGAGTCCCTGAAGTTTGAAGGTGAGTCGTTCTCCCGTGCACCAGTCGTGACCGTAATGGGCCACGTTGACCACGGTAAGACTTCGCTGCTCGACTACATCCGTCGTGCCAAGGTAGCTGCTGGCGAAGCTGGCGGTATCACCCAGCACATCGGTGCATACCACGTTGAGACTGATCGCGGCATGGTCACTTTCCTCGACACCCCGGGTCACGCTGCGTTTACCGCAATGCGTGCCCGTGGTGCCAAGGCGACCGACATCGTGATCCTCGTGGTTGCAGCGGACGACGGTGTGATGCCGCAAACCATCGAAGCGGTTCAGCATGCGCAGGCAGCTGGCGTGCCGCTGGTGGTAGCAGTGAACAAGATCGACAAGCCGGGCGCCGATCTCGATCGCATCCGCAGCGAGCTGTCGGTTCACGGCGTGACTTCCGAAGACTGGGGTGGCGACACACCATTCGTTCCGGTTTCGGCGAAGATGGGTACTGGCGTGGACGAGCTGCTTGAAGCCGTTCTGCTGCAGGCCGAAGTTCTCGAACTGAAAGCTACTCCGTCGGCTCCTGGCCGTGGTGTGGTGGTTGAATCGCGTCTCGACAAGGGTCGTGGCCCAGTGGCAACCGTGCTGGTTCAGGACGGTACGCTGCGTCAAGGCGACATGGTCCTGGTCGGTTCGAACTACGGCCGTGTACGTGCCATGCTCGACGAGAACGGCAAGCCAATCAAGGAAGCCGGTCCATCCATCCCTGTCGAGATCCTCGGCCTGGACGGTACCCCGGACGCTGGCGACGAGATGAGCGTGGTTGCCGACGAGAAGAAAGCCCGTGAAGTGGCTCTGTTCCGTCAAGGCAAGTTCCGCGAAGTCAAACTGGCTCGCGCTCACGCCGGCAAGCTGGAAAACATCTTCGAAAACATGGGTCAGGCCGAGAAGAAGACGCTCAACATCGTCCTCAAGTCCGACGTCCGTGGTTCGCTGGAAGCGTTGAACGGTGCCTTGAATGGCCTGGGCAACGATGAAGTACAAGTGCGCGTAGTGGGTGGCGGTGTCGGTGGTATCACCGAATCCGACGCCAACCTGGCACTGGCTTCCAACGCTGTACTGTTCGGCTTCAACGTGCGTGCCGATGCCGGCGCTCGCAAGATCGTCGAGCAGGAAGGTCTGGATATGCGTTACTACAACGTGATCTACGACATCATCGAAGACGTCAAGAAAGCCCTGACCGGCATGCTCGGCAGCGATGTTCGCGAGAACATCCTGGGTGTGGCCGAAGTGCGTGACGTGTTCCGTTCGCCGAAGTTTGGCGCGATCGCCGGTTGCATGGTGATCGAAGGTGTCGTGCACCGTAACCGTCCGATCCGTGTACTGCGTGAAGACATCGTTATCTTCGAAGGCGAGCTGGAATCCCTGCGCCGCTTCAAGGATGACGCTTCCGAAGTGCGTGCCGGCATGGAATGCGGTATCGGCGTGAAGAGCTACAACGACGTCAAAGTCGGCGACAAGATCGAAGTCTTCGAGAAGGTTCAGGTTGCTCGCAGCCTCTGACTCGCGCACTTCAAGGGCCACGATGGGCCGTAGCATGCAAATGCACGGCACAGCGTCCGGACTCTAAACGCAACGCCCGGTCTGGCTTTTGTCAGGCCGGGCGTTTGCCGCTTTCAGACCTTGCGGGTTTCACCGCTGGGCAGTAACAGGTAACAAATCATGGCAAAAGAATACAGCCGTACCCAACGTATCGGCGATCAGATGCAGCGCGAGCTGGCGCAACTGATCCGTCGCGAAGTCAAAGACCCGCGCGTCGGCCTGGTCACCATCACTGCTGTGGAAGTGTCCCGTGACGTTGGTCACGCGAAGATTTTCATCACCGTGATGGGCCAGGACAACGCTGAAGACATCGCGCAAAGCATCAAGGTGCTCAATGCCGCCGCAGGCTTCCTGCGTATGCAGCTGGCTCGCGAAATGAAGCTGCGCAGCGTGCCGCAATTGCACTTCCACTACGACGAATCCGTCGTGCGTGGCGCGCATCTGTCGGCGCTGATCGAGCGCGCCGTCGCTGAAGACAATCAGCACGTTGCCGCTCCAGCACCTGAAGACACCAAGGAGTAATTCGGTGGCTCAGGTCAAACGTATCCGTCGTAACGTCAGCGGCATCATCCTGCTCGACAAGCCATTGGGGTTCACCTCCAACGCTGCCTTGCAGAAGGTGCGCTGGCTGCTCAATGCCGAGAAGGCCGGGCACACCGGCAGCCTCGACCCGTTGGCCACCGGCGTGTTGCCGCTGTGCTTCGGCGAGGCGACCAAGTTCTCGCAATACCTGCTCGATTCCGACAAGGGCTACGAGACCCTGGCGCAACTGGGCAAGACCACCACCACGGCCGATGCCGAAGGCGAGGTTTTGCAGGAGCGTCCGGTGACCGTTGGTCGCGCCGATGTCGAAGCGGTTCTGCCGAAATTTCGCGGGCAAATCAGTCAGATACCGCCGATGTACTCGGCACTCAAGCGTGATGGCCAGCCGCTGTACAAACTGGCACGTGCAGGCGAAGTAGTGGAGCGCGAACCGCGTTCTGTTACTATTGCGCGCTTGGAATTGCTGGCCTTCGAAGGCGATACTGCGCGGCTTGCGGTGGACTGCAGCAAAGGCACCTATATTCGCACCCTGGTGGAGGATATCGGTGAGCAACTCGGTTGTGGTGCGTACGTCGCAGAACTGCGTCGGACCCAGGCCGGGCCTTTCACCCTGGCGCAGACCGTGACCCTCGAAGAGCTGGAAGCGGTACATGCCGAAGGCGGCAACGAAGCGGTCGATCGCTTCCTGATGCCATCGGATAGTGGCCTGCAAGATTGGCCGCTGCTGCACTTCTCGGAAGCGAGCGCGTTCTACTGGCTCAACGGCCAGCCGGTACGTGCCCCGGATGCGCCGAAGTTCGGCATGGTGCGAGTACAGGATCACAATGGTCGCTTCATCGGTATCGGTGAAGTGAGCGAAGACGGGCGCATCGCGCCGCGTCGCTTGATTCGGTCAGAATGACCGGAACCGGTCTGCGTTAAGCGGGCCGGCGAGTGTGGCTGTTAACAGGCATGGTCACTACTCATTTATAGATACAGGGATTTGTCCCTGGCCTGTTGAAGCTGTTTCCCTGAAACAGTTTCTTGATAAGGAAGGATTGCCTCATGGCTCTCGACGTTCAAGAAAAAGCTCAAATCGTTGCTGACTACCAGCAAGCTGTTGGTGACACTGGTTCGCCAGAAGTGCAGGTTGCACTGCTGACCGCCAACATCAACAAACTGCAAGGTCACTTCAAGGCCAACGGTAAAGATCACCACTCCCGTCGTGGTCTGATCCGCATGGTTAACCAGCGTCGCAAGCTGCTGGACTACCTGAAAGGCAAGGACGTAAGCCGGTACGCCGCGCTGATCGCTCGCCTGGGTCTGCGTCGCTAATCAGCGATTGCGCTATGAGGTTGGTGGTCTGTCGGGCGTCAGCGGTTTTCCGCTGGCGCCTTGCAGGCTCCCAGCCTCAAGTTTTATCTGCAGCATGGCTTTACCTGTAGCACCCGGACAATTGCCATCGGGCCGATTCCCGAGATTGCCCAAGAATTCGCAAGAAACCGTTTCCCCCAAGAGCCACAAAGAAGGTAGGACACCGTGAACCCGGTAATCAAAAAATTCCAGTTCGGTCAATCGACCGTTACCCTCGAGACAGGCCGTATCGCCCGTCAGGCCTCCGGCGCAGTATTGGTCACCGTTGACGACGACGTCAGCGTGTTGGTGACTGTTGTCGGTGCAAAGCAAGCCGATCCGGGCAAGGGCTTCTTCCCTCTGTCCGTTCATTACCAGGAAAAGACTTACGCTGCCGGTAAGATTCCTGGCGGTTTCTTCAAGCGTGAAGGCCGTCCTTCCGAGAAAGAAACCCTGACTTCCCGACTGATCGACCGTCCGATCCGTCCGCTGTTCCCAGAAGGCTTCATGAACGAAGTGCAGGTTGTCTGCACCGTCGTTTCCACCAGCAAGAAGACCGATCCGGACATCGCTGCGATGATCGGTACCTCGGCTGCCCTGGCCATTTCCGGCATTCCGTTCGACGGCCCGATCGGCGCCGCTCGCGTGGCTTTCCACGAAAGCACCGGCTACCTGCTGAACCCGACTTACGAGCAGCAGGCCGCTTCGAGCCTGGACATGGTCGTTGCCGGTACTTCCGACGCCGTGCTGATGGTTGAATCGGAAGCCAAAGAGCTGACCGAAGACCAGATGCTGGGCGCGGTATTGTTCGCTCACGACGAATTCCAGGTTGTGATCAACGCTGTTAAAGAACTGGCTGCCGAAGCCGCCAAGCCAACCTGGAACTGGGCTCCTGCGCCAGAAGCCACCGAACTGCTGGGCGCTATCCGTGCCGAGTTCGGCGAAGCGATCTCCCAGGCTTACACCATCACCATCAAAGCCGACCGTTACGCTCGCCTGGGTGAGCTGAAGGACCAGGTGGTTGCCAAGCTGTCCGGTGAAGAAGGCCAGCCAAGCGCTGCTGAAGTCAAAGCCGCCTTCGGCGAAATCGAATACCGCACCGTTCGCGAAAACATCGTTAACGGCAAGCCACGTATCGACGGTCGCGACACCAAGACTGTACGTCCGCTGAACATCGAAGTCGGCGTTCTGCCAAAGACTCACGGTTCGGCACTGTTCACCCGTGGCGAAACCCAGGCGCTGGTTGTGGCAACACTGGGCACCGCCCGTGACGCGCAACTGCTGGACACCCTGGAAGGCGAAAAGAAAGACCCGTTCATGCTGCACTACAACTTCCCGCCGTTCTCGGTAGGCGAGTGTGGTCGCATGGGTGGCGCCGGTCGTCGCGAAATCGGTCACGGCCGTCTGGCCCGTCGTTCGGTTTCGGCCATGCTGCCAGCCGCTGACGTGTTCCCGTACACCATCCGCGTGGTGTCGGAAATCACCGAATCCAACGGTTCGAGCTCGATGGCTTCCGTGTGCGGTGCTTCCCTGGCACTGATGGACGCTGGTGTACCGATGAAAGCACCGGTGGCCGGTATCGCCATGGGTCTGGTTAAAGAAGGCGAGAAGTTCGCCGTCCTGACCGACATCCTCGGCGACGAAGATCACCTCGGCGACATGGACTTTAAGGTAGCCGGTACCGCCAAAGGCGTTACCGCACTGCAGATGGACATCAAGATCAAGGGCATCACCGAAGAGATCATGGAAATCGCTCTGGGCCAGGCCCTTGAGGCGCGCCTGAACATCCTCGGTCAGATGAACCAGATCATTGGCCAGTCGCGTACCGAACTGTCGGCCAACGCTCCGACCATGATCGCGATGAAGATCGACACCGACAAGATCCGTGACGTTATCGGTAAAGGTGGCGCGACCATCCGTGCGATCTGCGAAGAAACCAAAGCTTCGATCGACATCGAAGACGACGGCTCGATCAAGATCTTCGGCGAAACCAAGGATGCCGCAGAAGCTGCTCGTCAGCGCGTTCTGAGCATCACTGCAGAAGCCGAGATCGGCAAGATCTACGTCGGCAAGGTTGAGCGCATCGTTGACTTCGGCGCATTCGTAAACATCCTGCCGGGCAAGGACGGTCTGGTGCACATCTCGATGCTGAGCGACGCTCGCGTAGAGAAAGTCACCGACATTCTGAAAGAAGGTCAGGAAGTGGAAGTGCTGGTACTGGACGTGGACAACCGCGGCCGTATCAAGCTGTCCATCAAAGACGTGGCAGCTGCCAAGGCTTCGGGCGTTTAATCACCCCAACGCTTTAGCGCAATGAAGATGCCCCCGCCGTGCAAACGGCGGGGGTATTTTTTTATCTGAAATGAAAAAATTGTGGCGAGGGGATTCATCCCCGTTCGGCTGCGAAGCAGTCGTAAAACCAGACACTGCGGACCGCCTGAAACATTGAGGTGCCAGATTCACGGCCGCTTCGCAGCCGAACGGGGATGAATCCCCTCGCCACAAATGTGGTTCTCAAAAGAAAACCATCAGACAACCCACAAATTTGCCGCAGCTCGAGACCGGTGCTAGGTTTAGCCCACCGCCCGTGTAGCTCAGCCGGTAGAGCAGCGCACTCGTAACGCGAAGGTCGCAGGTTCGATTCCTGTCTCGGGCAAAAAATTTTCGCCGTCGGTTTTATGCGTGGTGTTGGAGGTATTCGTTCAGTGCTTGACGTGTCAGATCATTCAACGACACATTTTGACGGGTTGCCGCCAGAGCCGCTGCTAAATGCAGATCGTGACCGATGCGAACATTGAACGATCCTTTGCATGGGATTTCAGGCTTCTGCCCGAGCTGCTCACAGGTTTGTAAATAGTCATCTACCGCCTCGCGAAAGGCTGCTTCCAGTTCAGCCACCGTTTGTCCTTCATAATTAACCAGCGCCCTGATGAAAAGGAGTTTTCCGAACAGGCACTTGTCTTCCGTGCTCGCCTCGATAGAGCCAACATAGCCTTTGTAGTGCAGCTGGGAACTCATGGAATCAGGCCTCCTGTTTTCAGTTGCTCGATAATCTGGCGTCTTGCGTATGTTTTGATTTCATTTCCGGGATGTGGCTTGTGCAGGTTGATCAATGCGCTCGGATTCCCGTTGTCGAATTTGATCCTGCTACCGGATCCTTCCAGCTGAGAGTAACCAAGACGCGCCAACAGAGTGACAAGCTCGGACCATGTGAATGCGCTTCGGCCGTTGACTAGTTTGGCGAGAAGTTTTTCAGTCTTTGACATGCTGGCCTATGATTGCAACTGAATATAGTTGCCTGTTTTTGGGCGGTCAATGTGAAGGTTTCGTTCGCCTTGACCATCAAAGGCGACGGCGAGGATTTATACGCAGTGAATTTCGCGCATGGAAACAGGAAACTGTAACCAAGCGCATACCACCCTTCATTTCATTCCCCCGGTTGCACTGGCTTGCGTCTCTGTTAGGATTCCTTCGTACCAGACAAGCAAGCACCGTTGTTTTCAGATGATCCACGAATGGTCCTGAAGGCCAGGAAAAACCGAGCTTCCAATGGCTTCCTGCGTCAGAGAGATCCTTGATGATCCAGATCCATCCTCCATTCCTAAGATCAGCGAGAACCCCATGACTGAATTGACCCAAGAGCAACGCCACGAACAAGCGCTGGAAAAATACCTTCTGGATGTGCCGGACCTGAAGGATGAGATCAAGGACCTGAGTGCCGATGATCAGAAAGACCAGATCCAGTGGGCCTTCGAAGACGAAGCCGAAGCGCAGGGCTTGCAGCCGTGGGAGCTGACCCTCAAGTACACGAGCACGCCGGAGGAATTCGAGGCGCAGCGCCTCGTGCTGCACAAGGAAGCGGCGGAAGTATTGGGTGTTGAGTGGGAAGAGTACTGCGAGATGAATAATCTCGTCGTATAAGAGCAGCTGCGAGCTTCTAGCTACAAGCTGCAAGTCAAAGCAGAGTCGCTTGGCTTGTAGCTTGTAGCTTGTAGCTTGTAGCTTGTAGCTTGCCGCTGCGTTTAGAGGCTCAGTCGCATCGACAGGTCCACCGCTTTGACATCCTTGGTCATCGCACCAATCGAAATGTAATCCACGCCCGTTTCGGCGATCGGCAGCAGCGTGCTTTCGTTGATGCCGCCGCTGGCTTCCAGTTTCGCTTTGCCGGCGGTCAGGCGTACCGCTTCGCGCATGTCGTCCAGGCTCAGTTCGTCGAGCATGATGATGTCGGCGCCGGCTTCCAGCGCCTGCTTCAGCTCTTCAAGACTTTCCACCTCGATCTCAACCGGTTTGCCCGGGGCGATCTTGTGCGCGGCGGCCACGGCTTCGGCGATGCCACCACTGGCGGCGATGTGGTTTTCCTTGATCAGGAAGGCGTCGTAAAGACCGATGCGATGGTTGTGGCAGCCGCCGCAGGTTACGGCGTATTTCTGTGCCAGACGCAGGCCGGGCAGGGTTTTGCGGGTGTCGAGCAACTTGACCTGCGTCTCGCCGACGAAGTCTGCCAGGTACTGCGCGCGCGTCGCCACGCCGGACAGCAACTGCAGGAAGTTCAATGCGCTGCGTTCACCGGTCAGCAGTGAGCGCGCCGGGCCTTCCAGATGAAACAGCGGCTGATTGGCTTTGACCCGCTGGCCGTCGACCACTTGCCAATGCACCGCTACACGCGGATCGAGCTGGCGAAACACCGCATCGACCCATGCGGTGCCGCAGATGACGGCGTCGTCACGGGTGATGATGGTGGCTTTGGCCAGGCGTTCGGCCGGGATCAGTTGCGCGGTGATGTCGCCGCTGCCGACGTCTTCGAGCAACGCGCGGCGCACGTTGTTTTCGATTTCGGCGGTCAGATCGGCGAGACGTAGATTCGGCATAACGGACTCCACAAACAAAGTGGTTCGATTATAGGGGCAGGGCGCGAGCCAACCCAAGGCGAGAACGTGCGTGGCTGGCGCATCTGGTCGATTTTCCTGCGCTGAGTGCGAGGTGTATGGCGTATAGGGGAAACCCTGAGGCCTATAGCATCGCCGGCCTCTTTTGCCAGATAATCCGCCTTGTATTTGACGTCATGGCTTTGACGAACGAGTCCAGTTGGGCAGTGTCAAAGTGACGAACCGAATCACCGTTCCAGGAGGCTTGGATGCGCAACGACGGGAAAGTGGTGCCTTTGCACCGGGCGACTGCCGATCTGGCGGACCACTCGCCGCTTGCCCGCTTGCCGGTGATTCTGCTGCAGGTTCGCGACAAGGCTGCGCAGCAGCTGCGCCACGATTTGCAGGAGCTGTTCGATAACGCCGACGACACGCTGTTCGAAATGGCCGACCGGGCGCGCAACGACGTCGATCAGAACATCTTTTTCGAAGCCATGCGCGACCTGCGCCTCAAACGCAAGAACATCGAGCGCGGCTTTCTGGAACTGTTCTTTGAAGCCTTCGCCGGCCTTACCCAATACGACCCCGTCGCCAACACCCTGCCACGCACGCCGGTGGTCGAAGAATCGGCGCCGCGCACCGATGCCATGGAGCGTACCGTCGCCGTGCAGACCATGGTCAGTCGCGTGCTCAAGCGCGACGGCTTCGCTCTCGACCAACTGACCGCACGCTTCAGCTCCATGCTCGGCAAGCGTCTGGACGATCAGCACAACCCGCTGAGTCCGGCGATGCTCTGCGAATATTTCCTGCAGGCCGGGCGTAACCTCGGCGTCGAGATCAAGGTCAAGCTGATCCTGCTCAAGCTGTTCGAACGTTACGTGCTGGCTGACACCGAGCAGCTGTATGGCGAGGCCAATCAGCTGTTGCTCGCCACCGGCGTGTTGCCACATCTGAAGCCCGCCGTGGCTCGTCGCATGGTCGAGCCTGCGGACAGCGACACATTGATTGAAGATCTCGACGAGCCGCCAGCGGACGAAGGCATCGAGCAAGTGTTCGCCGCGATGCAGCAATTGCTCGCCCAGGTGCGCGGTCGCGTCACACCGACCCTGGAGCCCGGCGCCCCGGCGCATCCGATCAACACCCGCGACCTGCTGCGGTTGTTGTCGCACTTGCAGCAATACGTACCGGCGCTTGAGGCTCAGGAGGATTTCGATCTGCGCCATCAGCTCGAACAACTGCTGACCCGGGTCAGCGTCAGAAGTGGCCGCTCCCGCGTCGTCGCGACTGCTGACGAAGATGTGATCAACCTGATCGCCATGGTCTTCGACTGCATCCTCGACGATCGCAACGTGCCTGACGCGCTCAAGGCGCTGATCGGCCGATTGCAGATTCCGATGCTCAAGGTCGCCGTGCTGGACAAGAGTTTCTTCAGCCGCAGCACGCACCCGGCGCGGCGCCTGCTCAACGAAATCGCCGAGGCCGCAATGGGCTGGAGCGATTGCGACGGCGCTGAGCGCGACAGCCTCTACGTGCGCATCGAGCAAGTGGTGCAACGCTTGCTGAGCGAGTTTGTCGACGACCCGGCGATCTTCTCCGAACTGCTCGCCGACTTCCTCGCCTTCACTCAGGAAGAACGCCGTCGCACTGAACTGCTGGAACAACGCTTGCGGGACGCCGAGGAAGGCCGGGCGAGGGCCGAGCTGGCTCAGCGGCGTGTCGCGCAGGCGTTGCAACAGGCGCTACTGGGCAAAGTGCTGCCGGCGACGGTGGTGAGCTTCGTCCAGCAGGCCTGGAGCAAAGTGCTGTTGCTGACCTGCCTCAAGCACGGTGATCAGTCCGCCGAATGGCACGCCGACGTGCAGACCATGGAACAGTTGGTCTGGAGCGTGCAGCGCCATGACGACGGCGAATCCAGCCTGCGCCTGCTGGCACTGGTCCCGGGTTTGCTCAAGTCACTGCGCGATGGCCTGAGCAGCACCGCGTTCGACCCGTTTGCCACCAGCGAATTTTTCAGTGAGCTGGAGGCTCTGCACGTACGCGTGCTGGAGCGTTCCGACGATGCCGAGCACAGCGTTACGCCGCTGATCGAAGTCACGCCCGAGGTCTTGCAGCACAGCGCCGGCCAGGCAGCAGCTACCCCGGCGCCGCGCCTGGCGCAAGACGATGCCGGCCTGTCTCAGGTCGAGCAGTTGCGTGTGGGCCACTGGGTGGTGTTCGACGCAGACGACGAACAGACCTTGCGTTGCAAACTCGCCGCGATCATCGAAGAGACCGGCAAATATGTCTTCGTCGACCGCACCGGGACGAAAGTGCTGGAGCACAGCCGCACCGACCTCGCCTTGGCTTTCAGCCGTGGCGCCGCGCGTGCGCTGGATGACACCTTGCTGTTCGACCGCGCACTGGAATCGGTGCTGGGCGACTTGCGGCGACTCAATCGCGGCAAGTGATCGCGCGGTGAGGGCGGATCGCGGCATACTGGGCGCCCACATGGTCGGCGTTGAAGGAATCGGTATGCAGTTGGATCCCGCGAGCGGGTGGTGTCATGGCGTGCAGATCTGCCCGTCGCCCAACTTCAATGAGCGCCCGGCGGGCGAAGTGTCCCTGTTGGTCATCCACAACATCAGCTTGCCGCCGGCGCAATTTGCCACGGGCAAGGTGCAGGAATTTTTCCAGAATCGTCTGGATGTCACCGAACATCCCTACTTTGCAGGCATCGCTGACCTGCGCGTATCGGCGCATTTTCTGATCGAACGTGACGGCAAGGTCACCCAGTTTGTCTCCTGTCTTGCGCGGGCGTGGCACGCAGGCGTTTCAGTGTTCGAAGGCCGTGAAACCTGTAACGATTTTTCCGTCGGCATCGAGCTGGAAGGCACCGATGATCTGCCGTTCACCGACGAGCAATATCGCGCGTTGACTGCGCTGACCCGGCAGTTGCAGAAACGTTTTCCGGCGATCACCGCTCAGCGCATCTGTGGCCACAGCGATATAGCTCCGGGGCGCAAGACCGATCCGGGACCGGCATTCGACTGGGCACGCTACCGCGCAGCCCTGGCAAAAGAGGAAGGACAATGAGTTTTCTGGTGTTACTGCTGGCGGTGTGGATCGAGAAGTTTTCGGCCCTGCGCCATCGGCTTCAACGCGACGGCGGATGGATCCGCGAACTGCACAAACTCGAAAACAGCAAACGGCTGGCCAGGCAACCGTGGCTGGTGCTGACGATTCTGGTGCTGTTCCCGGTGGCGTTGCTGGCGCTGTTGCTGCTGGTGCTGGAACCTGTGGCTTACGGTTTGCTGGCGCTGCCGGTGCATTTGCTGGTGGTGATTTACAGCCTCGGGCGTGGCGACCTGCTCGGCGGCCTCGGGCCGTTCCGCGACGCCTGGCGCCGTGAGGATCTGCAAGCGGCGGCCCACGTGGCCAAGCGCGACCTGGACATCTGCGCCGACAGCGGTGAGCAATTGCTTGAGCGAGTGCAGGGGCATCTGCTGTGGCAGGCCTATCAGAGTTTCTTTGCGGTGATCTTCTGGTACTTCCTCCTCGGTCCGGTGGCGGCATTGGCCTATCGCCTGTTGGCGCTGGCCGAAGAGCACGGCAGCAATCCGGCGCTGGTGGAGCGTGCTGCGCAATTGCGTCACGCTTTCGATTGGGTGCCGGTGCGTTTGCTGGCGGCGAGTCTGGCATTGGTTGGCAACTTCGTCGCGGTCAGCCGGGTGATGCTGCATGAGCTGCTGAACTGGAACATCAGCGCTGCGCAGTTGATCAACAAGGTCGGCCTGGCAGCCGGGGAAGTTCCACCGCCAGTGGTCGGCCCGGACGGCATCAACACCCTCGATTGCCTGTGGGAACTGCTGCTGCGCGCGGCGGTGCTGTGGTATGCCGGGTTTGCCTTGTGGACGGTTCTGGTTCACTGATAAGCCAAAGTGAAACTCATTGTGGCGAGGGGATTTATCCCCGATGGGCTGCGCCGCAGCCCTGAAAACCCTGTTCCACCATTCATCAGTAACCATAAGTTACAAAACCTCACGCCGATTTACGCTATACAGAGATAGCGCCCGATAGTGGCTATCTGCTGTCGTCCCGCGCCTGCCAATAAAAACAAGAAAAACCAAGGGAGACTTCCAGTGAAGAGCTTGCTCTATCCCGCCGTCTCGCTGATGAACCGTCTGAGCTTCGGCATGAAGTTCAGCCTGATCAGCGTGCTGTTCCTGGTGCCGATGCTGGTGACCAATTTCTATCTGGTGCGCGATTCCTATCGCGAATTTCAGGGCACCCGCGTCGAACTGCAAAGCCTCGACCTGTTGGGCAGCAGCCTGAGCCTGCGCCGGGATCTGGAAACCCTGAACAATCTGGTGCAGATCGACGTTACCCTCGGCCAGTCCGGCAAGGCCGGCAATGTCGAAGCGCAGATCCAGACGCTGGAGCAGGCTGTGCTCGCGCGCCTCGAAGGGCTGATGGCGATGACCGAAGATCCCGAGCAGATCAGGCAGTTCGAGGCCAAGCGCGATGAAATGATCGCCGCGTTCAAGGCCCAGCAGGCGGAGAGCTCGCTGCAAAGCAAAAGCGCGTTGATCGGCAAGTTGCTGGCCAGTGCGCAGATTTTCAGCCAGATCATCACCAGTCAGGCCGGGTTGAGCCGCGACAACCAGAGCGACATTCGTCAGCTCAGCGAACTGGTCACGCTGATCACCCCCAGCGTGACGCAAACCCTCGGCGAAGGCCGGGCGATGGGTTCGTATTCGTTGGGCCAGGGCTTTCTCAACAGTTCCTCCAGCACGCGTTTTGACGAGTTGCTGGTGCAGATCGAAAAACTCCAGGCCGAGTACGCCTTGAAACTGCAAGACGCCCTCGGTTCCAGCAGCGCCGCACGCGAATCGCTCAGTGCTCAGGCTGACAGCAGCAAGGCCTCGCTCAAGCAGGCCAGCGAGCTGTTCGAAGAGCAAGTGGTGATGGCCGATACCCTCGATGCGCCGTGGCAGGCATTCTACGATCAGGTCACCGGGCTGATGGAACACACCTACCAGCTCAATCAGACCACGCTGAAATTCCTCGACAACCAGTTGCAGCAGCGACTGGCGCAGAACCGCACGCACATGATTCTGCAAGCCTCGGCGCTGTCGGTGGTCTTTGTGCTGATTTTCTATCTTTATGGCGGTTTCTACGCCTCGACCCGCACCACCCTGAAAAGCCTGGGCGCGATGATGGACAAGGTCGCGGCCGGCGACATGACGGTCAACTTCAAGGCCAGCAGCCGCGATGAACTGGGCGAGTTGGGCGAGGTGTTCAACGGCACGGTGAAGAAGATTCACGACCTGATCGAACGTGTCGGTCACACCGTCGGCGAGGTCGAGCGTCAGGCCGGGCAGGTCGAAAGCGTGTCGGCGCAGAGCAATCAGGCTGTCGCTGGGCAGCGCTCGCAAATCGAACAAGTGGCGACGGCGATGAACCAGATGTCGGCGACTTCAATGGAAGTCGCGCGCAGTGCTGCTGCGGCGGTGAGCAGCGCCCACAGCGTCAACGACGAAACCCTCAGCGGTCGCGGTCTGGTGGAATCGCAGCAGGGCAGCATTGCCGCGCTGGCCAGCGAAATCGATCAGTCGGTGCTGGTGATCAATCAACTGGCCAGCGACAGCCAGTCGATCAGCCGTGTGCTTGAGGTGATCAAGAGCATCGCCGAACAGACCAATCTGCTGGCGCTCAACGCCGCTATCGAAGCCGCGCGGGCCGGCGAGCAGGGGCGCGGTTTTGCCGTGGTCGCCGACGAAGTACGCACCTTGGCCAAGCGCACCCAACAATCGACCGAAGAAATCGAGCAGATGATCGCCAAGCTGCACGGTGGCGTCGGCGCGGCGGTGAAGGCCATGGGCGTCAGCCATCAGATGGCAAATGGCACGGTGGGGCAGTCGGAGAAGGTCCAGCAGGCGCTGGAAAATATTCTTGGCGCGGTGGGCATGATCGTCGACCAGAACCAGCAGATCGCCGCTGCCGTGGAACAGCAGACCGCCGTGGCCCATGACATCGACCAGAACATCGTCGAGATCAACCGCGCCGGCGAACGCACGGCGCAAGGTGCACACCAGACCGAAGATGCCAGCCGCGCGCTGTCGGCGCAGGTGGTTGAGCTCAAACAACTGATCAGCGCGTTTCGTGTTTGAGAGGCTGGAACCGGATCAAAAATGTGGGAGCGAGCCTGCTCGCGAAGTCGGTGGGTCAGGCATTGACGAAGTCACTGACAGATTGCTTTCGCGAGCAGGCTCGCTCCCACAGGGGATGGCGGTGTTACCAGCCGAAGACTTCGCAGCAGTTGGCGGTGCTGGCGTTGGCCAGTTGTTCAGGCGTGATATTCATCAGCTCGGCCAACGCTGCACAGATTGCCGGCAAATGCGCCGGGCTGTTGCGCTGGCCGGGGAACATGGCGGGGGCCATGTCTGGTGAGTCGGTTTCCAGTACCACCGATTGCAGCGGCAGTTCCGGCAGCACCCGATGCATGCGCAGCGCCTGCGGCCAGGTCGGTGCGCCGCCAAGACCCAGTTTGAAACCGAGCTTGAGGTATTCCCGCGCTTCTTCGCGGCTGCCGGCGAAGGCGTGGATGATGCCGGCGCGTTTGAGTTTGAAGCGCTTGAGCGTGGCGATCACCGCTGCGTGGCTGCGGCGTACGTGGATCAGCGCCGGCAACCCGAAGTCTGCGGCCAGTTGCAGCTGCGCTTCGAACAACCCTTGTTGTCGCTCGCGATTGAGGTTTTCGATGAAGTAATCCAGGCCTATCTCGCCCACCGCACACAGCTGACGATGTCCGCGCAAGCGCGTCAGCCAGTCCCCCAGCGCATGCAAATCTTCGGGGCGATGCTGATCGAGAAACACCGGGTGCAATCCGAACGCCGCGTACAGGCCGGCATCGCTCTGCACCAGATCCCAGACCCGTTGCCAGTTGCCCTGATGCACGCCCAGCACGACGATGCGCCGCACGCCGAGAGCGCGGCTTTCGGCCAGCAACTCGGCGCGATCGGCGTCGAAGTCGGGGAAGTCGAGGTGGGTGTGGCTGTCGATCAGCTCCACGCTTCAGTCCCGATGAATACGCTGCTTGAAGGTCCGCGCGATGGCTTGCACGCCCGGTTGGTAGTCATCCTGCTCGACCGCGGCCAAGGCCAGTTCCAAGGCCTTGTCGGCGATCAACTGGTGTTGCTGGGACATGGCGTTGACCGGCAGCGGCAGGAAATCCAGCAACTGCGTGTCGCCGAAGGTGCCGAGGCGCAGCGGCCGCGATTTCAGCGGGAAATCATGCAGGGCATCGAACACGCCTTGCAGCAGCACGTAGGAGGTGGTCACCAGTGCGTCAGGCAAATGCCCCAGACGCTGCAGGAGTTCTTCCATCAATTGCTTGCCGCACTCGCGGCTGAACGACTCGGCGTGCTCGACCAGCACCTCGCCTTTGAAGTCGTTGAGCGCCGCGCGGAAACCGGCGGCACGTTCCTGGCTGATGCTCAGCTCCGGGCGGGCGCCGAGCAGCACGATCTGCTTTGGCTGCGGATCGAGCAGACTTTGGGTCAGATGCAGGCTGGCCTCGCGGTCGTCGCTGATCACCGAGCAGAAATGCTCCGGCTCCATGACCCGGTCGATGGCGATGATCGGCAGACCCTTGGCCTGCAACTGGCGGTAGCTGTCATCACCGGCCGGCAGGCAACTGGCGACGATCAGCGCATCGCAACGGCGGGCGCGGAACAGTTGCAGCAACTGGCGCTCGCTGTCCGGCGCATCGTCGGAACTGGCGATCAGCAATTGATAACCGCGCGCCCGCGCGCCTTGTTCGAGCAACTTGGCGATCCGCGCGTAACTGGGGTTTTCCAGATCCGGCAGGATAAAGCCCAGGGTGCGCGTGTGCCGACTGCGCAGGCCGGCCGCTTGCGGATTGGGCGTGAAGCCGTGCAGATCGACCACCGCGCGCACGCGCTCGACGGTCGCGTTGCTGATGCGTTGCTGTTCGGCCTTGCCGTTGATGACGTAGCTGGCGGTGGTGACGGAGACGCCGGCCAACCGCGCGATATCACTGAGTTTCAACCCGGTATTTCCTTGTTTTTTCGAGCATGCCGCGACATTTTCGCCAATCCTACCCGATAAGGGCAGTCGACTTATTGCCTGGGCAGATCCGACCAGTTGGACTTCAAGGATGAGACATTATCGAGTAACGTGCCGATCAATCTAGATTAAACGTTTCAGCAAGCGTATTTTCTACGTTTTAGACGCCTTTGGCCGGTCCTGCCGTGAAACCGCCAAAACTGCCGCTGAAAAGCGCGGCAGAGCGCCTAAGCTGTGAACCATTCAAAACAATACCTGGCGTTGAACTGCGCCAAAAAGGAGATCGCATGCTCGAGCTCACTATAGAGCAGATATCCATGGGCCAGTCGGCCGTGGATAAACCCGCTGCCCTGCAATTGCTGGCCAGTCATCTGGTCGCCGACGGTCTGGTTGCCGACGGCTACCTCGCCGGCCTGCAGGCCCGGGAAGCCCAGGGCTCGACCTTTCTCGGTCAAGGCATCGCCATTCCCCACGGTACGCCGGAAACCCGCGATCAGGTATTCGCCACCGGCGTGCGCCTGATGCAGTTTCCTGATGGTGTCGATTGGGGCGATGGCCAGATCGTTTATCTGGCCATCGGCATCGCGGCGAAATCCGATGAACACCTGCGCCTGCTGCAACTGCTGACCCGCGCCCTCGGCGAGACCGATCTGGGCCAGGCCTTGCGTCGCGCCAGCTCCCCCGAAGCGCTGCTTAAACTGTTGCAAGGCGCGCCGCAGGAACTGGCGCTGGATGCGCAGATGATCGGCCTCGGCGTGTCGGCCGACGATTTCGAAGAACTGGTCTGGCGCGGCGCACGTCTGCTGCGTCAGGCCGATTGTGTGAGCAACGGCTTTGCCGGCGTGTTGCAGCAAGTCGAAGCGCTGCCACTGGGCGATGGCCTGTGGTGGCTGCACAGCGAGCAGACCGTGAAGCGTCCGGGACTGGCGTTCGTCACCCCGGACAAACCGATGCGCTACCTCGGCCAGCCGCTCAGCGGACTGTTCTGCCTCGCCAGTCTGGGCGAAGCGCATCAGGCGTTGCTCGAGCGTTTGTGCGCGTTGCTGATCGAAGGTCGCGGCCACGAACTGGGCCGCGCCACCAGCAGCCGCAAAGTTCTCGAAGTGCTCGGCGGTGAACTGCCGGCCGACTGGCCGAGTGCACGTATTGCCCTGGCCAATGCCCATGGTTTGCACGCACGACCAGCGAAGATTCTTGCGCAACTGGCGAAGAGTTTTGATGGCGAAATCCGCGTGCGCATCGTCGACAGCCAGGACAGCGCCGTGTCGGTGAAGAGCCTGAGCAAACTGCTCAGTCTCGGCGCCCGCCGCGGTCAGGTGCTGGAGCTGATCGCCGAGCCGAGCATCGCCGCCGATGCCTTGCCGGCCCTGCTCGCGGCGATTGAAGAAGGCCTCGGTGAGGAAGTCGAGCCGCTGCCGGCCGTGAGTCAGCAGCGCGAAGTGATCGCCGACATCGCCGAAGTATTGATCGCGCCGGCCTCCGGCAGCCTGTTGCAGGCGATTCCTGCCGCACCGGGCATCGCCATCGGCCCTGCGCACATTCAGGTGCTGCAAGCCATCGATTACCCGTTGCGCGGCGAATCTGCCGCGATCGAGCGCGAGCGCCTCAAGCAAGCGCTGAGCGACGTGCGCCGCGACATCCAAGGCTTGATCGAACGCAGCAAGGCCAAGGCGATTCGCGAGATTTTCATCACTCACCAGGAAATGCTCGACGACCCGGATCTGACCGACGAAGTCGACACCCGCCTCAAGCAAGGTGAAAGCGCCGAAGCGGCGTGGATGGCGGTGATCGAAGCCGCCGCCAAACAGCAGGAATCGCTGCAGGACGCTTTGCTCGCCGAGCGTGCCGCCGATCTGCGTGACATCGGTCGCCGGGTGCTGGCGCAGCTGTGTGGCGTGCAAACCGCGAACGAACCTGAGCAACCGTACATTCTGGTGATGGACGAAGTCGGCCCGTCCGATGTCGCGCGCCTGGATCCTGCGCGAGTGGCAGGGATTCTCACCGCGCGCGGCGGTGCTACCGCGCACAGCGCCATCGTCGCCCGCGCGCTCGGTATTCCAGCACTGGTCGGCGCGGGTGCAGCGGTGCTGTTGCTCGAGCCGGGCACGCCGCTATTGCTCGACGGTCAGCGTGGCCGTCTGCATGTCGACGCCGATGCCGCGACCCTCAAGCGTGCCGCTGAAGAGCGCGACACCCGCGAGCAACGCCTGAAGATCGCCGCCGAACAACGCCATCAACCGGCACACACCACCGACGGCCACGCCGTCGAAGTGTTCGCCAACATCGGCGAAAGCGCAGGCGTGACCAGC
This sequence comes from Pseudomonas iranensis, assembly GCF_014268585.2. Taxonomy (NCBI): domain Bacteria; kingdom Pseudomonadati; phylum Pseudomonadota; class Gammaproteobacteria; order Pseudomonadales; family Pseudomonadaceae; genus Pseudomonas; species Pseudomonas iranensis. The sequence goes on from NZ_CP077092.1 coordinate 1,115,909, forward strand.
GCGGTGGAGCAGGGCGCCGAAGGCATTGGTCTGCTGCGCACCGAACTGATTTTCATGGCCCACCCACAGGCACCGGATGAGGCGACCCAGGAAGCCGAATACCGTCGCGTGCTCGATGGTCTGGCCGGGCGGCCGCTGGTGGTGCGCACGCTCGACGTCGGCGGCGACAAACCGTTGCCGTATTGGCCGATCGCCAAGGAAGAAAACCCGTTCCTCGGCGTGCGCGGCATTCGCCTGACTCTGCAGCGGCCGCAGATCATGGAAGCGCAACTGCGCGCCTTGCTGCGCTCGGCTGACAACCGTCCGCTGCGGATCATGTTCCCGATGGTCGGCAGCGTCGAAGAGTGGCGCCAGGCCCGTGACATGACCGAGCGTCTGCGCTTGGAAATTCCAGTCGCCGATCTTCAGCTGGGGATCATGATCGAGGTGCCGTCGGCCGCGTTGCTTGCGCCGGTTCTGGCCAAGGAAGTCGACTTTTTCAGCGTCGGCACCAACGACCTGACCCAATACACCCTGGCCATCGACCGTGGTCACCCGACGCTGTCTGCACAAGCGGATGGCTTGCACCCGGCGGTGCTGCAACTGATCGACATCACCGTGCGCGCCGCCCATGCCCATGGCAAATGGGTGGGCGTCTGCGGCGAACTGGCGGCTGATCCGCTGGCGGTGCCGGTGCTGGTTGGCCTCGGTGTCGACGAGCTTAGCGTGTCCGGGCGCAGCATTGCCGAAGTCAAGGCGCGCATCCGTGAACTCAGCCTGCCCCAGGCGCAAACCCTCGCCCAACAGGCCCTGGCCGTGGGCAGCGCGAATGAAGTGCGCGCATTAGTGGAGGCCCTGTAATGGCCAAGATTCTTACCCTGACCCTCAACCCGGCACTCGACCTCACCGTCGAGCTGTCACGGCTGGATGCCGGTCAGGTCAATCGCAGCGAGGAGATGCACACCCACGCTGCGGGCAAAGGCGTCAATGTCGCCCAGGTGCTGGCGGATCTCGGCCATCAGGTCACCGTCAGCGGCTTTCTCGGCGAAGACAATCAGCAAGCGTTCGAAACCCTGTTCGCCAAGCGTGGTTTTGTCGACGCGTTCATCCGCGTGCCGGGCGAGACGCGCAGCAACATCAAAGTCGCCGAACAGGACGGGCGCATCACCGACATCAACGGGCCTGGCCCGGTGGTTGATGCAACGGCGCAGCAAGCCTTGCTTGATCGCTTGCTGCAGATCGCACCGGGGCACGATGCGGTGGTGGTCGCCGGCAGTCTGCCGCGTGGCGTCACCGCGCAATGGTTGCGCGAGCTGATTGAAAGCTTGAACGCGCTCGGCTTGAAAGTCGCCCTCGACTCCAGCGGCGAAGCCTTGCGCGCCGCGTTGCAGGCCAGCCCCTGGCTGATCAAACCGAACACCGAAGAACTGGCCCACGCCCTCGGCTGCGAAGTGGTCTCGCCAATCGCTGAAGCGCAAGCCGCCGCACGCTTGCACGGCCAAGGCATCGAGCACGTGGTGATCTCCCACGGCGCCGACGGGGTCAACTGGTTCAGTGTCGGCTCGGCACTGCATGCCTCGCCGCCGAAGGTCAGCGTGGCCAGCACGGTTGGTGCCGGCGATTCATTGCTGGCCGGCATGCTCCACGGTCTGCTTAGCGCCGACACCCCAGAGCAAACCCTGCGCACCGCCACCGCGATTGCGGCGATGGCGGTGACCCAGATCGGTTTTGGCATCAACGACGCTGCGCAACTGGCGCAGCTCGAACAGGGCGTGCGCGTGCGCCCCCTGACAGAACAATAAGAGGGTTTGTCATGAAGTTAGCCATTGTTACGGCTTGCCCGAACGGCATGGTCACCAGTGTGCTGTGCGCGCGCCTGCTCGATGCAGCGGCGCAGCGTCAGGGCTGGAGCACCAGCGTTGAAGTGGTCGATCCGGCACACCCGGAACGCGAGTTGTCGGCGGCAACCATCGAAGCCGCCGAGTGGGTCTTGCTGGTCACCACCGGCGCGGTGGACATGAGTCGCTTCGTCGGCAAGCGCGTGTTCCAGATCGCTCCGGCGCAAGCCTTGCAGGATGTCGAAGCGGTGCTGCGTCGCGGTGCCGAAGAGGCCGCAGTCTACGTCGCCAGCGCAGTCGAACCGGCGATCGATGCGCCCCGTGCGCCGCGCATCGTCGCCATCACGGCCTGCCCGACCGGCGTCGCCCACACCTTCATGGCCGCCGAAGCGTTGCAGCAGACTGCCAAGCGTCTGGGTTATGAATTGCAGGTCGAAACCCAAGGCTCGGTGGGCGCGAAAACCCCGCTCAGCGCAACGGCCATCGCCGAGGCTGACGTGGTGTTGCTGGCGGCGGATATCGACGTCGCCACCGAGCGTTTCGCCGGCAAGAAAATCTATCGCTGCGGCACTGGCGTTGCCCTGAAGCAATCCGAAGCGACCCTGAAAAAAGCCCTGGCCGAAGGCGCAGTGGAAAGCGCGGCAAGCGACGGCAAGGCTGCGGCCAAGTCGGAAAAAACCGGCGTCTACAAACACCTGCTCACGGGTGTTTCGTACATGCTGCCGATGGTGGTGGCGGGTGGTTTGCTGATCGCGTTGTCCTTCGTGTTCGGCATCACCGCTTACAAGGAAGAAGGCACGCTGGCGGCGGCACTGATGCAGATCGGCGGCGAAACCGCGTTCAAGCTGATGGTGCCGCTGTTGGCCGGTTACATCGCCTACTCGATTGCCGACCGCCCGGGCCTTGCGCCGGGAATGATCGGCGGCTTGCTCGCAGGCACTCTGGGCGCCGGATTCATCGGCGGGATCATTGCCGGTTTCATCGCCGGTTACGCCGCCAAAGCCATCGCCCGCTATGTGAAATTGCCGCAGAGCCTGGAAGCGCTGAAGCCGATTCTGATCATCCCGTTGCTGGCCAGTCTGGTGACCGGCCTGGTGATGATTTACGTGGTCGGCAAACCGGTCGCCGGCATGCTCGCCGCGCTTACCCAATTCCTCGACAGCATGGGCACTACCAACGCGATTCTGCTCGGCGTGTTGCTCGGCGGCATGATGTGCGTCGACCTCGGCGGGCCGATCAACAAGGCTGCCTATGCGTTTTCGGTGGGGCTGCTGGCCTCGCAGAGTTACGCACCGATGGCCGCGACCATGGCCGCCGGCATGGTGCCGCCGATTGGTCTGGGCATCGCCACCTTCATTGCCCGGCGCAAGTTCGCGCAGAGCGAGCGCGAGGCCGGTAAAGCGGCGTTCGTGCTCGGCCTGTGCTTTATCTCGGAAGGGGCGATTCCGTTTGCCGCGAAAGACCCGCTGCGGGTGATCCCGGCGAGCATCGCCGGTGGCGCGCTGACCGGCGCCTTGTCGATGTACTTCGGCTGCAAACTGATGGCGCCGCACGGCGGCTTGTTCGTGCTGGCGATCCCCAATGCGATCAACCATGCGCTGCTGTATCTGCTGGCGATCGTCGCGGGGAGCCTGGTTACGGCGGTGGTGTATGCGCTGCTCAAACGGCCTGAGGCTGTCGAACTACCGCTGGAGCCCGCCAAGGCTTAGCTGACGTCGCAAAACCTGTGGGAGCGAGCTTGCTCGCGAAAGCGGTGTGTCAGCGAAAAAAATTTCGACTGATAGGTACCCTTCGCGAGCAAGCTCGCTCCCACATGGTTAAGGGTGTCATGGCGAGTTCATATAGGCATGCTTAAGTTTTCCCTTTTACAGGGAGAACACCATGAGCGATTTCAATCTCGGTCGGCGTCGCGTCATGCAAGCGGTGGGTGCCGGGCTGTTGTTGCCGGGGCTGGCGCCGGCGGTGATTGCCTCGGTCAAGGATCGTCCGCAGCTCACCGACGGCGTGCAGTCCGGCGACCTGCTCGGCGACCGCGCGATGATCTGGAGCCGCAGCGATCGCCCGGCGCGTATGGTGGTCGAGTGGGACACCGGCAGCCTGTTCGGCAACCCGCGCAAATTCGTCTCGCCACTGGCCGATGCGCGCAGCGATTTCACCGCCCGCGTCGAACTCACCGGCCTGCCGGCCAACCAGGCAATTTTCTATCGCGTGCACTTCGAAGACGCCCAGAGCGGCGTCGCCAGCGAACCGTGGTTCGGCCATCTGCGCAGCGTGCCGACGGCCAGGCGCGACATTCGTTTTGTCTGGAGCGGTGACACCGTCGGCCAGGGCTTCGGGATCAACCCGGACATCGGCGGCATGCGCATCTACGAAGCCATGCGCCTGCGCCTGCCAGACTTCTTTATCCACAGCGGCGACACCATCTACGCCGACGGCCCGGTGCCCGCGCAACTGACCACCGAAAGCGGGCGCATCTGGCGCAATATCACCACCGAAGCCAAGAGCAAAGTCGCGCAGACCCTCGACGATTATCGCGGCAACTATCGCTACAACCTGATGGACGAAAACATCCGCCGCTTCAACGCCGAAGTGCCGCAGATCTGGCAGTGGGACGATCACGAAGTGGTCAACAACTGGTCACCGGGCAAGCAGCTGGATGAGCGTTATCAGGAGAAAGATATCCACAAGCTGGTCGGCCGCGCGCGGCAGGCGTGGCTGGAATATGCGCCGATGCGTTTGCAAGCGGCGGACGGCGGCGGGCGCATTTATCGCAAGCTCAGCTACGGGCCGATGCTCGACGTGTTCGTGCTGGATATGCGCAGCTATCGCGAAGCCAACGACGACAACCTCGGCGCGGCAAAACCGTTTCTCGGCCGCGAACAGCTGGACTGGCTCAAGCGTGAATTGAAGGCGTCGACCGCGCAGTGGAAAGTCATCGCCGCCGACATGCCCATCGGCCTGGGCGTCCCGGACGGCGAGGTCAGCCCGGGCGTCGCGCGTTGGGAAGCCGTGGCCAACGGCGACCCCGGCCCGGCGCAGGGGCGTGAACTGGAAATTGCCGAATTGCTCGGATTTTTACGTGCGCAGCAGGTGCGTAATTTCGTGTTTCTGACGGCGGACGTGCATTACTGCGCAGCGCATCACTACCACCCGGACCGCGCCGCGTTTCAGGATTTCGAACCGTTCTGGGAATTTGTCGCCGGGCCGTTGAACGCCGGCAGTTTCGGGCCGAATCCACTGGACAAGACGTTTGGCCCAGAGGTGGTGTTCGAGAAAGCACCGCCCGCACAGAACACCTCGCCGTTTGCCGGGTTTCAGTTTTTTGGTGAGGTGAATATTGAAGGGCAGAGCGGGGAGATGAGTGTGGTGTTGCGGGATCTGGATGGGGTGGCGGTGTTTGAGCAGAAGTTGCAGCCTGTTTAATCCCGCTGGATCAAAAACCCCTCACCCCAGCCCTCTCCCTGAGGGAGAGGGAGCCGACCGAGGTGTCTTGCGTCATGCATCGACCTGAAAGACCGAGGTGATTGTGGATGCAGCGACTTTCGTCGTCTCAGTTCAGGATCGGGCACGCGGGCGTGTCGGATTTGGATTCGGCGAAAGACGTTCAGGTCGACATATAGCGTGAATGATTCGCGGTCGGTCCCCTCTCCCTCTGGGAGAGGGCTAGGGTGAGGGCATTTTCCGCTCTGCCGCAATTCTGATGATCTGCTCCAATACATCATCCATCTGCTGAAGCACCTCAAGATTGCTGAATCGCACGACTTCAATGCCTTGTTGAGACAGGAAGTTCGACCGGCGCCGATCGTGAAGCACCCCGGCCGTCTCATAGTGCTGGCCACCATCCAGCTCAATCGCCAACCTCAACTTCACACAATAGAAATCCAGCACAAACGGCGGACATGGAAACTGTCGGCGAAACTTCAGGTTGGCGATCTGCCGGGAACGCAGGCGCTGCCAGAGCAGGTGTTCGCAATCTGTCTGGTTGGTGCGCAAGTGGCGGGCGAATTGGGCGAGGGTAGGGCGGCTTGGCATGGCTTCACGGTCCTTGTGAAGTTGAGTGGAGATTTAACAGTAGCCCATTTCCCTCATCGGAACGCGGCCCGCCCAGCCCTCACCCAGAGGGAGCCGACCGAGGTGATTATGGCTATGGATTCAGTGAAGAACGCTCAGGTCGGCGTCGATCTCGAGCATCCCTCAATCGGTCCCCTCTCCATTGGGAGAGGGCTAGGGTGAGGGGCTTTTCGCAGGCGTTAGTAAACGTCCCGGCGATAGCGGCCCTGTTCGATCAGGCGTTCGACTTCGGCGCTGCCGAGGATATCGTTGAGGGCCTGGTCTACGCCTGAGGCCATACCTTGAAGGCTGCCGCAGATATAGATGACGGCACCATCTGCCAACCATTTCTTCAATTCATCCGCAGACTCACGCAAGCGATCCTGCACATAAATCTTCTCGGCCTGATCGCGGGAAAACGCCAGATCCAGCCGCGCCAGATCACCATTGACCAGCCACTCTTCCAGCTCGGCGCGGCAGAGAAAATCGTGTTCGCGTTTACGCTCGCCGAACAGCAGCCACTGCCGTTGCTGACCATCGGCAATGCGTGCCTTGAGCAGGCTGCGCAGGCCGGCCAGGCCGGTGCCGTTGCCCAGCAGGATCATCGGCACGGGTTCGTTCGGCAGATGGAAACCGCTGTTGCGCCGCACGCGCAGGCTGATGCTGCCGCCCACTGGAGCGTGTTCGGTGAGCCAGCCGGAGCCGATGCCGAGGCTGCCGTCGTTGTGCTGTTCCTGGCGCACGATCAGTTCCAGCACGCCGTCAGCGGCAATCGAGGCGATCGAGTATTCGCGCATCGCCAGCGGCACCATCGCGTCGACCAGCGACTGCGCATGCAAACCGACCAGATGCGCGCGGTGTTCGGGCAACTGGCGTGAGGCGAGGGCCACTTCCAGTGGTTCGTCGATCCCATTGACCTTCACCTGAGTTTCGCCACGAATGCCAAGGCCGTCGAGGAAATGCTCGATGGCCCACGGGCAGTTGCGCGGCAGCACTTCGACCAGGTCACCGGCCAGCCAGCTGCGCGTGTCGGGGGCTTTGAGGCCGAGCAGGTAGACCGGCGCGCCGCTGCTGTCGGGGTTCATCAATTCGCGACGGACCAGCGTCCAGTTGTCATAGCTCGGTGCTTGCCAGGTTTCGCTCGGCGCCTGTCCGGTGAGCTGGCCGAGTTGGGTTTGCCAGTGACGCAGCGCGTAAGGATCGCCGCTGTCGACCTCCACCGGGGCGAACAGGGTTTTGCCGCCGTGTTCGCCGAGCCATTGATGCAAGCGCTTGGCGAAGCCGCAGAAGTGCGCGTACTGCCGATCGCCGAGGCCGAGCACGGCGTAGTTGAGGCTGTCGAGTGTCGAAGCCTTGGCCAGCACTTTGCGTTCGAAACCACGGGCGCTGTCCGGCGCTTCGCCGTCGCCGAAGGTGCTGACCACGAACAATGCGTTGTTCGACTCACGCAGATCCTGTTCGCTCAGATTGGCCAGCGGCTGCACGTTGACCGGCAATCCGGCGGCCTGCAATTGTCCGGCGGTCTGCCACGCCAGTTGTTCGGCGAAACCGCTCTGGCTGGCGAAACCGATCAGCCATGCCGAAGCATCGGCGGACGGTTGTGCGAGACCTTGGCGGGCATCCTTGATCTGCTTTTTCTTGCGTCGACGGTCCAGATACAGCAGCCAGCCAGTGATGAAAAACAGCGGCATGCACACCGCCGCAATCGTCACGATGATGCGCCCCACAAGGCCGAAATAACTTCCGACGTGCAGCGCATAAATGCTGGTCAGCAATTGGGCCTTGAAGCTTTTGTCGGCATAGCGGTCGACGCGTTTGACCACTCCGGTGGCCGGGTCGAGGGTGATCTGATTCATCGCGCGGTCATGAGGCGAGCTGTCGAGCAGGTAGAACACCGTCGCCGGCTGGCCGGCCACCGCCGGCATGCGAATGTTGTACGCGGCCAGACCCGGGCCGGCAGCGCTGTAGATGCTGCTCCATATCGCCGCGTAGTCGGCGGTCGGTGGCGGACCTTCCGGCGCCGGGCCGCGACCGCCGCGTACGCGTTCGTTTTGCGGCGCGTCGGAAAGCAGTCGGGTCAGGCCTTTGTTGTACCACTCGTACGACCATGACAAACCGGTCAACGCCAGCAGCAAATAGACCAAAAGGCACCAGGTGCCGGCCACCGAGTGCAGATCCCAATTGAACGCGCGGCCCTTCTTTTTCCAGTCCAGGGTCAACCACACGCGCCAGCTGTTCCATTGGCGCGGCCAACGCAAATACAGGCCAGAAAGGCAGAAGAACAACAGCATCAAGGTGCAGGCGCCGGTGATGTTGCGCCCGGTGTCGCCCATGGCGAGGAAGCGGTGCAGTTGCAGCATCAGGCCGAAGAAATCCTGACCGGTGGCATCGCCCTTGAACTCGGCGGTGTACGGATCGAAGTAGCGCATCTCGCCACGCCGTTCGCCCTTGGGCGGGGTGAAGAATACCCGTGCGGCGTGACCGCTGTCGGTCTCGACCCAGAGCATTGCGACTTTCTTGCCGGACGCGGCTTCAATGCGCTCCACCAGTTCAACTGGTGGCAGCACGCCGGCGACCTGTTTTTCCACCTGCAGAACGGACGGATTCAGCGCGCGCAGGATCTCGTCCTGAAACGAATAGGCCGCGCCGGTGATGCCCATCAGCGCCAGCACCAGCCCTGCGGTGATGCCAAAAAACCAGTGCAACTGGAACAGGGTTTTCTTCAACACGTCACTCGCCGTCCGTTCGGAAATTTTCATCACGGCGCGCATTATGCCGTGGGTTATCAAGAAGCGTTTTGCGTTACACACAAAAGCCCCGTTCAACTGAATGAACGGGGCCGAGCCTCGCGGCACATTCCCTGTGGGAGCGAGCCTGCTCGCGAAAGCGGTGTGTCAGTCAGCATCGATGTTGCTGAAAGATTGCCTTCGCGAGCAAGCTCGCTCCCACAGGTTTTCACATTGGTCAGAAGTGGAAATTGGTGCTCAACAGCGCCGTCCGTCCCGCCGCCTGATTGGCAAAGTGGGTCGAGAAGGCTTTGTCGTAATAGGTTTCGTCGGTCAGGTTCTGCACGTTGAGTTGCAGGTCGACGTTCTTGGTCAGCTTGTAGGCCGCCATCGCGTCGTAACGCACGTACGAATCGACCATCGTTGTGTTGGCGACACTGCCGTAGACGTCGTCGACGTAGAACGCGCCACCACCGATCGTCAGCTTCGGCGTGACCTGATACGTGGTCCACAGGCTGGCGCTGTTTTTTGGTGTGTTCGGCAGATCGTTGCCGTCGTTGGCGCGACCCAGCGGGCCGCCATCTATCTGCTCGCTGTCCATGAAAGCGTAACCGGCGAACACCTGCCACTTGTCGGTGATCTTGCCGCTGGCCGACAGTTCGAAGCCTTGCACGCGGGTCTTGCCGGCGTTTTCGTAGGAGCTGGTATCGACTTGCACGCGAGCGTTTTCCTTCTCGGTGCGGAAGATGTCGGCGGTCAGCGACAGGCGATCATTGAGCAGATCCCACTTGGTGCCGATCTCGTAGTTCTTGGTGGTTTCCGGCTCCATGTCGCTGCTCAGCAGGTTGCCGCTGCGATCCGGTGTGCCGCCCAGCGGGTTGCCTTCCTGACCTTCGCCCAAGGTGTTGCCCGGCGGTGTCGCCGAGGTTGCATAGGAGGCGTAGATGCTGCCGTTTTCCGCCGGCTTGTAGACCACGCCGAACTGACCGGTGACGAATTCGCTGGTGTCATCGCCCTTCGAGGTGGTGGTGCCTGCGGCGTTGTAGGTTTTGTAGTCGGTGTCGAAGTGGTCGTAGCGCAGGCCCATGTTCACCAGCCACTGCTCGGACAACTCCAGCGTGTCGAATACGTACAGTGCGTAGGTGTCGGCCTGGGTGTCGGTACCGGCGTAGTTGCGCGAGATCGCACCGTTCCACGGATCGTTCGGGTTCGGGTTCGACAGCGAGGTGCAGTTGTAACCGCTGGCAGCGCCGATCAGGCCCGGGTTGCAGTTGGTGGTGACGGCGCTGGTGCGCGGCGTGGTGTCGGTGTTGACGTTGTACGAGGATTTCTCGCTCTGCTCACGGGTGTATTCGACACCGGTGGAGAAGCTGTTCTTGAAACCGGCCACGTAGAAGGTGCCGAACAGGTCGGTCTGGTTGGTGGTGGTTTCAGTATTGCTCACCCGCGTGTTGGCCCGACGCCAGACGCTGCCGTTGTTGACGTTGCCCTTGCTGTCGTCCGGCTGGGTGAGGATGTAATCCTGCATGCTGCTGCCGTGGCGCAGGGTGTTCTTGATGGTCAGCGCATCGTTCAGGTCGTGCTCGATGGCGAAGGTCGCAGTGTCGGTGCGGCCCTTGCGGAAGTCGCGATCCAGACCATAGAAATTGTCGTGATCGCCACCGGCGTACGGCTTGTCCGGGTTGGACTTGGTGCGTGCGGCCGAACCACCGGTAGGGATGGTGTACGGAATGCCCGAGTCCGGGGTGTCGTTGCTTTCCAGATGGTAGTAGTCGAGGTTGACGCGGGTATCGGTGCCCAGGCCGAAGGCCAGCGACGGTGCGATACCCCAGCGGTCGTAATCGACCTTGTCGCGACCGGCGACGTTGCTCTCGTGGCTCATCAGGTTGAGACGGCCGGCGGCGCTGTCGCTGAACTGATAGTTGCCGTCGAGGGTGTAGCGCTGGGTCTGGTCGGAGCCGTAGGTGAAGCCGCCGTCGAACGAGTTGCCCAAGTGCGCTTTCTTGCTCACCAGGTTGATGCTGCCGCCGGCGGCGCCGCGACCGCCAATCGCCGAGTTCGGGCCTTTGCTGACCTCGATGTTTTCCACGGCGAAGATTTCACGGCTCTGCGAACCGGTGTCGCGCACGCCGTCCAGATAGGTGTCGCCCTGGGCGTCGAAGCCGCGAATGAACGGACGATCGCCCTGCGGGTTGCCACCTTCACCGGCGCCGAAGGTAATGCCCGGCACGGTACGCAAGGCGTCCTGCATGTTCAGCGCGCCGGTGTCCTTGAGCACTTGTTGCGGGATGACGGTGACCGAGCGCGGGGTGTCGACCAGCGGCGCGGTGTACTTGGGCGAGGAGGCTTTTTCGACCTGATAGGAGGTCGAGTCCTGGGCTTCGCCGGTGATGGCGGTGGCGTCCAGGGCGATGGCGTTGCCGGACGCTTTGCTGTCGGTTTTTTCCGCCGCGAAGACCATCTGCCCAGCGGAGCCGGCGGTGATTGCGACACCGATTGCCGAGGCGAGCAGACGTGGTGAACTGACCGGTAATTGTGCGTGTTGACGTGCCATTTTTATTCCCCTCCCCAAGGATTTGAGGCGGCGGAATATAGGGTAAACAGGTATTCGTATCAATTGCGAAACATTGTTATTCGCATTGAATTTACATTCTTTACAATTTGCCCTTACGGTTTCTGCCTGTTCGTTCGTCTTGGGGGTTTTACACAGTCAATAAGAATCAATACCATTGCCGCCTTCTTGCCATCAGGTGACATCGCCATGCTGCTGCACATTCCCGGGCTGTTCGCAAAAGACGAAGTGCAGCGCATCCGCCAGGCCCTGGAGCAAGCGGATTGGGCCGATGGCAAGATCACCGCCGGCTTCCAGTCGGCCAAGGCCAAGCACAATCTGCAATTGCCCGAAGGCCACCCGCTGGCCAAGGAAATCGGCGCGGCGATGCTGGAGCGGTTGTGGAAAAATCCGCTGTTCATGTCTGCCGCACTGCCGCACAAAGTCTTCCCACCGTTAGTGAACTGTTACACGGCCGGCGGCAGTTTCGATTTCCACATCGACAACGCCGTGCGCCAGCCCAAGGGCAGCATCGAGCGGGTGCGCACCGATCTGTCGGCGACACTGTTTTTCAGCGAGCCGGAAGATTACGACGGCGGCGAACTGGAGATTCAGGACACCTACGGCACCCAGCGCGTGAAGCTGCCGGCCGGCGACATGGTGTTGTATCCGGGCACCAGTTTGCACAAGGTCAATGCGGTTACACGTGGTGTGCGTTATGCGTCATTTTTCTGGACGCAGAGCCTGGTGCGCGAAGACAGCCAGCGCGCGTTGCTGTTCGAAATGGACGGGGCGATTCAGCAGCTGACCCGGGACGTCCCCGATCACCCTTCGCTGATCCGCCTCACCGGTACTTATCACAACTTGCTGCGGCGTTGGGTCGAGGTATGAGTTTCCAGTTGCGCCGCGAGGAAGTTCTCGATGCGGCCGGGTTGGCGGCAATGCTTGAAGAAAGCCCGGCCCGCGCTGCGCAAGCGATTTTGCTGGCAGCGGGCGAGGGCGAGGTTGAAGCGCAGGCGTTGCTTGGGCAGATCCTGCTGGATGGCCAAGGCATCGCCCAGGATCAACCGCTTGCATTGCGCTGGTTCGGCATCGCTGCCGGGCGTGGACACCTGATGGCACGCAACATGCTCGGGCGTTGTCAAGAGCATGGTTGGGGGTGCGCGGCGGATGCCTCGGTCGCGGCGCAGCATTATCGAATCGCTGCCGAGGCCGGTCTGGATTGGGCGATGTACAACCTGGCCAATCTGCTGGCCACCGGGCGCGGGGTGACGGTTGATCATCAGCAAGCGTTGGCGTTGTATCGCCGCGCGGCTGAGTTGGGTCACGCGAAATCGATGAACCTGCTGGGGCGTTATCTGGAGGAAGGCCAGGTGTGCCCGCCGGATCCGCTGGCGGCGCGCGAGTGGTATCGGCGTTCGGCCGAGGCAGGGGATTTTCGTGGGCAGTTCAGTTTTGCTGCAGTTTTAGCGGATGAGGGGCGGATTGATGAGGCGGTCGATTGGCTTGAGAAAGCTTTGGCCGGCGGAAATCTGAATTTCCTGCGGGTGGCGAGTCAGACGCTGGCTGATGCCGCAGATCCGAGGGTTCAGGCAATGGCGGCTCGGTACTCGGCTCGGTACGCAGAATTGCAGCGCGGCTGAAACCGCAAAGCCCTCACCCTAGCCCTCTCCCAAGGGGAGAGGGAACCGACCGCGCCGTTCTCGCGCTGTACATCGACCTGAAATATCCATTCGAACTCAATTTTTGAAAAGCATACACATCGGCTCCCTCTCCCTTTGGAGAGGGCTGGGCGGGCGGCGTTCCGATGAGGGGCCTCGGTTTCAAGTACAACGAAGATTCCCTGCCGAACACGAAAAAAAAGCCCACATCATCGTGGGCTTTTTCACTTGCAGCTTGCAGCTCAAAACTTGCAGCTGCTCCTTAAACGTAAAACGACTTCAGCGGCGGAAATCCGTTGAACTCGACCGCGCTGTAACTGGTGGTATATGCACCGGTCGACAGCCAGTACAGACGATCACCAATCGCCAGGTTCAGCGGCAAGCCATACTTGTAGTTCTCGTACATGATGTCGGCGCTGTCGCAGGTCGGGCCGGCGATCACGACTTCTTCCATCTCGCCTTTCTTCTCGGTCCAGATCGGGAACTTGATCGCTTCGTCCATGGTTTCGATCAGGCCGGAGAACTTGCCCACATCGGTGTAAACCCAACGCTCGACAGCAGTGCGCGATTTGCGCGCAACCAGTACCACTTCGCTGACCAGGATACCGGCGTTGGCAATCAGCGAACGGCCCGGCTCGAGGATGATTTCCGGCAGGTCATCACCGAAATCTTCTTTCAGGAAGCGGATGATTTCTTCGGCGTAGGTTTCCAGGCTGTTGGTGCGGGTGATGTAGTTGGCCGGGAAGCCACCGCCCATGTTGATCAGCTTCAGGTGGATGCCGTCTTCTTCTTTCAGGCGCTCGAAGATCACTTTGACCTTGGCGATCGCCGCGTCCCAGACGCTGATGTCGCGCTGTTGCGAGCCGACGTGGAACGAGATGCCGTATGGCACCAGGCCGAGGTCGCGGGCGAGGATCAGCAGGTCCATGGCCATGTCGGTCTGGCAGCCGAACTTGCGCGACAGCGGCCAGTCAGCGGTGGTCGAGCCTTCAGTGAGGATGCGCACATAGACTTTCGAACCCGGAGCAGCCTTGGCGATGTTGCGCAGGTCGGCTTCGGAGTCGGTGGAGAACAGACGCACGCCCTTCTCATAGAAGTAGCGGATGTCCTTGGATTTCTTGATAGTGTTGCCGTAGCTGATACGGTCCGGGCTGACGCCGCGATCCATGACTTTGTCCAGCTCGTAGATCGAGGCGATATCGAAGCTCGAGCCCTTGTCTTTGAGCAGGTCGATGATCTCGACGGCCGGGTTGGCCTTGACCGCGTAGTAGACCTTGGCGAATTCGAAACCGGCGCGCAGGTCATCGTAGGCCTGGGCGATCATCGCGGTGTCGATCACCACGAACGGGGTTTCCTGTTTGTCGGCGAACGCCTTCATTTTGTCGAATGTAGCGCGCGCGAAATAGTCTTCGACCTGGATCGACATGCTGGGTGCTCCTATGGGCAAACTCGTAAAAACAATGGGTGCATGAACGCCCTCCGTATCCCCACTTTGGTTCGCCTACTTCCCAAGGCATTGCCGCCGAAAGCAAAAAGGCCATCCAGATCGCTTGAGAGCTACTGCGCTAGACAATCCTGCGTTGGGAAGAGGCTCGGAATGCTCATTTACAACCAGTAAACTCCGCTTCCTCGCCTCTTCCCGCCTTGTCTTGTCTGCGCTCGCTACGCTCTCAAACGATCTGGACCAAATGTCCCTTGGCCTCGCTGTCTCGTCGTCAGTACTTGAGCCGGATGGATCGTTTCCAGCATGGACGTTCGGCGCGAACTTTAGGGCGTGAGGGGCGCGAGATCAACTAAAAATGTCGCGTTTTTGCACGCTTCTGACGTGCGTCGCGTTCATCACTCCTTCTACCCGACCGAGATGACGGACAGATGTTCCCGGCGAATTTTCGAGTGTTAAACATATCTGCACGTTCGTGGCTTTTGTCGGCTAGATCGCTGGTAAGTGTGATGGGGACAACTTCGGCGACGTTTGCAGCGAGGGAGGTTAGTGAGGGGGATTTTGAGCCCGGAAGAAGTTAGATGGGCAACACTTTTTCATGCGGGACTGTTGAGATTCTTTGTCACCTTGTGAAGATCAACAAAATCACGCAGATCCTGTGGGAGCGAGCCTGCTCGCGAAGGCATTTTCACAGCCGCCGTCAGCGTCGACTGATATTGCGCTTTCGCGAGCAGGCTCGCTCCCACAGGGATCGGGTTTCAACCGCGCAGATGGTTTATGCGACCACCGTCTCAGCCGGCGAGACGATACTGGTCTTCATCCCCCGCGAACGTCCCGAGCTCAGGTACGCCGCGATCGATTCCTGCGTCACCTCGCCCAAGAACACCCGTTCGGCATCCATCACCGGCAGCCAGGCGCGGTTGAACTCGTACATGCGCGACAACAGGATGCGCAGGTGCTCGTCGTACGCTGCGGTGGCGTTGAACTCACGGAGGAATTGCGCGCAGGTGCCGGTCTGGCGATGCAGGTCGCGACGGCGCACGTAACCCAGCGCCTTGTTCTCGGCGCAGGTGACCACCACGTAGCGACGGTCATGTTCGTCCATCAACTCCAGCGCATCGGCCACCGGGGTTTCCGGGCTGACCGACGGCGCGTTGTCCGCCGCGTCTTCGGCCTTCACCAACAG
This sequence comes from Pseudomonas iranensis, assembly GCF_014268585.2. Taxonomy (NCBI): domain Bacteria; kingdom Pseudomonadati; phylum Pseudomonadota; class Gammaproteobacteria; order Pseudomonadales; family Pseudomonadaceae; genus Pseudomonas; species Pseudomonas iranensis. The sequence goes on from NZ_CP077092.1 coordinate 1,131,341, forward strand.
CAGGCGTTTGAGCGTGCTGTCCTGGCCGACGAAGTTGCTGACGAAATCATCCGCCGGATGCGCCAGCAGGGTGTCCGGGTGGTCGATCTGCAGCAGCTTGCCGGCGCGGAAAATGGCGATCTTGTCGCCCAGTTTGATCGCTTCGTCGATGTCGTGGCTGACCATGATCACGGTCTTGTTCAGCGCGCGCTGCATCTCGAAGAATTCGTTCTGGATCATCTCGCGGTTGATCGGGTCGACCGCACCGAACGGCTCGTCCATCAACAGCAGCGGGGCGTCAGCTGCAAGCGCACGAATCACGCCGATACGCTGTTGCTGACCACCGGACAATTCACGCGGATACCGATGCAGATACTGCTTGGGCTCGAGCTTGATCATGCTCATCAGTTCGCGGGCGCGGTCGTGGCATTTCTGTTTGTCCCAGCCGAGCAGTTTCGGCACCACGACGATGTTCTCTTCGATGGTCATGTTCGGGAACAGACCGATCTGCTGGATCACATAGCCGATGTTGCGGCGCAGCGTCACTTCGTCGAGATCGGTGGTGTCTTCGCCGTTGATGAGGATCTTGCCCGAGGTCGGTTTGATCAGGCGGTTGATCATTTTCAGCGTGGTGCTTTTGCCGCAACCCGATGGCCCGAGGAACACGCAGATCTCGCCTTCATTGACGGTCAGGCTTACCGAGTCCACGGCTTTGACATCTTTGCCGTTGCTTTGGAAAGTTTTGCTGAGGTTTTGAAGTTCGATCATTTCAGGAGTCCTTTTGGAGTCAGCGAGCGTTGCAGCCACTGCAAAACGAGGTCGGCGAAAATCGCCAGAAGACTGACCAGCAGCGCGCCGACGATAAGCATCGACATGTCACTGCGGCTGATGGAGGCGAGGATCAACACACCGAGGCCGCCGGCGCCGATGGTTGCGGCGATGGTCATCACGCCGATGTTCATCACCACCGCAGTGCGAACGCCGGCAAGAATCACCGGCACCGCAATCGGCAACTCGACCATGCGCAGGCGCTGGCCAAAGGTCATGCCGATGCCGCGTGCGGCTTCGCGGATGCCCGGCTCGACGCCGGTGAGGGCAAGGTAGGTGTTGCGCATGATCGGCAGCAGCGAATAAAGGAACACGGCGGTGATCGCCGGCAGCGGCCCCAGGCCCTGGCCGAACTTGGAGTAGAACGGCAGCAGCAGGCCGAACAGGGCGATCGACGGCACGGTCAGCAGCACTGTGGCGCTGGCCTGCAACGGGCCGGCGAGGGTGGGGAAGCGCGTCATCAGGATGCCCAGTGGCACGCCGATGACGATCGCCAGGGTCACGGCGATGCCGACCAGAGTGATGTGCTGCCAGGTCAGGTGCATCACCTGCTGCCAGTCGAGATGGGAAAAGGCGTTCAGGAATTCCATGACTTCTCCTCTCTTAATTCAATGGGTGCTGGCGCAGGAAATCGGCGGCAACGGACGATGGGCTTTCGTGGTCGACGTCGACCCGCGCGTTGAGCTGGCGCATGGTTTCGTCGTCGAACAGTTCGGCCAGCGGCTTGAGTTGTTCGGCCAGTTTCGGGTTGGCGTCCAGCGTGGCCTGACGCACCACGGGAGCGGCGGTGTAGTCGGGGAAGTAATGCTTGTCGTCTTCCAGCAATTTCAGGCCGAAGGCATTGAGACGGCCATCGGTGGTGTAGACCAGACCGGCAAACACCTGACCGTTACGCAGCGCGGTGTAGACCAGGCCGGCGTCCATCTGCCGGATGTTCTTGCGGGTCAGGTTCATGTCGTAGAGCTTGACCATGCCGTCGAGACCGTCGGAGCGGTTGGCGAACTCGGTATCCAGCGCCACCAGGTGGTTGGTCTTGGCCTCGGCGCGCAGCACTTCGTTGAGCTGGCTGATATTGCCGATCTGCGGGTATTGCTCGGCAACCTTTTTCGGCAGGGCGAGGGCATAGGTGTTGCTGAACTTCGAAGGCGTCAGCCAGACCAGGCCTTTTTTCGCGTCGAGTTCTTTGACCCGGGCGTAGGACTGCGCGCTGTCGAGTTTCTCGGTGACATGGTTGTAGGCCACCAGCGACACGCCGGTGTATTCCCAGAGCAGGTCCAATTGGCCGCTTTCGTGGGCGCTGCGCGCTAGGTTGCTGCCCAGACCGCCGGTGATCTGCGCGTCGTAGCCTTTGCTGCGCAGGTATTGCGCGGTGATTTCGGCGAGCAGGGTCTGCTCTGTGAAGACCCGGGCGCCGAGGCGAATCACTGGTTTTTCAGCGGCTTGCGCGATTCCTGCGAACAGCAGGACGCAGCCTAAGATCAAGCTAAGTCGTTTCATAAATATTCCTTCGCAAAGCCTTAAGACGGGCGCAAACCGCGTTCCAGCCAGAGGCGGCTGGCGAGGGTGACCACGCCATCGAGCAACAGCGCCAACAGCGCGGTGCACGCGGCGCCGAGCAGCAGTTGCGGCTGATTGTTCAGGGCGATGCCGGGGAAGATCAGGCTGCCGAGGCTGTTGGCGCCGATCAGGAACGCCAGCGGCGCGGTACCGACGTTGATCGCCAGTGCGACCCGCACGCCACCGACGATGATCGGCACGGCGTTGGGCAATTCGACTTTCCACAACACCTGGCGCGGCGTCATGCCGATGCCGACAGCGGCTTCCTTCAGCGAGCCCTGGACATTTTTCAGGCCTTCATAGGTGTTGCGCACGATCGGCAACAGCGAGGCGAGGAACAGGGCGAAGATCGCCGGTCCACTGCCGATGCCGAGGATGCCCAGCGCAATCGCGAGCACGGCCAGCGGTGGCACGGTGTTGCCGATATTGAAGATCTGCATGAAGCGTTCGGCGCGGCCGACCATGCTCGGGCGGCTGAGGAAGATACCGGCGGGGATGCCCACGACAAGGGCGGCCAGCATGGAGGCGAGGACGAGAATCAGATGAGCTTGCAGGTAAAACAACAAATCGTCGCGGTAGTGTTCGATCGTGTTGATGCCGATCCAGTGGACCAGCAGGGCCAGGAGCGCGATCACCACCGCACCTCCCATCAGCCCTTTGCCATAGCGGATAGCCACAGGCGGACTCCTTTTTTTGTAGTCGGCGAGCGCTGCTCCGCGTGGCAAGCCATTCCTGGCTGCCGGAGTCAGCGTTCGCGAAAAGTAGCCGTTTTCCAGCACCGGCCAAGCGGTGCGAAAGCGAGCCATGAGCGCAGCCTCGTCAGGCTAACTTGCTGATTTTTCAGCCCCTGACGAAAGTTCGTAACAGGGGATGGACGTCTCCGTGCTTTAAAAGGTTCCCATCTGAGGCAGCATTTGGCCACCCTTAATGTGCTCAACGGTTCGGTTATTGTGCTGAGTTGGGCTATAATCGCGGCCCTTTTTTGAATCACCGCCAGGCGATTTCCCATGACCCAACAGGCCGCCGAAGTCGCGAAACGCCGCACTTTCGCCATTATTTCCCACCCCGATGCCGGTAAAACCACGATCACCGAAAAGCTCCTGTTGATGGGCAAGGCGATTGCAGTGGCCGGTACGGTGAAATCCCGCAAATCCGATCGCCATGCGACATCCGACTGGATGGAGATGGAGAAGCAGCGGGGTATTTCCATTACCACGTCGGTCATGCAGTTCCCCTATCGCGAACACATGATCAACCTGCTCGACACCCCGGGCCACGAAGACTTCTCCGAAGACACCTACCGCACCCTGACAGCGGTTGACTCGGCGCTGATGGTGCTCGACGGCGGTAAGGGTGTAGAGCCACGGACCATTGCGCTGATGGACGTCTGCCGTCTGCGTGACACGCCGATCGTCAGCTTCATCAACAAACTCGACCGTGACATCCGCGACCCGATCGAACTGCTCGACGAGATCGAAGCCGTTCTGAAGATCAAGGCTGCGCCGATCACCTGGCCGATCGGTTGCTACCGCGATTTCAAGGGCGTGTATCACCTGGCCGACGACTACATCATCGTCTACACCGCCGGTCACGGTCACGAGCGCACCGAAACCAAGATCATCGAGAAACTCGACTCCGACGAGGCGCGCGCGCATCTGGGCGACGAGTACGAGCGCTTCATTGAGCAACTGGAACTGGTGCAGGGCGCCTGCCACGAATTCAACCAGCAGGAATTCCTCGACGGCCAGTTGACCCCGGTGTTCTTCGGTACGGCGCTGGGCAACTTCGGTGTCGACCATGTGCTCGATGCGGTCGTTGACTGGGCGCCGCGCCCGCTGGCTCGTGTGGCCAATGAGCGCACTGTCGAGCCGGTCGAAGAGAAGTTCACGGGCTTCATCTTCAAGATCCAGGCGAACATGGACCCGAAACACCGCGACCGCATCGCCTTCATGCGTATCTGCTCCGGCAAATACGAAAAAGGCATGAAGATGCGCCACGTGCGTACCGGCAAGGACGTGCGCATCGGCGACGCCCTGACGTTCTTCTCCTCCGAGCGTGAACAGCTGGAAGAGGCCTACGCCGGCGACATCATCGGTCTGCACAACCACGGCACGATCCAGATCGGCGACACCTTCAGCGAAGGCGAAGTCCTCGGTTTCACCGGTATTCCGCACTTCGCCCCGGAACTGTTCCGTCGCGTGCGTCTGCGTGATCCGCTGAAATCCAAACAGTTGCGTCAGGGCTTGCAGCAGTTGGCGGAAGAGGGCGCGACGCAGGTGTTCTTCCCCGAGCGCAGCAACGACATCATTCTCGGCGCCGTGGGTGTGCTGCAGTTCGATGTGGTCGCCAGCCGTTTGAAAGAGGAATACAAGGTCGAGTGCTCGTATGAGCCGATCACTGTGTATTCGGCGCGCTGGATCGAGTGTGACGACAAGAAGAAGCTTGAGGAATTCTCCAACAAAGCGGTGGAGAACCTCGCGCTGGATGGCGGTGGTCACCTGACTTACCTGGCGCCGACGCGGGTGAATCTGGCGCTGATGGAAGAGCGCTGGCCTGATGTGAAATTCCGCGCGACGCGGGAGCATCATTAAGGTTTGAGGTGTTTTTCTGAAAGCCCCTGAGGTGTAGGCCTTGGGGGCTTTTTTATGGGCTGCCGGTTTTGCTCTTGGCGGCCGTTGGGCCGACCAGGCTGTTGGGGTTTTGGGTGAATATCCGTTGCTGCGGGTGCTGCGGCTGGCGGTTTCGCCCTTACGGCGAGTCACCTTTTTCAAACGCCAAAAAGGTAACCGAAAAGGCTTGCTCCTACGTTCGTCCCTCGCAGGCTCGGGTTCCTTCGCTCCGGGATCGATCCGGGCGCAGCGGCTACGGTTTGCTTCGCTGCACCTCCTTCCGCTGTGTTCGACTGCGTCGAACGGTCGCTACGCTCCCACCCCCGGATCAATCCCTACACTCAGCCTTCCGACGTCGCCAGTGGATCAACAGCAAGATCAAAAGCACTCGAGCTTGCGCTCATTGTTGAGTGGGGCGGCTTCGCCGCGAGCAGCTGCGCTGCTTTGCTTTTCTGTGGGAGCGAGCCTGCTCGCGATGGCGGCCTGACAGCCGGCCTGTTTCTTGAGGTCGTCCCCAATCCAATTGTGGGAGCGAGCTTGCTCGCGAAAGCGGCCTGACTGCCGGCCTGTTTCTGAGGAGGTACGCGGTCAAATTGTAGGAGTGAGCCTGCTCGCGATGGCAGCCTGACAGCCGGCCTGTTTCTTGAGGTCGTCCCCAATCCAATTGTGGGAGCGAGCCTGCTCGCGAAGGCGATCTGCGAGCCGACGATTTTCTGTTTGATGCAATCAATCCAGCTCGGCTGTTGGAGAATGCGAGCTTGAAAATCAAGGTCAAGAGTTCTCGGCCTGCGGCATGTCCTACAGCAAGTTGTAGGGCGAATCCTTTTTTTCCTGGTTTTGGTGTGCAGGTATGCGACAACCGCCATGTTGACCGGTAGTGTTCCAGTCCCTGCAAGTCGTTCGAAGAGGTCAATGGAGTGACAAGTCGGCTGAATCCCCTGTTGCTTCTTAAAGGCTATTTCACCCCCATGGCCTGGGTCCTCGCGGCGCTGTTGTTCATCAACCGCCTCAGCGCCATGGTCAAGCTGTTCATGGCGCTGTACCTGCGTCAGGAGCTGGGCCTGGCGATTGAAACCGTGGGCTGGTTGCTTTCGGCCTATGGCGCAGGATTGCTGGTCGGTTCGATGCTCGGTGGATGGCTCAGTGATCATGTGCGCACGGCGCGGCTGACAGCGGCGTTGTTTTTCGTTTCGGTGTGGGTGCTGATGCTGTTGGGGCTGGTGACGCAGGTGCCGTGGCTGGCCGCTTTGTTGTTGCTCAGCGGTGTCATCGACGGCGCGATTCGGACGTTGCATCAGCGGCTGATCATGGAGTATTGCGAAGTCGCGCAACGTTCCCGTGCGCAAGCGCTGAGCCGGGTGGCGCGTAATCTGGGCATGGCCGCTGCCGGGGTGGCGGGCGGAGTGTTGGCGCAGGCGGATTTTCGTTGGATGTTTTTTGTCAGTGCGGCAATGACGATGCTGGCGTTGCTGTGGTTCGTGCGCACGACGTGGCGGCGGCCGGTGCTCGTGGTTGAGGACGAATCGAAGGATGGCTCAAGCCTGCCGTATCGCGACAAGCCGTTCCTCTGGCTGCTGGCGGCGACGGCCGTATTGGGCATCGCGTTCGACACCGTGTACAGCACGCTGGGCAATTATCTGCGTGATTACTACCACCTGAGCACCGAAGCGATCGGCTGGCAGTTCGGGCTCAATGCGCTGTTGGTGATCGCGCTGCAGATTCCGCTGTCGCACTCGGTCGAGCGTTGGGGCTCGCGTTGGCAAATGCTCGTCGGCAGTGTGCTGTTGGCCTGCGGATTGGGCATGTTGCCGTTCGGTTCCGGACTGGCTTTTGTCTGTCTGTCGACACTGATCTGGACTTTGGGCGAGGCGCTGTTCATGCCGCCACTAAATGTACTGGCGATGCAGTTTGCCCAGAGCGGCAAGAGCGGTCAGTACTTCGGGCTGTTCTTCATGAGCTGGAGCGCCAGCGCGTTGTTGTCGCCGGTGCTCAGCGGTCAGCTCTACGGCCAATTTGGCGGGCACAGTGTGTGGCTGATGAGCGCGCTGCTGGTGCTGATCTCCATTCCACTGACCTGGCAGGCCACGCGGGCTTAGCTGATTCGGTTATCAGGGTTATTCGAAAGCAATCTGGCGGTGGATGGCATTTCTGCCTGCGCGGTCGCGTCCTAAGTGGTGAGCCGGTCGGATCGCAACTAGATTTCACATCGAGCCAGTCCGGCAAGCATGTCTTAGCGCAACAGGATGGAGTCGGCCATGAAAAGCAGATTGCTACGGGTTTTGATGTTGTTGAAAGTGATGGTAATGCTGTCCCTCGGCACCGCAACGGCGTGGGCCGAGTGCGAGGATCACGAATCTCAGGCGTTCAACGGCCAGGTCGGGCATAGCGGGCTGATGCTCGCCAAGTCCGAGTCGGAACCGGGGGATATGAATCAGGGCGGCAGCGCCGATGACGACGACTCGACCACGGACGATCCGGATACCGATGACCCGGATGACGAAGGCGATAGCCAGACATAAATCGCCGGGCAAAGAAAAACCCCTTCGGCCTCGACTGATGCGCAATCGAGGTGGAAGGGGTTTTGTTGTCGCATGAATTCCTGAATCAACACGAACTCCCTGTGGGAGCGAGCCTGCTCGCGAAAGCGGTTAATCAGTCACCGATGATGTTGACCGGGATGACGCCTTCGCGAGCAGGCTCGCTCCCACATGAGATATTCCTTGGGCCTTATGCCGCGCCGTCGAGAAACTGCTCGGCGTAGTGGCAAGCCACCTGCCGATTATCCAGTTCACGCAACAGCGGCTCTTCCGTGGTGCAACGTTCGGTCGCGTACGGGCAGCGCTTGTGGAAAGCACAGCCCGGTGGCGGGTTCAGCGGGTTGGGCAGCTCGCCGACGATCTTGATTTTCGGCTTGTTCGGGTCCGGGTGAATCGTCGGGGTCGCCGACAGCAGCGCTTGGGTGTACGGATGCAGTGGGCGTTCGTAGATGTCGTTCTTCGGACCCAGTTCCACCGGACGGCCGAGGTACATCACCATCACGTCATCGGCCACGTGCTGCACCACCGCCAGGTTGTGCGAGATGAACACGTAGGCGGTGTTGAACTCCTGCTGCAAATCCATGAACAGGTTCAGCACCTGGGCCTGAATCGACACGTCCAGCGCCGAAGTCGGTTCGTCCGCGACCAGCACTTTCGGTTGCAGCATCATTGCCCGCGCCAGAGCGATACGCTGGCGCTGACCGCCGGAGAACATGTGCGGATAGCGCTGGTAATGCTCAGGGCGCAAGCCGACCTGCTTCATCATCGCCTGGACTTTCTCGCGACGTTCGGTGGCCGACAGCTTGGTGTTGATCAGCAGCGGCTCGGCCAGTTGATCACCGATTTTCTGCCGTGGGTTCAACGACGCGTACGGGCTCTGAAACACCATCTGCACGTCTTTGCGCAGTTGCTTGCGCTCGGCCTTGTCGGCGCCGGCAACTTCCTGACCGGCGATCTGCAGCGAGCCCGACGACGGCTCTTCGATCAGCGTCAGGGCGCGGGCGAGGGTGGATTTGCCGCAGCCCGATTCGCCTACCACGGCAAGGGTCTTGCCGGCTTCCAGTTCGAACGACACGCCGTTGAGCGCGCGCACGGTGGCGTGGCCCTTGAACAGGCCACGGGAGACTTCGTAGTGACGGGTCAGGTCGCGGGCGGTAAGTACGACGGCCATTACGCCACCTCCTGGTTCAGCGGGTAGAAGCAGCGGGCGAGGCTGTTGGCTTTCGGATCAAGGCCCGGACGCTGGGTGCGGCAGTTGTCCTGCACGTACGGGCAGCGCGGCGACAGCAGGCAACCCTGCGGTCGGTCGTAACGGCCCGGGACGATGCCCGGCAGAGTCGACAGACGTGAGGCGCCGAGGCTGTGCTCGGGAATCGCCTTGAGCAGCGCTTCGCTGTACGGGTGCGCCGGGATGTCGAACAGTTGCGGCACCTGACCGACTTCCACCGCCTGGCCGGCATACATCACGCAGACACGCTGGGCGGTTTCCGCCACGACCGCGAGGTCGTGAGTGATCAGCACCAGGCCCATGTTCTGCTCTTTCTGCAACGCCAGCAGCAGATCCATGATCTGCGCCTGAATCGTCACGTCCAGCGCGGTGGTCGGTTCGTCGGCGATCAACAGTTTCGGCTCGCCGGCAATCGCCATGGCGATCGCGACACGCTGGCTCATACCGCCAGACAGTTGATGCGGGTAGGCGTCCATACGACTGGCGGCGCCCGGGATCTCGACTTTTTCCAGCAGTTCGATGGCACGCTTGCGCGCTTGCTTGCCGGACATTTTCAGGTGCAGGCGCAGCACTTCCTCGATCTGGAAACCGACGGTGTAGCTCGGGTTCAGCGCGGTCATCGGGTCCTGGAACACCATCGACAGGTCTTTGCCGACGATCTGCCGACGCTGGCGGTTGCTCAGTTTGAGCATGTCCTTGCCGTCGAAGCTGAGCGAGTCAGCGGTGACAATGCCGGGATGCTCGATCAGGCCCATCAGCGCCATCATGGTCACGGATTTACCTGAACCCGACTCGCCAACGATGGCCAGCACTTCGCCCTTGTCGACTTTCAGGTCGAGGCCGTCAACCACCGGGGTGGCGGTCTTGTCGCCGAAGCGGACGTTGAGATTCTTGATTTCTAGCAATGACATTTGAATCTCCTCAGGCGGCGTTCTTGAGTTTCGGGTCCAGCGCATCGCGCAGACCGTCGCCCATCAAGTTGATTGCCAGCACGCTGAGCAAAATGGTCAGACCAGGCAGACTTACCACCCACCAGGCGCGTTCGATGTAGTCGCGGGCCGAGGCCAGCATGGTGCCCCACTCAGGGGTTGGCGGTTGTACGCCGAGGCCGAGGAAGCCCAGTGCGGCGGCATCGAGAATCGCCGAAGAAAAGCTCAGGGTCGCCTGCACGATCAGCGGCGCCATGCAGTTGGGCAGCACGGTGATGAACATCAGACGCGGCAGACCGGCACCGGCCAGACGTGCGGCGGTGACGTAGTCGCGGTTCAGTTCGCCCATGACGGCAGCACGGGTCAGACGCACGTAGGACGGCAGCGAAACCACGGCAATCGCGATCACGGTGTTGATCAGGCCAGGGCCGAGGATGGCGACGATCGCCACGGCCAGCAGCAGCGATGGCAGGGCGAGCATGATGTCCATCAGACGCATGATGGTCGGGCCGACCACTTTCGGGAAGAAACCGGCGAACAGACCCAGCAGGATCCCCGGAATCAGCGACATCACCACCGACGACAAGCCGATCAGCAGCGACAGGCGCGAACCCTGGATCAGACGCGACAGCAGGTCACGGCCGAGTTCATCGGTGCCGAGCAGGAACTGCATCTGCCCGCCTTCGAGCCACGCCGGTGGCGTCAGCAGGAAGTCACGGTATTGCTCGCTCGGATTATGCGGCGCGACCCACGGCGCGAAGATCGCGCAGAAGATGATCAGCAGCATGAACAGCAGGCCGGCAACCGCGCCCTTGTTCTTCGAGAACGCTTGCCAGAATTCTTTGTACGGCGACGGGTACAGCAGGCTTTGATCCACGGCGGACGTGGCGGTGGCTACTGAGGATGTTGGAGTGCTCATGGGTATTGACCTCAGCGCTGATGACGGATGCGTGGGTTGGCAAAGCCGTAGAGGATGTCCACCACGAAGTTGACCAGAATCACCAGGCAGGCGATTAACAGGATGCCGTTTTGCACCACCGGATAGTCCCGGGCGCCGATGGCTTCGATCAGCCATTTACCGATGCCGGGCCAGGAGAAGATGGTTTCGGTCAGGACCGCACCGGCCAGCAGCGTGCCGACTTGCAGACCTACAACCGTCAGCACAGGAATCAGTGCGTTGCGCAGACCATGCACGAACACCACGCGCGACGGCGACAGGCCTTTGGCCTTGGCGGTGCGGATGTAGTCTTCGCGCAGTACTTCGAGCATCGACGAACGGGTCATCCGCGCGATTACCGCCAGCGGAATGGTGCCGAGCACGATCGCCGGCAGGATCAGGTGATGCAGGGCGTCGAAGAACGCGCCGACGTCATCGGCCAGCAGCGTGTCGATCAGCATGAAGCCGGTCTTCGGCTCGATGTCATACAGCAGGTCGATGCGCCCGGAAACCGGAGTCCAGCCCAGGCTCACCGAGAAGAACATGATCAGGATCAGGCCCCACCAGAAGATCGGCATCGAATAGCCCGCGAGGGAGATGCCCATCACCCCGTGGTCAAACAGCGATCCTCGTTTGAGTGCCGCGATCACCCCGGCCAGAAGCCCGAGGATGCCAGCGAACAGCAGGGCGGCCATGGACAGTTCCAGGGTCGCCGGGAAAAGAGAGGTGAACTCGGTCCACACGCTTTCACGGGTACGCAACGACTCACCGAGATCGCCCTGGGCCAGTTTGCCGATGTAGTCCAGATACTGGGCATACAGCGGCTTGTTCAGCCCCAGGCGTTCCATTGCCTGAGCGTGCATTTCGGGGTCGACCCGACGTTCGCCCATCATCACTTCCACGGGGTCGCCCGGAATCATGCGAATCAACGCGAAAGTCAGCAAGGTGATGCCGAAAAACGTGGGGATCAACAACCCCAGTCGGCGGGCAATAAAACTAAACATCTTGTGTGGTACCTCATCAGCCGGTTAGGCGTGTCCGGCGTCCCTCAGGTAAGGGACGCCGGGCGTTTCTTATCTACTTCACCTGGGTGGTGGCGAAGTTATTAGTGGTGAGAGGGCTGATGTGGTAGCCCTCTACATTGTTGCGCATTGCAGTGAACATCCGAGTATGGGCCATGCTGATCCATGGCTGGTCCTGGTTAAACAGCACTTGAGCCTGTTCGTAGAGCGCGGCGCGTTCGGCCGGATCTACTTTAGCCCGCGCTTCATCCAGCAGTGCCTGGAATTTCTCGTTGCACCAGCGTGCGTAGTTTTCGCCGTTCTTGGCGGCCTCGCAACTGAGCATAGGCGTCAGGAAGTTATCCGGGTCGCCGTTGTCGCCCGCCCATCCGGCCGAGACCATGTCGTGCTCGCCGGCCTTGGCGCGCTTGAGCATCTCGCCCCATTCCATCACGCGGATGTCGATCTTGATCCCGACTTTCGCCAGGTCAGCCTGCATCATTTGCGCGCCGAGCATCGGGTTGGGGTTGGTCGGACCGCCGCCGTTACGGGTGAACAGGGTGAAGGTGGTGCCTTCCGGAACCCCGGCTTCCTTGAGCAGGGCGCGTGCCTTGTCCAGGTCCCGTGGCGGGTTCTTCAGGTCATGGTTGTAGCCGAGCAGGGTCGGCGGGTACGGGTTGACCGCCACCGACGCGTTACCCTTGCCGAACAGCGCGTTGACGTAGGCTTCCTTGTCGAACGCGATGTCGATGGCTTTGCGCACGCGTACGTCGCTCATGTACTTGTGCTGAGTGTTCATGGCGATGTACGAAACGGTCATCGCGTCCAGCTCGTCGACTTTCAGCTTGCTGTCTTTCTTGATGCTCGGGATGTCATCCGGTTTCGGATACAGCGCAACCTGGCACTCGTTGGCCTTGAGCTTTTGCAGGCGCACGTTGTTGTCGGTGGCGATCGCCAGGATCAACGCGTCGGCCGGTGGCTTGCCACGGAAGTAATCCGGGTTGGCCTTGAAACGCACCTGCGCATCCTTGGCGTAACGCTGGAAGATGAACGGGCCGGTACCGATCGGCTTGTTGTTCAGATCGCCGGTCTTGTTGGCCTTGAGCAACTGGTCGGCGTATTCGGCCGGGTAGATCGACGAGAACGCCATGGCGATGTCGGCCAGGAACGGCGCTTCGCGACGGGTCAGGGTGAACCTGACCGTGTTGTCGTCGACTTTTTCTACGCTTTTGAGCAGTTCCTTGAAGCCCATGCTTTCAAAGTACGGGAAGCCCACGCTCGACAGTTTGTGCCACGGGTGATTCGGGTCCAGCTGACGCTGGAAGCTCCAGACCACGTCATCGGCATTCATGTCGCGGGTCGGCTTGAAGTATTCGGTGGTGTGAAACTTGACGCCTTTGCGCAGGTGGAACGTGTAGGTCAGGCCGTCTTCGCTGATGTCCCAGGACTCGGCGAGCGCCGGGATCACTTCTGTGGTGCCGGGCTTGAAATCGGCCAGGCGATTGAAGATGGTTTCGGCCACAGCGTCCGCCGTGACTGCAGTTGTGTACTGGACCATATCGAAGCCTTCCGGGCTGGCTTCGGTGCAGACCACCAAGGGTTTGGCCGAGGCGCCGACAGCGACACTCAGCAACGCAGCCGCGATGGCCGCACGTAGGGGAAGCATTTTCATCGATAACCCTCTGCAATCGGTTGAAGACAGAAAACCGAACGGCCGACTCATCATGAGTCAGCCGTTGGTTGGCGTTTTTACAGAATGTTGAACGGGATGGTGGTTACGAGGCGGAACTCGTTGATGTTGCCGTCAGCCTGATGCTCGCTGGCGCGGTGCGTGGTGTACGTCGCGCGAATCGCAGTGGCTTTGAGCGGGCCGCTTTGCACAGCGTAGGAAGCCCCGACACCGTATTCATAGTGAGACTCGCCATCCATCAGGCTCAGGTCGCCGCGCTTGGCGCCCGGATCGGTGTAGGCGGTGCCGCGGTAGTGAGTACCGTCGATGCCCCAACCGCGTGCCTGGTAGATGTTGAACTTCAGGCCTGGCACACCGTACTCGGCCATGTTGATGCCGTAAGCGATCTGGAACGACTTCTCGTTCGGGCCGTTGAAGTCCGACAGCAGGGAGTTGGCCAGGTAGATGCCGTTGGTTTCGTGCAGGTAGTCGAAGTACTCGTTACCGTTAACTTCCTGATACGAGAACGTCAGGCTGTGGGCCTGGTGAGTCAGACCCAGCGACAGCGAGTAGGTATCGTTATCGATGTTGCCCATCAGCTTTTTGCCTTCGTCGACGGTCTTGTAGTAGTTCAGACCGGTGGTCAGGCTCAGCACCTGGCTGTCACCCAGTTCGTGGGTGCCACCGAAGTAGTACTGGTTCCAGAAATCTTCGACGTTGGCCACATAGAGACTGGTTTTCAGGCTTTTCAGCGGCTGGTAGTTCACGCCTGCGGTGTAGACCTTGTCGGTTTCCACGCCCGTTTGCGAATACTCGGTGCGGAATTTCGACAGGCTCTGCTCGGTACGCGGCGATACTCGGTCGAAACCGCCCAGGTCGAACGACAGGTTGTTGAATTCCTCGCTGTGCAGGCTGATACCTTCAAAGCTCGAAGGCAGCGGACGGTTGCCGATGACATCAACGATCGGCGTGCTGAAGTTCTGGCGGCCGGCAGTCAGGGTCGTGTTCGACACGCGGAACTTGACGTTGGCCAGACCCAGTTTGCTCCATTGGTCAACGGCGTCGCCGTCGGAATCCGCCAGAGTACGGTTGGAGCCGCCAGCGATGTCCTTGCGATCACGGTCGAGCACGATGGCGTTGTAAGCGGCGACTTCGGTGCTCACGCCCACGGTGCCCTGGGTGAAGCCCGAGGTGTAGTTGACGATGGTGCCTTGCACCCAGTTGATGCGACGCGCCGTCGGCGTTTTGACCAATGGCGAAGTGTTTTTGTCGCTGTTTTTCACGTAGCTGAAACGGTCATCGCGACGCTTCAGTTCGTTGGCGTACCAGTTACGGGTTGTACCGCCCAGGCTCTGTCCATCGATAAAGCCTTTGGCCTCGCTTTGGGCGCTGCTGCCGGCCAATGTGGTAGGGACGAACTCCTGACTTGCAGGTTCGGCGTACGCGGTAGCAGTGATGCTGCTGATGGCCAGGGCCAGTATCGCGGTGCTGCTCAGTTTCATGGGTGAAGCTCCTTTACTTTCTTTTTATCCCGGCTTTTTTTGGTATGCCGGTTATTGGTTTAGAACTCGTTCACACATCGCAAACGTTTGCAAAAGGCCGGATTGGCGAATTTCGGCAAAGCGCTTGCGTGAGGGGAGTAGACGGCTCCCCTCAGCATTGCGGCTAGTCGGTTGGTTTAATCGATACTGACACCCGAGAACACGTTGCGGCCGAACGGGCTGACTTTGAACCCTTCGACCCGGGTGCTTAACGGCTGGTTGACCGTCGAGTGGGCGACAGGCGTGATCGGCACTTGCTGTTTAAGCAATTGCTGGGCCTGTTTATAAAGCACGGTGCGCTGGTCGCGGTCGGTGACGACCTTGGCCTGTTTGATCAGCTTGTCGTACGCCGGATCGCACCACATGGAGTAGTTGTTGCCGCCGATGGCATCACAGCTGTACAGCGTGCCCAGCCAGTTATCCGGATCCCCATTGTCACCGGTCCAGCCGATCAGGCTGATGTCATGCTCGCCGTTCTTGGTGCGCTTGATGTACTCGCCCCATTCGTAGCTGACGATCTTCACTTTCAGACCGATTTTCGCCCAGTCGGACTGGAGCATTTCGGCCATCAGTTTGGCGTTCGGGTTGTATGGACGCTGCACCGGCATTGCCCACAGGGTGATCTCGGTGCCTTCTTTCACGCCTGCGGCCTTGAGCAGTTCCTTGGCTTTTTCCGGGTTGTAGGCGGCGTCCTTGATGGTGTCGTCGTAGGACCACTGGGTTGGTGGCATGGCGTTGACGGCCAGTTGGCCGGCGCCTTGGTAAACAGCGTTGAGAATGCCCTGTTTATTCACCGCCATGTCCAGCGCCTGACGCACTTCCAGTTGATCGAACGGCTTGTGGCGCACGTTGTAGGCGATGTAGCCGAGGTTGAAGCCCGGCTTGGAAATCAGTTGCAGTTTCGGGTCGGCCTTCAGCGCTTCAACATCGGCCGGACGCGGATGCAGGGTGATCTGGCATTCGCCAGCCTTGAGCTTCTGCACGCGCACCGAGGCATCGGTGTTGATCGCGAAGATCAGGTTCTTCAGCTTGACCCGGCTCGGATCCCAGTACTGCGGGTTGCCGGTGTAGCGGATGTTGGAGTCTTTCTGGTAGCTCTTGAACACGAACGGCCCGGTGCCGATCGGCTTCTGGTTGATGTCGCTCGGCTTGCCGTCGGCCAGCAGCTTGTCGGCGTATTCGGCAGACAGAATCGAAGCGAAGCTCATGGCGATGTTCTGGATGAACGCGGCGTCAACGCTGTTGAGCGTGAACTCCACGGTCAGCGGCCCGGTCTTCTCGACCCTGGCGATGTTCTTGTTCAGGCTCATCCCGTTGAAGTACGGAAATTCGGTGGGGTAAGCCTTGCGGAACGGCTGTTGCGCATCGAGCATGCGAGTGAACGTGAACACGACATCGTCCGCGTTGAAATCGCGGCTCGGCTTGAAGTAAGGGGTTGTATGAAATTTCACGCCTTCACGCAGGTGAAAGGTGTATTTCAGGCCATCTTCGGAAATGTCCCACTTGGTCGCCAGGCCCGGTACGACATTGGTCGCGCCTTTTTCGAACTCGACGAGGCGGTTGTACAGCGGCTCGGCGGCGTCGTTGTCGGTGGCCGTCGTGTATTGCGCGGTATCGAAACCCGCCGGGCTGCCTTCCGAGCAGAACACCAGGCTGTCGCTGGCGGCGTAGCTTGAAGACGTGGCGGCCAACAGGCCGGCGCCCAACAGTGCGGAAAAAATCAAGGTATGGCGCATGACGCTCCCTCTTTTTAGTGTTGTGCAATGCGTCAGGGTCCCTATCCCGGGACTTTCTGGTCGCATTGAGCTCAATCCAATACGTACGGCAAAACCGGTGGCCCACGCAGACACTGGTCAGTACGCGACGGTAGGCACCGTGCCTCTGGCAGTAAATACGTAATTGCCTTAATGCTCGTAGGAAAAGTCGACGCGCCTATACCGAAGCAATCATCTGCGGCGGATTTGGGTGTAGGCCTTTTCCTTTTTTCCCGGTAGATAAAGCAACGGCGACGTCAGAAACGCCGCCGTTGCAATGTCTTACTTGCTGACGCTGACGCCGTAGAAGGAATTCAGGCCAAATGGGCTGATCTTGAAATCCTGCACGTTGGCGCGCATGGGTTGATACACCGTCGAGTGAGCGATAGGTGTCATTGGAACTGCATCTTTGAGGACGTGTTGCGCCTGTTTGTACAGCTCGGTGCGCTTGCCCTGGTCGGTAGTGCGTTTGGCTTCTTTCACCAGGCCGTCGAACTTCTTGTCGCACCACTTGGAGAAGTTGTTGCCGCTCAGCGAGTCGCAGCCGAACAGAACGTTGAGCCAGTTGTCCGGATCACCATTGTCACCGCTCCAGCCAATGATCATGGCCTGGTTCTCGCCACCTTTGGAACGCTTGATGTACTCGCCCCACTCGTAGCTGGTGATCTTCACTTTCAAGCCGATCTTGGCCCAGTCGGACTGGAGCATTTCAGCCATCAGTTTGGCGTTCGGGTTGTACGGACGCTGCACCGGCATCGCCCACAGGACGATCTCGGTACCTTCCTTGACGCCGGCTTCCTTGAGCAGCTGTTTGGCTTTCTCAGGATCGTACTTGGCATCCTTGATGGTGGTGTCGTAGGACCACTGGGTCGGCGGCATGGCGTTGACCGCCAGTTGGCCCGCACCCTGGTAAACCGAATCGATGATCTGTGGCTTGTTCACGGCCATGTCCAGCGCCTGCCGCACGCGCAGGTCAGCCAATGGGTTGGCCTCGTTGCTGCCCTTGACCTTGTCCATCACGTTGTAGGCGATGTAGCCCAGGTTGAAGCCGGCCTGATCCGGCATCTTCAGCGACTTGTCTTCTTTCAGCGCTTTCAGATCCGCCGGACGCGGGAACAGGGTGACCTGGCACTCGTTCTTCTTCAACTTCTGGATACGCACCGACGGGTCGGTGGTGATGGCGAAGATCAGGTTGTCGATCTTTACGTCTTCAGGTTTCCAGTAATCCTTGTTGCCGGTGTAACGGATGTTCGAGTCTTTCTGATAGCTCTTGAACACGAACGGGCCGGTGCCGATCGGCTTCTGGTTGATGTCGGCGGCTTTGCCATCCTTGAGCAGTTGGGCCGCATATTCGGCGGACTGCACGGAAGCGAAGCTCATGGCCATGTTCTGGATGAACGCGGCGTCGACTTCTTTCAGGGTGAACTTGACGGTGTGGTCGTCGACTTTATCGATCTTGGTGATGTTGGTGTCCATCCCCATGTCGGTGAAGTACGGGAATTCGGTCGGGTACGCCTTACGGAACGGGTCGTCCTTGTTGATCATGCGGTTGAACGTAAACAGCACGTCGTCGGCGTTGAATTCACGAGTCGGCTTGAAATACGGGGTGGTGTGGAACTTGACGCCTTCACGCAGGTGGAAGGTGTAGGTCAGGCCATCGTCGGAAATGTCCCACTTGGTCGCCAGGCCAGGAATCACGGCGGTGCCGCCGCGCTCGAACTGGGTCAGGCGGTTGAACATGGTTTCGGCTGAGGCGTCGAAGTCGGTTCCGGTGGTGTACTGGCCTG
Organism: Pseudomonas iranensis; assembly: GCF_014268585.2. Classification (NCBI taxonomy): domain Bacteria; kingdom Pseudomonadati; phylum Pseudomonadota; class Gammaproteobacteria; order Pseudomonadales; family Pseudomonadaceae; genus Pseudomonas; species Pseudomonas iranensis. The sequence continues at coordinate 1,149,697 of NZ_CP077092.1, forward strand.
GATCAAAACCGGCCGGGCTCCCTTCGGAGCAGAACACCAGGTTAGTCGCAGCGGTGGCGAAAGGTGCGGAGGCTAACAAGCCTGCGCCGACTAGAAACGGAATGACCGCGTGTTTAAGCATGTTGGCCTCATGATTTGTTGTCATTTTTTAGTTGTGAGGTACGACCTCGTGAGTCGTGCCTGCGGATACTTATGCAGGCCCCATACCCAATGCAAGATCCAGAGCGGTCGGCGGCGTTAAACGGTGGCACGAACGTACCTTAATGTCGCATCCGTATAACTTTTGACGCATTTGACCGTTTGCGGGTGGTTTTTGCGGTGCATTCGCTGCACTGAAATGGTGCGCTGGAGGTGTCGGGTGCGCTTGGGTGGGGCTTGGTGTTACTTATTTATACCCTTGGTGATGGGCGGGGTTGAGGGGTTTTTGGGGTGGGCTTGGGTGGGGTGGATTGGGGCAGGGATTGGGGAGTTTTACTTGGTGCAACTGGGTGTTTCGATTGGTGGCACCTTGGCGGCCTTTGGGCCGACCAGGGTGTTGGTTGGTTTGGGTGAATATCCGTTTTTTGCGGTGTGGCGGCTGGCGGTTTCGCCCTTACGGCGAGTCACCTTTTTCAAACGCCAAAAAGGTAACCCAAAACGCTTGCTCCTGCGTTCGGCCCTCGCAGGCTCGGGTTCCTTCGCTCCGGGACTGATCCGGGCGCAGCGGCTACGGTTTGCTTCGCTGCACCTCCTTCCGCTGTGTTCGACTTCGTCGAACGGTCGCTGCGCTCCCACGCCCGGATCAATCCCTCCACTCAGCCTTCCGACGTCGCCGGTGGATCAAGATCAAGAGCAGGCGAGCTGACACTCGGCCTATTGAGTGGTGAAGAGCGGGTGTTCGGCGTTATTTTTGTGGTGGATTTGCCCCTCACCCCAGCCCTCTCCCCGAGGAGAGGGGGCTGATTTGTGTGCTTTTCAAATCCTGAGTTCACTCGGAATTTCACGTTGGCGTATCTCCCCCAAACACCTCGTTCAGTCCCCTCTCCCTCTGGGAGAGGGTTAGGGTGAGGGTTTGCTTTTTGGCTGTTTAAATTCGATGCGAAACAGCCAGAACCTTCCCACAAGGTTTTCAGGTTGTCCGTCGGACGTCCGCTCTCTAGGCTTGGGTCGTCGCTGGTTGTTCAGCGATCGGGTGTGAGAACCCGGAAAATTAGTGATTCAGTGCGCATGTCCGCATAATTGCCGCCAGCTCTTCAGTTGTCTGCAATAGCGATATGGCGACTGTGTGCGGGCAGACTTCGGTCTGGCCGGTTTTCCTATTTTTCCGGTTTCTCACCCCGCACATAGTTGCCACCCACTTCGCCGCGTGAGAAACGGCAGGTGATGGCGTTCATTTAGCAAAGTAGGGCTATTTAATGACCAAACCAGTCCCCGACCCACCCGAAGAAACCTCAACCCCCCTCGAAGCCGCGTTGCGTGCCGACGATCTCGCGAAGAACCGCGAAGCCATCAAGCGTGCCCTCGATTTCTATCTCTGCCCGCCACCCGGCAAACCCCATCCGCCCAGCACGATGTTTCTGATCCGGCCCGACATCGACACCGAAAGCCTGCTTGCCCACGCCTGTGAATCCCTTGCTTCAGCCAATACGCTGGCCAGCGATTTCGCCGATCAGCTCGGTCGTCCGCAGCGCAATACGGCGCTGGCGATTCAGCAGATCATCATGCTGGCGGAGCTGGCGGTGAACCGGGCGCTGGATCGGGTTGATCCGCACGCTTGAAACCGCGCTATCGTTCTTCGCGAGCAGGCTCGCTCCCACATTCAAATGCGTTCAACCTGTGGGAGCTGGCTTGCCAGCGATAGCGGTGGATCATTCACTACAAAACCCAGGCACAAAAAAACCGGCAACCATTTACTGATTGCCGGTCTTTCATTCAGCCAAGCTCAAATCACTGCATCAACACTTCAATCGAGCCATCAGCGGTCATGCTGACCTGGCTGGTGCCTCCTTCGACTTCAGGCGTCACCGGCGCGGAATCCATGGCTGCGGCTTTCATCATCATGGGCGCGCGCAGGTACGGTTGTGGGTATCCGTTGCTGTTGAGGTTCAGGTTGACGATTTTATAACCCTTGCCGCCCAGGGCGTCGGTGGCCAGTTGGGCGCGGGTCTTGAAGGCGGTGACCGCTTCTTTGAGCAACTGGTCTTCGCTGGCCTTGCGGGTCGGGTCGGCGATGGCGAAGTCCATGCCGCCCATTTTCAGCTCGGTCAGCAACTCGCCGGTGAGTTTGGACAGGGCGGCGAAGTCGGTGCTTTCCAGGCGCAGTTCGGCGCGTTCGCGCCAGCCGGTGATTTTCTGGCCTTTGGTGTCGTAGATCGGATAGCTGTTGCGGCTGCCCGTGCGCAAGGTGATGTCTTTGACTTGTTTGGCCTGGGCGGTGGCCTTGTTCATGGTGGTGCTGATGGCGGCGGCGAGTTTGGCCGGGTCGGTGTTCTGCTCTTCGGTGTAGAGCGTCACGATCATCTGGTCGCGGGCCACTTCCTGGCTGACTTCGGCGCGCAGGGAAATCTGGTTGTAGTGCAGCTCATCGGCGGCCAGCGCCGGGAGGCTGGCGACGCTGCCGACGGTCAGGGCGAGGAGGGCGGCGCTGCGGCGAAATGTGTGCATGAAGGCTCCTTGAATGAGGCGCAGGTGATGGGTCGCGGCCTGCGTGAACCATCAGACTCTAACTTCTATGATCCGGTTCGCCCAGTTACAACTTCTATACAGATGCCTGCGCGCAGTGGGGAGTGCTTCTGTGGCGAGGGGATTTATCCCCGTTCGGCTGCGCAGCAGTCGCAAATCCGGCTGATGCGGTATGTCTGGTTAAATGAGGTCGCATGATTTGGGGGCGGCTCCGCCACCCATCGGGGATAAATCCCCTCGCCACAATTGATCTCCAATAGCCCTCGGAATCTTCTTCAACTCAGATGAATTCTCCATCGTCGCCATGTGGTCGTTTGCCGCACTTTCGCCTCTGAACCCCGCGCCTTGGTTATACTCCGTGCGATCCGCCTGGAGCGCTCATCAGGAGAGCTCATGCTCGCCCCCGTACAACTGACTTCCGCCACTCGCCAGAACCTCTGGCGGCTGACTTTCATCCGCACCCTGGTGCTCGCCGCGCAGGCCGGGTCCGTGGGCCTGGCCTACTGGCTGCAATTGTTGCCTTTGCCGTGGGTGCAATTGGCGATGACCCTGGGCTGTTCGATTCTGCTCTGCGTGTTCACTGCCGTGCGCCTGCGCACATCGTGGCCGGTGACCGAGCTTGAGTACGCGCTGCAACTGGCCTGCGATCTGGTGATTCACAGTGCGCTGCTGTATTTCTCCGGCGGCTCGACCAACCCCTTCGTTTCCTATTATCTGGTGCCGCTGACCATCGCGGCGGTGACGTTGCCGTGGCGTTATTCGGTGATTCTGTCCGGTATCGCGCTGGCGCTGTACACGCTGATGCTGACGCGTTTCTATCCGCTGGAAACCCTGCCGGTCGCCCGTGAGAATCTGCAGATCTACGGCATGTGGCTGAGCTTTGCCCTGGCTGCTGCGGTCATCACGTTCTTCGCCGCGCGGATGGCTGAAGAGCTGCGCCGGCAGGAAGAATTGCGCGCGATTCGCCGCGAAGAAGGCCTGCGCGATCAGCAGTTGCTCGCGGTTGCGACCCAGGCCGCCGGTGCGGCGCATGAATTGGGCACACCGCTGGCGACCATGAGCGTGCTGCTCAAGGAAATGCAGCAGGATCACCCCGATGCGTTGCTGCAGGACGATCTGAAGGTGCTGCAGGATCAAGTCAAACTGTGCAAGGAAACCTTGCAGCAACTGGTCCGCGCCGCTGAGGCCAATCGGCGTCTGGCGGTGGAGATGCAGGACGTTACCGACTGGCTCGACGAGGCGTTGAACCGTTGGCACCTGATGCGCCCGGAAGCCAGTTATCGCTTCCAGCGTCTTGGCCAGGGTGCGGTGCCGCGCATGGCGCCGCCGCCGGATCTGACCCAGGCTTTGCTGAATCTGCTCAACAATGCAGCCGACGCCTGCCCGGAAAATCTCCAGGTGACGCTGGACTGGGACGCAGAGACTTTGACCATCAGCATTCGCGATCACGGCGCCGGTGTGCCGCTGGCCATCGCCGAGCAGATCGGCAAACCGTTTTTTACCACCAAGGGCAAAGGTTTCGGCCTGGGCCTGTTTTTGAGCAAGGCCAGCGTGACACGCGCCGGTGGCTCAGTGAAACTCTATAGTCATGAGGAAGGCGGCACGCTCACCGAGCTGCGCCTGCCCCACGGCGCCCGAGGAGACCAACATGAGTGACGAAATCCAAGTCGAAGGCGAAGAACTGCCGCATCTGCTGCTGGTCGACGACGACGCGACCTTCACCCGCGTCATGGCCCGCGCCATGGCCCGCCGCGGCTTTCGCGTCAGCACTGCCGGTTCTGCGGAAGAAGGCCTGACCATCGCCCAGGCCGATCTGCCTGATTACGCCGCGCTGGACCTGAAAATGGACGGCGACTCCGGTCTGGTTCTGCTGCCCAAGCTGCTGGAACTCGATCCGGAAATGCGCGTGGTGATCCTCACCGGTTATTCGAGCATTGCCACGGCAGTCGAGGCGATCAAGCGTGGCGCCTGCAACTACCTGTGCAAACCCGCCGATGCCGACGACGTTCTGGCCGCGCTGCTGTCCGAGCATGCCGACCTCGACAGTCTGGTGCCGGAAAACCCGATGTCGGTCGATCGCCTGCAATGGGAGCACATCCAGCGCGTGCTCACCGAGCACGAAGGCAACATTTCCGCCACGGCCCGCGCGTTGGGCATGCACCGCCGCACCCTGCAACGCAAACTGCAGAAGCGTCCGGTTCGTCGCTGAACCTGCGCTGAACGACTATCGCCAGCCCTCGCGATAAATCGCGCCGATCATCTATGATCGGCGCGTGTCCGTTCTTTTTACTATCGAGCCTTATCCATGAATCAGAACGCTGAATATTCCGCGGTCAACGATGCTGTGCGCGGGCAGTTTTTTCGCAAAGTCTGGGCGATGACCACGCCTTACTGGCGCAGCGAAGAGAAGGGCAAGGCCTGGACGTTGCTGATTGCCGTAATTGCGCTGACGCTGTTCAGCGTAGCGATCTCGGTGTGGATCAACAGTTGGTACAAGGATTTCTACAACGCTTTGCAGAGAAAGGATGAAGCCGCGTTCTGGCAGTTGATCCTGTATTTCTGCGGCATCGCGACGGTGGCGATTCTCGGCGCGGTGTATCGGTTGTATCTGACGCAGATGCTGACGATCCGCTGGCGGGCTTGGCTGACCGAAAAGCACTTCAAGCGCTGGCTAGACCACAAGAATTACTATCAGCTGGAGCAGGGCGGTTATACCGATAACCCCGACCAGCGGATTTCCGAAGACCTCAACACTTACACCGCCAACACCCTGAGCCTGGGCCTCGGGCTGCTGCGCACGATTGTCAGTCTGGTGTCGTTCTCGATCATTTTGTGGGGCGTGTCGGGCAGTATCGAAGTGTTCGGCATCGAGATTCCCGGCTACATGTTCTGGTGTGCGCTGTTGTATGCAGCGGTCGGCAGTTGGCTGACGCATTTGATCGGTCGCCGTCTGATCGGTCTGAACAACAAGCAACAACGCTTCGAAGCAGACCTGCGTTTTTCCATGGTGCGCGTGCGTGAGAACGCGGAAAGCATCGCCTTGTACAACGGCGAACCGAATGAGAACCGCCGCCTGAGCAACCGCTTCGGGCTGGTCTGGCACAATTTCTGGGACATCATGCGCGTGTCCAAGCGCCTGACGTTCTTCACCTCCGGTTACGGTCAGATCGCAATCATTTTCCCGTTTGTCGTCGCCGCGCCGCGCTATCTGTCCGGCAAGATCGAACTGGGCGAGCTGATGCAAATCAACTCGGCGTTCGGCAACGTGCAGGAGAATTTCAGCTGGTTCATCACTGCTTACTCGGATCTCGCCGCGTGGCGCGCCACCTGTGATCGTTTGCTGAGTTTCCGTCAGGCCATGAGCGACAACGAACAGCGCACCCCGGCCATCGACGTGCAGAATCAGGGCAGTGAGTTGCAGGTGCACAACCTCGGCCTGGATCTGGCCGATGGTCGTCACCTGCTGACCGACGCTGACATGACCGTTGAGCCGGGTGAGCGCGTGATGCTCAGCGGCCGTTCCGGCAGCGGCAAGTCCACATTGCTGCGGGCGATGGGGCATTTGTGGCCGGCGGGGCACGGCAATATTCGTTTGCCGGCGGCGCGTTATCTGTTCTTGCCGCAGAAGCCTTATCTGCCGATCGGCACATTGCGTGAAGCGTTGAGTTATCCACAACCGGGCGACACCTACGCGCCGGAGCGTTATGCACAGGTGCTGGAAACCTGCCGTCTGCCGCATTTGATTGGGCGGCTGGATGAAGCCAATCACTGGCAGCGCATGCTTTCACCGGGCGAGCAACAACGCCTGGCCTTCGCCCGCGCACTCCTTTATTCACCGCAATGGCTGTACATGGACGAGGCTACATCGGCGATGGATGAAGAGGACGAGGCGACCTTGTATCAGGCGTTGATCGACGAGATTCCGGGTCTGAGCATCGTCAGCGTCGGTCACCGAAGCAGTTTGAAACGATTCCATCCGCGGCATGTGCGGATCGACAGCGGGCATTTGGTGGAGCAACCCGTAACTGCCTGAATAGTGCAATACCTCTGTGGGAGCTGGCTTGCCAGCGATGGCGGCGCAACAGGCGACATCTATGTCGCCTGATATGGCCTCATCGCTGGCAAGCCAGCTCCCACAGGATTTGTGTGGAACGGAAAGTGATCGTACAACTCGCTTGAGCTATGATGGCGCCAAGCCGAACTTTCGAGACAAGATGCAGACCATGGAAAAGCTGATCGACACCCCGCGCCTCCCCCGCAAGCGCCGCAGCCTCGCCCAGGAATTGGTGACGGTGTTGAGCGAGCAGATCCGTGATGGCCTGCTCAAGCGTGGCGACAAATTGCCCACCGAGTCGGCAATCATGGAAGCCCATGGCGTCAGCCGCACTGTGGTGCGCGAGGCGATTTCCCGTCTGCAGGCCGCCGGTCAGGTGGAAACCCGCCACGGCATCGGCACCTTTGTTCTCGACACGCCAAGCCCGAGCGGTTTCCGTATCGATCCGGCCACCGTCGTCACCCTGCGTGACGTGCTGGCGATTCTCGAATTGCGCATCAGCCTCGAAGTCGAATCCGCCGGCCTCGCCGCGCAGCGCCGCAGCCCCGAGCAACTGGCAACCATGCGCGCCGCCCTCGACGCCTTGAACGAAAGCGCTTCCCATGCCAGCGATGCGGTGTCGTCGGACTTCGCTTTCCACTTGGAAATCGCCCTGTCCACCGGCAACCGCTACTTCACCGACATCATGACGCACCTGGGCACCAGCATCATTCCACGTACGCGGCTGAACTCGGCGCGCTTGGCCCACGATGATCAACAGCACTACATGGGCCGCCTGAGCCGCGAGCACGAGGAAATCTACGACGCGATTGCCCGTCAGGATTCCGATGCTGCGCGCGCCGCAATGCGGTTGCATCTGACCAACAGCCGCGAAAGACTGCGCCAGGCCCATGAAGAGGCGCAGGCGCAGGGATAAGGTTACGAGTTAAGGTTCCAGACCGACGTCTATTTCAGCCGAAGGTCCAATATTGCCGCTCTGTTTGGTGACCTCATACTTCAGAAACGCGCGGTCGCCCGCCACTGCAAGTAGGGCAAGATGGTCCTTCGGGATTTGGAATAGAAAGGCGGCGTCACCAGGGGGGGGCGATACACTGAGGGTATAGGTGTGCTCACCCCCGTGAGTGGTCCTGAGCAAAAGCCTGATGGAGTCTCCGACCTCCGACCCTGTATATACCGGGACCACGGCTTCGGTCGACTCCTGGATTTCGCTGAGCTTGAGTACGCCGTTCACCGCTTGTGAAAATTGGGGGGCGGGTAACGAGCTTGTTTTAGCTGTCATCTTCAAGATCCTTTTGGTCAGCAATGAATAGTTAAGGCACGGGCGCCCAACAGCATCCATGCGCAACCATTTAAGAACTGACGAATACGTGGCCGCACCTGTAAGAAATACCAGTCCCGACCAACGGTCAGGCCTCAAACGCGGAAATGCTTACGCCTCAACCCGCAACCTCAACGCCCGCGAATACGGCTCCATACTCGATTCATCGCGAAACTTGTACCTCAGCTCCACCTCGCGGCCCAGGTACGGTTGCAGCGCTTCTTTGGGCAGCTGCACCTCGATGTCGAAGAGCTTTTCCATTTCATCCTCGGCGTCATCCCAGGCGCCAGTGTCCACTTCATCACCTTCCCATTCAGGTTCTTCTCCATCGCTGCCGAGAATCGCGTAGACGCTCCAGTTTGCTGCGAAATCGCTGGAATCCGGCACCTGCACGGTGAGGATGTCCGGCAGTTGCGAGAGCTGAAGTGTCACGCAGTCGTCTTGCGCAGGGGCGACGTGGGTGAGGGTGGGGGCGGCAAAATGCATCGACATAGCGGCTTCCTTTGAGTGGTCCGCCACGATCCTTCGTGGCAGTCGACGTACTTTACGAGCCGCTGGTCCTCTCAGAATTAAACGAATCCAGACGAGATATTTCCGCGAGAAAATGCTTCAAGGACGGGCCTTCCAGCGATTTCCAGAAGCATAGACAGCGATTTTGTCGGACAAAAAAGCCCTGCCAACGATGAAATGCAGTTGACGGTTATTATTTAAGTTGTACGATGACCTACAACTTCGGCGAAGGCTGAACGGTCCACTCACAATAAAACGTTGCTACCAGGGTGTTCGAATAATGAATCCACAAGAACTGAAGTCCATCCTCTCTGCCGGCCTGCTGTCTTTCCCGGTGACCGATTTCAACGCGCAAGGCGATTTCAACCGCGCGGGCTACATCAAACGCCTGGAATGGCTGGCTCCGTATGGCGCTTCGGCTCTGTTCGCCGCCGGCGGCACCGGTGAGTTCTTCTCCCTGGCCGCCAGCGAATACTCGGAAATCATCAAGACTGCCGTCGACACCTGCGCAACCAGCGTGCCGATCCTCGCCGGCGTCGGTGGTTCGACCCGCCAGGCCATCGAATACGCTCAGGAAGCCGAGCGTCTGGGCGCCAAAGGCCTGCTGCTGCTGCCGCACTACCTGACCGAAGCGAGCCAGGACGGTGTTGCCGCCCACGTCGAAGCCGTGTGCAAATCGGTGAAGATCGGCGTGGTCGTCTACAACCGCAACGTTTGCCGCCTCAACGCGCCGCTGCTGGAACGTCTGGCCGAGCGCTGCCCGAACCTGATCGGCTACAAGGATGGCCTGGGCGATATCGAGTTGATGGTGTCGATCCGTCGCCGCCTCGGTGATCGCTTCAGCTACCTGGGTGGTCTGCCGACCGCCGAAGTCTACGCCGCTGCCTACAAGGCGTTAGGCGTGCCGGTCTACTCCTCGGCGGTGTTCAACTTCATCCCGAAAACCGCGATGGACTTCTACCACGCTATCGCTCGCGAAGATCACGCCACCGTTGGCAAGATCATCGACGACTTCTTCCTGCCGTACCTGGACATCCGCAACCGCAAGGCCGGTTATGCCGTGAGCATCGTCAAGGCAGGTGCAAAAATCGCCGGCTATGACGCAGGTCCGGTGCGTGCGCCGCTGACCGACCTGACCGGCGAAGAGTACGAAATGCTCGCCGCGCTGATCGACAAGCAAGGCGCGCAATAAACCAGAAAAGCGAGGCCGCTGAGCAATCAGCGGCTTTTTGCGTGAAGGCTTTTAGAGTTGAGGGCTGCCCTGTGACAACTGCAAAACGCTACGACAACTACATCAATGGCGAATGGGTCGCCGGTGCCGATTACTCGGCCAACATCAACCCGTCCGAACTCAGCGACACCATCGGCGATTACGCCAAGGCTGACCTGACCCAGGTCAACGCCGCCATCGACGCCGCCCGCGCTGCGTTCCCGGCGTATTCCACTTCGGGCATTCAGGCCCGTCACGATTCGCTGGATAAAGTCGGCAGCGAGATCCTCGCCCGTCGCGAAGAGCTCGGCACGCTGTTGGCCCGTGAAGAGGGCAAGACCCTGCCGGAAGCGATCGGTGAAGTGACCCGCGCCGGCAATATTTTCAAGTTCTTCGCCGGCGAATGCCTGCGCCTGTCCGGTGACTACGTGCCGTCGGTGCGCCCGGGCGTCAACGTCGAAGTCACCCGCGAAGCGCTGGGCGTGGTCGGTCTGATCACCCCGTGGAACTTCCCGATTGCGATCCCGGCGTGGAAGATTGCTCCGGCCCTGGCCTACGGCAACTGCGTCGTGCTCAAGCCTGCCGATCTGGTGCCGGGCTGCGCCTGGGCGCTGGCGGAAATCATTTCCCGCGCGGGCTTCCCGGCCGGTGTGTTCAACCTGGTAATGGGCAGCGGTCGCGTGGTTGGCGAGGCGTTGGTCAACAGCCCGAAAGTCGATGGCATCAGTTTCACCGGTTCGGTGGGCGTGGGTCGTCAGATCGCAGTCAACTGCGTTTCGCGCCAGGCCAAGGTGCAGCTGGAAATGGGCGGCAAGAACCCGCAGATCATTCTCGACGACGCCGACCTCAAGCAAGCGGTCGAGCTGTCGGTGCAGAGCGCGTTCTACTCCACTGGCCAGCGCTGCACGGCTTCGAGCCGTCTGATCGTCACCGCCGGCATCCACGACAAGTTCGTTGAGGCGATGGCCGAGCGCATGAAGTCGATCAAGGTCGGCCACGCGCTGAAAGCCGGCACCGACATCGGTCCGGTGGTTTCCCAGGCGCAGCTTGAACAGGACATGAAGTACATCGACATCGGCCAGTCCGAAGGTGCGCGTCTGGTCAGCGGCGGCGGTGTGGTGACTTGCGACACCGAGGGCTACTTCCTCGCACCAACCCTGTTTGCCGACAGTGAAGCGTCGATGCGCATCAGCCGCGAAGAGATCTTCGGCCCGGTTGCCAACATCGTTCGCGTGGCCGATTACGAAGCTGCGCTGGCCATGGCCAACGACACCGAATTCGGCTTGTCGGCTGGCATCGCCACCACCTCGCTGAAGTACGCCAACCACTTCAAGCGCCACTCCCAGGCCGGGATGGTGATGGTCAATCTGCCGACCGCCGGTGTGGATTACCACGTACCGTTCGGCGGGCGTAAAGGCTCGTCCTACGGCTCCCGTGAGCAGGGCCGCTATGCACAAGAGTTCTACACGGTCGTGAAGACCAGTTACATCGGATCGTAACCCCGCTGCACCCGCGCCGGGCCATCGCCTGAGGCCCTGCGCGGCACAAGACCAAAGAATGTTTTACCCGCATAAAAATAATCAGTGGGAGTACATCTGCATGCAATCCTCCAAGCCGACTCACGTCCGCTATTTGATCCTGCTCATGCTGTTTCTGGTGACCACGATCAACTACGCCGACCGTGCCACGATCGCCATTGCCGGCTCCAGCCTGCAAAAGGACCTTGGCATCGACGCCGTTACCCTCGGCTACATCTTCTCCGCATTCGGTTGGGCCTACGTCGCCGGGCAAATTCCCGGTGGCTGGCTGCTCGATCGCTTCGGCTCGAAAAAAGTCTATGCCCTGAGCATTTTCACCTGGTCGCTGTTCACCGTACTGCAAGGCTTTGTCGGTGAATTCGGCATGTCCACGGCAGTGGTTGCGCTGTTCATGCTGCGCTTTCTGGTGGGCCTGGCCGAAGCGCCATCGTTCCCCGGCAACGCGCGCATCGTGGCGGCGTGGTTCCCGACCGCTGAACGCGGCACCGCTTCGGCGATCTTCAACTCGGCGCAATACTTTGCCACCGTGCTGTTCGCGCCGTTGATGGGCTGGATCGTCTACAGCTTCGGCTGGGAGCACGTGTTCATCGTCATGGGTATCCTCGGTATCGTGTTCTCGCTGGTGTGGCTGAAAGTCATCTACAGCCCGCGCGAGCACCCACGGGTCAACGAGGCCGAGTTCAAGCACATCGCTGAAAACGGCGGCATGGTCGACATGGACCAGAAGGGCAAGAAGTCCGACGGTCCGAAGTGGGATTACATCCGTCAGCTGCTGACCAATCGCATGATGCTTGGCGTGTATCTGGGCCAGTACTGCATCAACGGCATCACTTATTTCTTCCTGACCTGGTTCCCGGTGTATCTGGTGCAAGAGCGTGGCATGACCATTCTCAAGGCTGGTTTCATCGCTTCGTTGCCGGCGATCTGCGGCTTTATCGGCGGCGTGCTCGGTGGGGTGATTTCCGATTACCTGCTGCGCAAGGGCCATTCACTGACCTTCGCCCGCAAGGCGCCGATCATCGCCGGCCTGCTGGTGTCGAGCAGCATCGTCGCGTGCAACTATGTTGAAGTGGAATGGATGGTCGTGGGCTTCATGGCTCTGGCATTCTTCGGCAAAGGCGTTGGCGCACTGGGCTGGGCGGTGGTTTCCGACACTTCGCCGAAACAGATCGCCGGTCTGAGCGGTGGCCTGTTCAACACCTTCGGCAACATCGCTTCGATCACCACGCCGATCGTGATCGGCTACATCATCAGCTCCACCGGCTCGTTCAAGTGGGCGCTGGTGTTTGTCGGCGCCAACGCACTGGTCGCGGTGTTCAGCTATCTGGTTATCGTCGGCCCGATCAAGCGTGTGGTCTTGAAAGAGCCGCCAACCAGCGGCGGCGTTGAAGCCACCGGCAATTTGTCTCAAGCGCATTCCTGAGGAGCGGCGTCATGCAGTTGATTGAACATTCCGACTCGCCGCGCTACATCCGCCTGCACGAGCGGGACAACGTTGTAGTGGTGGTCAACGATCAGGGCGTACCGGCCGGTACCGAGTTCGCCGACGGCCTGGTCACCTTGGATTTCGTACCGCAGAGCCACAAGGTCACCCTGGAGGATATTCCCGAAGGCGGCCCGGTGATTCGTTACGGGCAGATCATTGGTTACGCGTTGCAGCCAATCCGACGCGGCAGTTGGGTCAAGGAAGATCAACTGCGCATGCCGACCGCGCCGCCGCTGGACAGCTTGCCGCTGTCCACCGATGTGCCGGATGCGCAGGCACCGCTGGAAGGCTTCACGTTCGAGGGGTATCGCAACGCCGACGGCACCGTCGGCACGCGCAACATTCTCGGCATCACCACCACCGTGCAGTGCGTCACCGGCGTGCTTGATCATGCGGTCAAGCGCATCAAGGAAGAGCTGCTGCCGAAGTACCCGCACGTCGATGACGTGGTGGCGCTGACCCACAGCTATGGCTGCGGTGTGGCGATTACCGCCACCGACGCCTACATCCCGATTCGTACCGTGCGCAATCTGGCGCGCAACCCGAACCTGGGTGGCGAGGCGCTGGTGATCGGTCTGGGCTGCGAGAAATTGCAGGCCGGGCAAGTGATGCACGAGGACGATGCCTCTGTGGATCTCAGCGATCCGTGGCTGTACCGCTTGCAGGATTCCAGTCATGGCTTTACCGAAATGATCGAACAGATCATGGAACTGGCCGAAGTGCGCTTGAAGAAACTCGACCAGCGCCGCCGCGAAACCGTGCCGGCCTCCGAGCTGATTCTCGGTATGCAGTGCGGCGGCAGCGATGCGTTCTCCGGCATCACCGCCAACCCGGCGCTGGGTTATGCCTCGGACTTGCTGCTGCGAGCGGGGGCGACGGTGATGTTTTCCGAAGTCACCGAAGTGCGCGATGCGATCTACCTGCTGACCTCACGGGCGCAAACGCAAACCGTCGCCGAAGAGCTGGTGCGCGAGATGGACTGGTACGACCGTTACCTGGCCAAGGGCGAAGCCGATCGCAGCGCCAACACCACGCCGGGCAACAAGAAGGGCGGGTTGTCGAACATTGTCGAGAAGTCCTTGGGCTCGATCGTCAAGTCCGGCAGCAGCGCGATCAATGGCGTGCTCGGCCCGGGCGAGCGTTTCAAGCACAAGGGCCTGATTTTCTGCGCGACGCCGGCGAGTGATTTTGTCTGCGGTACGCTGCAACTGGCGGCGGGGATGAACCTGCACGTGTTCACCACCGGTCGCGGCACGCCTTACGGGCTGGCCATGGCGCCGGTGGTCAAGGTATCGACGCGGACTGAACTGGCGCAGCGCTGGCCGGACCTGATCGACATCGATGCCGGACGCATTGCCACCGGGCGCGCGACCATCGAAGAACTGGGCTGGGAGTTGTTTCACTATTACCTGGATGTTGCCAGTGGCAAGCAACAGACCTGGGCGGAGAAGCACAAGCTGCATAACGACATCACCTTGTTCAACCCGGCGCCGATTACCTGAGACCGCGTCATCGTTCTTCGCGAGCAGGCTCGCTCCCACAGGGATATGCATTGCAAATGTGGGAGCGAGCCTGCTCGCGAAAGCGATCTGCCAGACGCCTAAGAACTTGCGGTGCCTGTGATCGTTCCCACGCTCTGCGTGGGAATGCCTCATGTGCCGCTCCGCGTCACGCTTTGGGACGCAGAGCGTCCCGGGGCTGCATTCCCACGCAGAGCGTGGGAACGATCAGGGTGAAAGTGGCTTATCATTAGCCCCCTATCGACGCTCACCCAAGGCTCTCCGGCATGCTGGCAATCTTTCTTGAAACCCTGAACATCACCGCGCCGGTGTTTGCCATGCTGTTTCTCGGTGTGCTGCTCAAGCGCATCGACTGGATCAACGACAACTTCATCCACACCGCCTCGTCGCTGGTGTTCAACGTGACCATGCCGGCGCTGCTGTTCCTCGGCATTCTCCACGCTGACCTGCACGCCGCGCTGCAACCTTCGCTCCTCATCTACTTTTCCCTTGCCACCCTGGTGAGTTTCGCCGTGGCCTGGGGCTGGGCGATTTTCAAATGTCCGCGGGAAGATCGCGGCATCTACACCCAGGGCGCGTTTCGCGGCAACAACGGCGTGATCGGCCTGGCACTCGCGGCAAGCATGTACGGCGATTACGGCATTTCCCTCGGGGCAATTCTCGCGGCGCTGGTGATCCTGTTCTACAACACGCTGTCGACCATCGTGCTGGCGGTGTACAGCCCGGTGATCAAGTCCGATCCGTGGAGCATCTGCAAAAGCGTGTTCAGCAACCCGCTGATCATCAGCGTGATTTCGGCAGCGCCGTTCGCCTATTTCAAGATCGGTTTGCCGGGCTGGCTGGAGACCTCCGGCCAGTATCTGGCGCAGACCACTTTGCCGCTGGCGCTGATTTGTATCGGCGGCACGTTGTCACTCGCAGCGTTACGCAAGAGCGGCAAGATGGCGCTCAGCTCCAGCCTGGTGAAGATGGTCGGTCTGCCGTTACTGGCAACCGTGGGCGCGTGGTTGTGGGGCTTTCGCGGGGCGGAACTGGGGATTCTGTTTCTCTACTTTGGCAGCCCGACGGCGGCGGCAAGTTTCGTCATGGCCCGGGCAGCGCAGGGCAATCATGAGCTGGCAGCGGCGATTATCGTGATGACCACGTTGATGGCGGCGATCACCACCAATGTCGGAATCTTCGTGTTGCAGTGGGGTGGGTGGATCTGACAAGGATTTGTGGTGTCTGCCAGGGCCTCTTCGCGAGCAGGCTCGCTCCCACAGGGAAACGCATTGCAAATGTGGGAGCGAGCCTGCTCGCGAAGGCGGTCACTGCGGTTTCTGGTAGCTGTCGATCACTTCCTGCGCCGCGCGAAACGCATCGATCGCCGCCGGCACGCCGGCATACACCGCGCAATGCAGCAGCGCTTCGCGAATCTCTTCCACCGTGCAGCCGTTGTTCAGCGCACCGCGCACGTGGCCTTTCAACTCCTGCGGACACTTCAACGCGGTCAGTGCGGCGAGGGTGATCAGGCTGCGGGTTTTCAGCGATAAACCTTCGCGATTCCACACCCCGCCCCAGGCGTGTTCATTGACGAAATCCTGCAACGGCTGGGTGAACTCGGTGGCGTTGCCCAGGGCGCGATCAACGAACGCATCGCCCATGACCTGACGACGGATTTCAACCCCGGACTGCTTCGACTCGCTCATGGCACATCTCTCTTGTGGTGTTGGCGACGCCAGGCGCGGATCGACGTGAACAGCAGAAACGTCAGCAGCGCCGGCAGGACATAAAACAGCATCAAGCGCTCGAGTTTTCCGGCCAGCGGCATGCCGGTGGTGAACGACACCACATGCAGCCCGTAGACCAGATACAAACCGAGCAGCAGCAAGCCTTCGGCCCGGGTCACGCGGTAGCCGGAATAGAACACCGGCAGGCACAGCGCAGCGACGCCGAGCATCACCGGCAAGTCGAAATCCAGCGCATTCGGGGAAACGGAAAGCGGCGTCGGTGCGAGCAGCGCCGTCAGGCCGAGCACCCCGAGCAGGTTGAACAGATTGGCGCCGATCACGTTGCCCACGGCAATGTCACGCTGCCCGCGCAGGGCGGCGATCAGCGAGGTTGCCAGTTCCGGCAGCGAAGTGCCGACCGCGACCACGGTCAGACCGATGACCCGTTCCGACAGGCCCAAGTCGGTGGCCACGACCACGGCGGCGCCGAGCAGCAAACGCCCGGCGAACACCAGCATGGTCAGGCCAGCGAGAATCATCAGCCCACTGATCAGCCAGGATTGCTGCGTCTCGGTTGGTCGTTCTGTATGAGGTCGCGTGGAGTGTCGCGACTGGCGGAACAACAAGCCAAGGTACAGCGCCAACGCCCCGAGCAGCAGGACGCCGTCGAAACGCCCGAGGTCTTTATTCCAGGCGAGGATGAATACCAGCAGGCTGGCGCCGATCATCAGCGGGATATCCAGGCGCACCAGTTGCCGCGACACGCGCAGCGGAATGATCAGTGCCGACAGGCCAAGGGTTACGAGGATGTTGAAGATGCCGCTGCCGACCACGCTGCCGACGGCGATGTCCGGGTTGTCGGTCAGCGCCGCTTGCAGGCTCACTGTCATCTGCGGCGCGCTGCTGCCGAGGGCGACGATGGTCAGGCCGATGATCAACGGACGCACATGCAGGCGCTCGGCCAGACGCACGGCGGCGCGCACCATCAGCTCGGCGCCGATGAGCAAAAGAACCAGGCCGCTGAGCAGTTCGATGACGTTGATCAGCGGCAGATCGGCTAGTCCGAAAATGGTCGGCGCTCCATCAGTCCAGGGCCTGCACGCGAACCCGTGCGGTGCCGCTGCGCAGCATGCCGATTTCATCGGCGGCCTCGCGCGACAGATCGATCAGCCGGCCACGGGTGTGCGGGCCACGGTCATTGATGCGGACCACGACTGATTCGTCATTTTTCAGATTGGTGACCTTCACCCGCGTACCGAACGGCAACTGGCGGTGGGCGGCGGTCAGGGAATGCTGGTTGAACGCTTCGCCGCTGGCGGTGCGTTTACCGTGATGTTTGGCTCCATAGTAGGAGGCGACGCCGGTCTGGTCGTAACCGTGCGGGTCGATGGTGTCGGTACTGGCGCAACCGGCCAGCAGAGAGAGCAGGGCGCTGCTCAGCAACAGACGCTTCATTCAAAGGTATCCCGGATCAAATGTAGGAGTGACCTGTGGCGAGGGGATTTATCCCCGTTGGACTGCGCAGCAGTCCCAAAACTGAGAACTCGGTTTATCTGGTGCAAATCAAGCTCAGCAATAGGGGCCGCTTCGCGGCCCAACGGGGATAAATCCCCTCGCCACAGGTCCCTTCCACAGGGGATGGAGCCAGGCTTTGGATCTGGCTCCATTGGTGGTCAGCCTTCGAGCCTGCTTTTCAGCAATTCGTTCACCTGCTGCGGGTTGGCCTTGCCTTTGGAGGCTTTCATGGCCTGGCCGACGAAGAAGCCGAACATCTTGCCGCGTTTGGCTTCGTCTGCCGCGCGGTACTGTTCGACCTGTTCGGCGTTGGCCGCGAGCATTTCGTCGAGCACAGCCGAGATCGCGCCGGTGTCGGTGACTTGCTTGAGGCCGCGCTTCTCGATGATCTCGTCAGCACTGCCTTCGCCGTTGGCCATCGCTTCGAACACCACCTTGGCGATCTTGCCGGAGATGGTGTTGTCCTTGATGCGCTGCAGCATGCCGCCCAGTTGCTCGGCGGAGACTGGCGAGTCTTCGATGTCCAGGCCCTGCTTGTTGAGCAGGCTGCCCAACTCGACCATCACCCAGTTCGCCGCCAGTTTCGCGTCGCCACCGATGGCCGCGACTTTCTCGAAGTAATCCGCCTGTTCACGGCTGGTGGCCAGCACGTTGGCGTCGTAGGCCGACAGACCGAACTGGCTCTGAAAGCGTTCGCGCTTTTGCGGTGGCAGTTCCGGCAGGGTCGCTCGCACTTCACCGAGGAACGACTCTTCGATGACCACCGGCAGCAGATCCGGATCGGGGAAGTAACGGTAGTCGTTGGCTTCCTCTTTCGAACGCATCGGACGGGTCTCGTCCTTGTTCGGGTCGTACAGGCGAGTCTGCTGGATGACCTTGCCGCCGTCTTCGATCAGCTCGATCTGGCGCTGGATCTCGGAGTTGATCGCCTTCTCGATGAAACGGAACGAGTTGACGTTCTTGATCTCGCAGCGAGTGCCGAACTCGACCTGGCCTTTCGGGCGCACCGAGACGTTGCAGTCGCAACGCAGCGAGCCTTCGGCCATGTTGCCGTCGCAGATGCCCAGGTAGCGCACCAGCGCATGGATCGCCTTGACGTAAGCCACGGCTTCCTTGGCGCTGCGCATGTCCGGCTCGGAGACGATTTCCAGCAGCGGCGTGCCGGCACGGTTCAGGTCGATGCCCGTGGCACCGTTGAATTCTTCGTGCAGGCTCTTGCCGGCGTCTTCTTCAAGGTGCGCGCGGGTGATGCCGACGCGTTTGACCGTGCCATCTTCCAGGGCGATGTCCAGGTGGCCTTTGCCAACGATCGGCAATTCCATCTGGCTGATCTGGTAGCCCTTCGGCAGGTCCGGGTAGAAGTAGTTCTTGCGGGCGAATACGTTGTGCTGGCCGATCTCGGCGTCAATCGCCAGACCGAACATCACCGCCATGCGCACCGCTTCCTGGTTGAGCACCGGCAGCACACCGGGCATGCCAAGGTCGATCAGGCTGGCCTGGGTGTTCGGCTCGGAACCGAAGGTGGTGGAACTACCGGAAAAGATTTTCGACCGGGTGGTGAGCTGAGTGTGAATCTCCAGCCCGATCACGACTTCCCATTGCATGTGTGTCTCCTCAGAAGCCGGTTGGGGTGCGGGTGTGCCAGTCAGTGTTGAGCTGATACTGGTGCGCAACATTGAGCAAACGGCCTTCCTGGAAATACGGCGCGAGCAACTGCACGCCCACCGGCAGACCATCGACAAAACCGGCCGGCATCGACAGGCCCGGCAGGCCGGCGAGGTTGGCGGTGATGGTGTAGACGTCTTCCAGATAGGCAGCGACCGGGTCGCTGTTCTTCGCGCCGAGTTTCCACGCCGGGTTCGGCGTGGTCGGGCCGAGGATGATGTCGACTTCATTGAAGGCAGCCATGAAATCGTTCTTCACCAGACGACGAATCTTCTGCGCTTTCAGGTAGTAGGCGTCGTAGTAACCGGCGGACAGCGCGTAGGCGCCGACCATGATCCGGCGCTGCACTTCCGCGCCGAAGCCTTCGCCACGGGAACGCTTGTACAGGTCGATGAGGTTTTCCGGGTTCTCGCAGCGATGGCCGAAACGCACGCCGTCGAAACGCGACAGGTTCGAGGAGGCCTCTGCCGGGGCGATCACGTAGTACGCAGGAATGGCGTGCTGCATGTTCGGCAGGCTGATTTCCTTGATCACGGCACCGAGCTTCTGCAGCTGCTGGATGCTGTTCTGGATCAGCTCGGCGATGCGCGGGTCGAGACCGGCGCTGAAGTATTCCTTCGGCACGCCGATGCGCAGGCCTTGCAGCGACTCGCCGAGGCTGGCGGAGTAATCCGGAACCGGCTCATCGATGCTGGTGGAATCGTTCGGGTCGAAGCCGGCCATGCCTTGCAGCAGAATCGCGCAGTCTTCGGCCGTGCGCGCCAACGGGCCGCCCTGATCGAGGCTGGAAGCGTAGGCAATCATGCCCCAGCGCGAAACGCGACCGTAGGTCGGCTTCAGGCCGGTGAGGTTGGTGAACGCCGCCGGCTGACGGATCGAACCGCCGGTGTCAGTGGCCGTGGCGGCTGGCAACAAACGAGCGGCAACCGCCGCCGCCGAGCCGCCGGACGAACCGCCCGGCACGTGTTCCAGGTTCCACGGGTTTTTCACCGCGCCGTACCAGCTCGACTCGTTGGCCGAACCCATGGCGAATTCGTCCATGTTGGTCTTGCCCAGGGTCACGGCGCCGGCAGCGGCCAGTTTCGCGACTACGGTGGCGTCGTATGGAGCCTTGAAGTTGTCGAGCATCTTCGAGCCGCAGCTGGTGCGGATGCCCTGGGTGCAGAACAGATCCTTGTGGGCGATCGGCGCGCCGAGCAGGGCGCCGCTCTCACCGTTGGCCCGGCGTGCATCGGCGGCTTTCGCCTGCTCGATGGCCAGATCCTCGGTGAGGCTGATGAAACTGTTGAGCTGCGGATCGAGCTGGGTAATACGCGCCAGCAGGACTTTGGTCAGCTCTTCGGAGGAAAACTTTTTATCGGCGAGACCGCGGGCGATCTCGGCCAGAGTCATTTGATGCATTGCAGGCTCTTTCCCTTTAGTCGATGACTTTCGGAACCAGATACAGGCCGTTTTCGACCGCTGGTGCGATGGACTGGTAGGCCTCGCGATTATTCGTCTCGGTCACCACGTCGGCGCGCAGGCGCTGACTGGCTTCCAGGGGGTGGGCCAGCGGCTCGATACCGTCGGTATCAACGGCCTGCATTTCGTCGACCAGCCCGAGAATGCTGTTGAGGGCGGAAGTAATGTGCGGAAGATCGGCATCGTTGAGGCCAAGGCAGGCCAGATGCGCGATTTTTTCCACGTCGGAGCGTTCTAGCGCCATCGGGATTCTCCAGTGGAAAACAGAACGGACGGCGTCCGTGTGTTAGATTGTCGGAACACTACCGCACTTCTACGGTCATAAGGCCGCGATTGTGGGGCTTGGTGCACAGAAAAGCGGCCAATTTAACATATTGGCGCCTTGCCCAAAATCCCTGTCGTTGTTAGAGTTTGCCGCACTTTTTTACCCACGCGTTGCCTAGGGTCCCTTTCCCATGTTCAAGAAACTGCGTGGCATGTTTTCCAGCGATCTTTCCATTGACCTGGGCACTGCCAACACCCTTATTTACGTGCGCGAGCGCGGTATCGTCCTGAATGAGCCATCGGTTGTGGCCATTCGGACACACGGTAACCAGAAAAGTGTCGTCGCTGTCGGCACCGAGGCCAAGCGCATGCTCGGCCGTACGCCGGGCAACATTGCCGCCATTCGTCCGATGAAGGACGGCGTGATCGCCGACTTCAGCGTCTGCGAAAAGATGCTGCAGTACTTTATCAACAAGGTTCACGAAAACAGTTTCCTGCAGCCCAGCCCTCGTGTGCTGATCTGCGTTCCATGCAAGTCCACCCAGGTTGAGCGTCGCGCCATCCGTGAATCGGCCCTTGGCGCCGGTGCCCGTGAAGTGTTCCTGATCGAAGAGCCGATGGCTGCTGCGATCGGTGCCGGCCTGCCGGTTGAAGAAGCGCGCGGTTCGATGGTCGTGGACATCGGTGGTGGTACCACCGAGATCGCCCTGATCTCCCTGAACGGTGTGGTCTACGCCGAATCCGTACGTGTCGGCGGCGACCGTTTCGACGAAGCGATCATCACCTACGTGCGCCGCAACTACGGCAGCCTGATCGGTGAATCCACCGCTGAGCGCATCAAGCAGGAAATCGGGACGGCCTACCCGGGCGGCGAAGTGCGCGAAGTCGATGTTCGCGGTCGCAACCTGGCCGAAGGCGTTCCACGCGCATTCACCCTGAACTCCAACGAAGTGCTTGAGGCTCTGCAAGAGTCGCTGGCAACCATCGTTCAGGCCGTGAAAAGCGCGCTGGAGCAATCGCCGCCGGAACTGGCTTCCGACATCGCCGAGCGTGGCCTGGTGCTGACCGGTGGTGGCGCGCTGCTGCGTGACCTCGACAAGTTGCTGGCTCAGGAAACCGGTCTGCCGGTGATCGTTGCCGAAGATCCGCTGACTTGCGTTGCTCGCGGCGGTGGCCGTGCGCTGGAAATGATGGATAAGCACACCATGGATCTGCTTTCGAGCGAATAAGCTTCGAATGCAATACGTGGGTGAACGCACAGGCAGCACTTTGCAGTGCTGCCTGTTGGCGTTTATCTTCTGTCAGTCTTCATCCAGGCCGGTTTGATGCCGTATGAATAAACAGAACATTTGCCTGGGAGGAGCGGCTTATTAAACCGCTTTTCACCAAAGGCCCTTCGTTGGGCGTGCGCCTGTTGGTGCTGGCCGTGCTCGCGGTCGCACTGATGGTGGTCGATGCACGTTTCGACCTGCTCAAGCCCGCGCGCAAGCAAGCGTCGCTGGTGCTCATGGATGCCTACTGGATCACTGACCTGCCCGGCCGCTTGTGGGAAGGGGTCGCCAGTCAGTTCGGCAGCCGCACCGAGCTCGTCGCCGAAAACGAAAAACTCAAGACCGAAAACCTGCTGTTGCAGGGGCGCATGCAAAAGCTCGCGGCCCTGACCGAGCAGAACGTTCGGCTGCGCGAGTTGCTCAATTCCTCTGCATTGGTCAATGAAAAGGTCGAAGTGGCCGAGCTGATCGGCATGGACCCCAACCCCTTCACCCATCGCATCATCATCAACAAAGGTGAGCGCGACGGCGTGGTGCTCGGTCAACCGGTGCTCGATGCACGCGGGCTGATGGGCCAGGTGGTTGAATTGATGCCGTACACCTCGCGCGTTCTGCTGCTGACCGACACCACTCACAGCATTCCGGTGCAGGTGAATCGTAACGGTCTGCGCGCGATTGCCAGCGGCACCGGCAACCCGGAACGGCTGGAACTGCGTCATGTCGCCGACACGGCAGACATCAAAGAGGGCGACCTGCTGGTCAGCTCCGGCCTCGGCCAGCGATTCCCGGCCGGTTATCCGGTGGCCACGGTCAAGGAAGTCATCCACGATTCCGGCCAACCGTTTGCCATTGTCCGCGCCGTACCGACTGCCGCCCTGAACCGCAGCCGCTACCTGCTGCTGGTGTTCAGCGACAGCCGCACCGCCGAGGAACGCGCCAATGACGCGGCCCAGGCGCAGGAACAGCTCGATGCCCACGGCGGCGGCCCGATGTTGCCGGCCAGCGTGCCGAAACCGTTGATCATGCCTGCCACGCCGTCGACCGCTACCGCAGCGCCGGCCACTGAAGCCGCAGCGCCTGCCGCCACGCCTGCCAAGCCTGCCGCGAGCAAACCGCCCGCTGCCGCTCCGGCCGCTGCCAAACCGCCGGCCGCGAGCAAACCACCGGCGAAACCGCCAGCGACTACCGGGGGACGAGAATAATGGTCGGCGCGAAAAAATCCGGAAACGGCTGGATGATCTGGCTGACATTCTTCGTCGGCATCCTGCTCAGCGTATCGCCGTTGCCAATCTTCATGGAAATCCTCCGCCCGCTGTGGCTGGCCTTGCTCGTGACGTTTTGGGCGCTGTACATGCCGCACACGGTCGGCATGGTCACGGCGTTCTGTCTGGGGCTGGCCGAAGATGTCCTGCAGGGCGACCTGCTCGGGCAGAACGCGCTGATCCTGACCCTGATTACTTTCCTCGTGTTGTCGTTGCAGCAGCGCCTGCGCATGTTCCCGATGTGGCAGCAGTGCCTGGTGATCCTGGTGATCTTCGGCCTCGCACAATTGGCGCAACTGTGGCTCAGCGCTCTGACCGGCAACCGTCAGCCAACCCTGGCGCTGGTCTTGCCGGCGCTGGTCAGTGCCTTGCTCTGGCCGTGGGTCAGTTTCGCCCTTCGCGGGATGTGCCGACGCTACAGAATCTATTGAGCCGGTGAAGCAGGGCACTGAACAGGGAGATGTTTTGATGAAACTGCTTTACCTCGCCTCCGGCTCACCGCGCCGCCGTGAATTGCTCACGCAGATCGGCGTGCGGTTCTCCGCCATCAGCGCGGACATCGACGAAACCCCGCTTCCTGAAGAATCCCCTTCGGCCTATGTCGAGCGCCTCGCGCGTGGCAAGGCTGAGGCCGGGCGCCGCTCGGTCGTCTCTGACCAGCCGTTCTGCGTGCTTGGCGCCGACACCGCTGTGGTACTCGACGGCAAAATACTTGGCAAACCGGTGGACGAAGCCGACGCATGCGCCATGCTGATGATGTTGTCCGGCAGCGAACACGAAGTGCTGACCGCCATCGCCGTGCTTGAAGGTGAGCGCTGCGAGTCGCGGGTGGTGCGCAGTCGCGTGCGTTTCCGCAGCATCAGCCGCGAAGAGGCCGGCGCCTACTGGGCCAGTGGCGAACCGCGCGACAAGGCCGGCGGCTATGGCATTCAAGGCCTGGGTGCGGTGTTTGTCGCCGGGCTCGACGGCAGCTATTCGGCGGTGGTCGGCCTGCCGCTGTGCGAAACCTGCGAGGTGTTGGGCCATTTCGGCATACCCTGTTGGCAAAACCTGAACACGCCCTGAGCGTCGTACGAATCCAGATGCGGCCACTATCGTGAACATGCCTGAACGAGATCCTGCCATGAGTGAAGAGATTCTGATCAACATCACGCCGATGGAATCGCGCGTGGCGGTGGTCGAAAACGGTGTGCTGCAAGAAGTCCACGTCGAGCGCACGCAGAAACGCGGGATCGTCGGCAACATCTATAAAGGCAAGATCGTTCGCGTACTGCCGGGCATGCAGGCGGCATTTGTTGACATCGGCCTCGATCGTGCGGCTTTCATTCACGCCGCCGAAATCTCCCTGCGTGAAGGCCCGGCGGTGGAAAGCATCAGTTCGCTGGTGCACGAAGGCCAAAGTCTGGTGGTGCAAGTCACCAAAGACCCGATCGGCTCCAAAGGCGCACGCCTGACCACACAACTGTCGATTCCTTCGCGTTATCTGGTGTACATGCCGCGCACTGCCCACGTTGGCATTTCCCTGAAGATCGAAGACGAAGCCGAGCGCGAGCGTCTCAAGCAGGTGGTCAGCGATTGCGTGGCCAAAGAAGGCATCAAGGAGGCCGGCGGCTTCATTCTGCGCACGGCTGCTGAAGGTGCCGGCGCTGATGAAATCCTCATGGACATCCGCTACCTGCGGCGCCTCTGGGACCAGATCAACGAACAGATCAAGACCATCGCCGCGCCGAGCGTGATCTACGAGGACCTCGGCCTGGCCCTGCGCACCCTGCGTGATCTGGTCAATCCGAAAATCGAGAAGATCCGCATCGACTCGCGGGAAACCTTCCAGAAAACCACGCAATTCGTCGCCGAACTGATGCCGGAAATCGCCGATCGTCTGGAACACTATCCGGGCGAGCGGCCGATCTTCGATCTGTACGGTGTCGAAGACGAAATCCAGCGCGCGCTCGAGCGCAAGGTGCCGCTGAAGTCCGGCGGCTATCTGGTGATCGATCCGGCGGAAGCCATGACCACCATCGACGTCAACACCGGGGCGTTCGTCGGTCATCGCAATCTCGAAGAAACCATTTTCAAGACCAATCTCGAAGCGGCCACGGCGATTGCCCGGCAGATGCGCCTGCGCAACCTCGGCGGGATCATCATCATCGACTTCATCGACATGGAAGATGAAGAGCACCAGCGTCAGGTCCTGCGCACTCTGGAGAAACAGCTGGAGCGCGATCACGCCAAGACCAACATCATCGGCATCACCGAGCTGGGCCTGGTGCAGATGACCCGCAAGCGCACCCGTGAAAGTCTCGAACAGGTGCTGTGCGAACCGTGCAGCAGTTGCCAGGGACGCGGCAAGCTGAAAACCGCTGAAACCATCTGTTACGAGATCTTCCGTGAGATTCTGCGCGAGGCGCGGGCCTATCAGGCCGAGGGTTATCGGGTACTGGCCAACCAGAAAGTGGTCGATCGCTTGCTTGACGAAGAATCCGGTAACGTCGCCGAGCTTGAAGGCTTTATCGGTCGCACCATACGTTTTCAGGTGGAAACCATGTATTCCCAGGAACAATATGACGTGGTGCTGCTCTGAAGCCCTGCATCACCACTCATTCAACGCGGCTGGCCTCAGCTTTTCGCAGTATTTTTGCCATGGGAGCCAACTGACATGGAGCGTCTGACACGCATTCTGGCCGCACTCACCCGCTGGGGGCTGGGCCTGTGCGCGTTGGTTCTGGTGTTGATGGCGTTGTACGTCAGCCTCGGCCGCGAGCTGACGCCACTGGTGGCGGAATACCGCGCCGACATCGAAGACAAGGCCAGCGCGGCCCTCGGCATGCCCTTGCAGATCGGTGAGCTGGAGGGCAACTGGAGCGGTTTCGCACCGATCCTGCTGGCCCATGACGTGATGGTCGGCGACGGCGCCAACGCGCTGCGCCTCGACCGCGTACGGGTAGTCCCGGATATGTGGGGCAGCTTGCTCGCCCGCGAAGTGCGCCTCGCGCATATCGAACTCAACGGTTTGAAGATCAGCCTCAAGGAAGCCGACGACGGTACCTGGGCGCTGGAAGGCCTGCCGGTGCAGAAGGACCAGCCGTTCGATGCAGCGCAACTTTTTCAGCGCTCGCAGATGATCAAGCAACTGTCGGTGCTCGATAGCCAGGTGACCTTGCAACCGCTCGACCACGCGCCCATGACGCTCACCTATGTCGGTCTGAATCTGCGCACCGGCGCCAGCCGCCAGCGTCTCGACGCGCGTCTGACCTTGCCCGACGGCCAACCTGTCGCGCTGAGCCTGCGCAGCCAGTTGCGTCCTGATCAGTGGCAGAACAGCGTCATCGAGGGTTATGCCAGCCTGCCGCAGAGCGACTGGGCGAAATGGCTGCCCGAGCGCCTGACCCAGCAATGGAATTTTTCCGAGATCAAGGCCGGCGGTGAACTCTGGGTCGATTGGGCCGAAGGCGCGTTGCAAAGCGCCGCGTTGCGCCTGAATGCGCCGCAAGTGACCGGCGCCTACGCCGAGCGCAAGCCGATCCAGATCAACAATCTGGCGCTCAACGCCTATTACCGCAACACCGCCGAGGGCGCGAAGGTCACTCTTGATTCACTGGCGATGAGCTTCGGCGACACCCGCTGGGAATCCCATGTGCAGGTGCAGCAGACTCGCGCCAGCGCCAAGGCTGAAGAGCTCTGGCATTTGCAGGCCGATCGCCTCGATCTGACCCCGATCACGCCGCTGCTCAATGCGTTGGGGCCGTTGCCGCAAAGCTTCGCCACAGTGGTCGAGCGGTTGAAGGTAACCGGCGGCCTGCGCAACGTCCTGCTGGATTTCCGTCCGACCGCCACCGATGGCAACAAATTCGGCTTTGCCGCCAACCTCGATAATGTCGGTTTCGATGCCTACCACGGCGCCCCAGCGGCGCGAAATGTCAGCGGCAGCCTCAGCGGCAATCTGGACGGCGGCGAGTTGCGCCTCGACAGCAAGGACTTCGTCCTGCACCTCGATCCGATTTTCGCCAAGCCATGGCAATACCTGCAGGCCAATGCGCGGCTGACCTGGAAGCTCGACAAGGATGGCTTCACCCTGATTGCGCCGTACCTGAAGGTGCTGGGCGAAGAAGGCAAGATTGCCGGCGACTTCCTCATCCGCCTGCACTTCGACCATAGCCAGGAAGACTACATGGACCTGCGCGTCGGCCTGGTCGATGGCGACGGTCGCTATACCGCAAAATATCTGCCGGCGGTGTTGAGCCCGGCGCTGGATGAGTGGCTGCGCACGGCGATCCTCAAAGGCGCGGTGGACCAGGGCTTCTTCCAGTATCAGGGCTCGCTGAGCAAGAACGCCGGCGAGGCTGATCGCAGCATCAGTTTGTTCTTCAAAGTGCACGACGCCGAACTGGCCTTTCAGCCGGGCTGGCCGCACGTGAGCAAGGTCAGCGGCGACGTGTTCATCGAGGACAGCGGCGTGCGCATCTGGGCCAGCAAAGGCCAATTGCTCGATACGCAAGTCAGCGATGTCTTCGTCAATATTCCTCACGTACCGGCCGGACAGAACTCGCATTTGTTCCTTGATGGCGCATTTGCCGGTGGCCTGGGCGATGGCTTGAAGATTCTTCAGGACGCGCCGATTGGCACTGGCGAGACCTTTGCCGGTTGGGAGGGCGCCGGTGATCTGAATGGCAAGCTCAAGCTGGATATTCCGCTGGCCAAGGGCGAACAGCCGAAAATCCTCGTCGATTTCAAAACCGCCAACGCGCGGCTGAAGCTGGCCGAACCTAAGCTCGAACTGAGCCAGCTCAAGGGCGATTTCCGTTTCGACAGCAATAAAGGCCTCAGCGGCCAGAACATCTCTGCACGGGCCTTCGACAAACCGGTCACTGCGCAGATCTTCGCGGATGGCAGCCCCAACCAGATCAAGACTCGGGTGGCCGCATCCGGACAGGTTGAAGTGAAAAAGCTCACTGACTGGCTGGGCGTGACCCAGCCGTTGCCGGTGTCCGGGACGATTCCTTATCAGTTGCAGCTGAATCTTTCCGGGGCCGATAGCCAGTTGCTGGTCAGCTCCAGCCTCAAAGGCGTGGCAGTGGATTTGCCGGCGCCGTTCGGCATGGCCGCCGATGTCGGACGTGACACGGTATTCCGCATGACCTTGCAAGGGCAGGAGCGGCGTTACTGGGTCAATTACGATCAACTGGCCAATTTCACCTTTGCCGCGCCGCCGAGTAATTTTGCCGACGGCCGTGGCGAACTGTTTCTCGGCGCTGGCGAAGCGGTGTTGCCGGGCGCCAAGGGTCTGCGCATTCGTGGGGTGCTATCAGAGCTGGACGTTGCGCCGTGGCAGGATCTGGCCAACAAATACGCCGGCGGGGATCCGGGCGGCAGCGCCAAGCAACTGCTCAGCAGCGCTGACGTCAAAGTCGGCAAGTTGACCGCGCTCGGCACCACACTGGATCAGGCCTCGGTGCAGATCAATCGCAAGCCCGGCGCATGGAATCTCGCTCTCGATAGTCAGCAGGCCAAGGGCACGGCCAGCCTGCCGGACGCCAAGGGCGTGCCGATTGCGGTGAATCTGCAATACGTGAAACTGCCAGCGCCGGACCCGGCGGTGCAGGCTGACGAGAACGCGCCGGATCCACTGGCGTCGGTCGACCCGACGAAAATCCCGGCGCTGGATATCACCCTCAATCAATTGTTCCTCGGCCCCGATCTGGTCGGTGGCTGGTCGCTGAAAGTGCGGCCGACCGCCAAGGGCATCGCACTGAACAACCTCGATATGGGCCTCAAGGGAATCCTGCTGCAAGGCAACGGTGGCTGGGAAGGCGCGCCGGGGGCGACCAGCAGTTGGTACAAGGGTCGTATTGGCGGTAAGAATCTGGCTGACGTGCTCAAAGGCTGGGGCTTCGCGCCAAGCGTCACCAGTGAAGAATTCCACATGGATGTCGATGGCCGTTGGCCGGGCTCGCCGGCGTGGCTGGCGACCAAGCGCTTCTCCGGCACCCTCGACGCCTCGCTGAACAAGGGCCAGTTCGTTGAAGTGGAAGGCGGTGCTCAGGCGCTGCGGGTGTTCGGCCTGCTCAACTTCAACTCGATCGGCCGGCGCCTGCGTCTGGACTTCTCCGACCTGTTCGGCAAAGGCTTGAGCTACGACCGGGTCAAAGGTTTGCTGGTGGCGAACAACGGTGTCTACGTGACACGTGAGCCGATTCGCCTGACCGGGCCTTCGAGCAACCTGGAATTGGACGGCACGCTGGATCTGGTCGGTGACAAGGTCGATGCGAAATTGCTGGTGACCTTGCCGGTGACCAACAACCTGCCGATCGCCGCGCTGCTCGTCGGCGCACCGGCGGTCGGCGGCGCGCTGTTCCTCATCGACAAGCTGATCGGCGACCGCGTGGCGCGCTTCGCCAGCGTCAAGTACACCGTCAAAGGCCCATGGAAAGAGCCGAAAATCACCTTCGACAAGCCTTTTTGAACGGCCCGGCCTTGAAGCGATGGAGTAGCATGGCCAAACACCTCTTTGGGAGTTCGCCATGTCTTTAGCGGTGATTCAAATGGTCAGCCAGAGCGACGTGCTGGCCAATCTGGCCCAAGCCCGACGCCTGCTTGAACAGGCCGCCGCCGGCGGGGCGAAACTTGCGGTGCTGCCGGAAAACTTCGCCGCCATGGGCCGTCGTGACGTCGCCGATATCGGCCGCGCCGAGGCCTTGGGCGAAGGGCCGATCCTGCCCTGGTTGAAACAGACCGCCCGCGACCTCACCTTATGGATAGTCGCCGGCACTTTGCCGTTGCCACCGTTGGGTCAACCCACGGCCAAAGCCAATGCCTGCTCGTTGTTGATCAATGAATACGGCGAGGTCGTCGCGCGCTATGACAAGCTGCATCTGTTCGATGTCGATGTCGCCGACAATCGCGGCCAATACCGTGAATCCGATGACTATGCTTATGGCGGTAATGTGGTGGTAGCGGATACGCCGGTGGGGCGCGTCGGTCTGAGCGTGTGTTACGACTTGCGTTTCCCGGAGCTGTACAGTGAATTGCGTGCCGCCGGTGCCGAGTTGATTACCGCACCGTCGGCGTTTACGGCCGTAACCGGCGCCGCGCATTGGGATGTACTGATCCGCGCGCGGGCCATCGAAACACAGTGTTATATCCTCGCGGCCGCCCAGGGCGGCAGTCATCCGGGGCCACGCGAGACCTTCGGGCATGCGGCGATTGTCGATCCGTGGGGGCGTGTGCTGGCCCAGCAGGATCAAGGCGAGGCGGTGTTGCTGGCCGCCCGCGACAGCGATGAACAAGCGTCCATCCGGGCGCGCATGCCGGTGACGCGTCATCGGCGGTTTTTCTCGCAGGGCGCCCAGCGGCCTGCTTCAGAACACGAATTTAAGGCGTAAACCTATGAGCGAGTTGTTGTCCTCAGTCAGTGATCACCTGTTGGCACCCGGCGGTGTCACGATCGAGAGCCTGCAAGGCGTGCTCGGCGATCTGGCCGGGCCGGGCATCGATGCCGCCGACCTGTATTTCCAGGGCCAGATCTCCGAGTCGTGGGCGCTGGAAGACGGCATCGTCAAGGAAGGCAGCTTCAACCTCGATCAGGGTGTCGGCGTGCGCGCGCAGTCCGGTGAGAAAACCGGTTTTGCCTACAGCAACGCGATCACCCTCGAGGCCCTCGGTGCAGCGGCGCGTGCGGCGCGTTCGATCTCCCGCGCCGGGCAGAACGGCACCGTGCAGGCGTTCACCAGCCAGGACGTCGCGCAACTGTACGCGCCCGATAACCCGCTGGAAGTGCTCAGCCGCGCGGAAAAAGTCGAGTTGCTCAAACGCATCGACGTTGCCACCCGCGCACTCGACCCACGGATTCAACAGGTCAGCGTGAGCATGGCCGGGGTCTGGGAGCGAATCCTGGTGGCCTCCACCGACGGTGGCCTGGCCGCCGACGTGCGTCCACTGGTGCGTTTCAACGTAAGCGTCATCGTCGAACAGAATGGCCGTCGCGAACGCGGCGGGCACGGCGGCGGTGGGCGTACCGATTACCGCTACTTCCTCGCCGAAGACCGCGCCATGGGTTATGCCCGCGAAGCGCTGCGCCAGGCTCTGGTCAATCTGGAAGCGATTCCGGCGCCGGCCGGTACCTTGCCGGTGGTGCTGGGTTCCGGCTGGTCCGGCGTGCTGCTGCACGAAGCGGTCGGTCACGGTCTGGAAGGCGACTTCAACCGCAAGGGCAGCTCGGCCTACAGCGGGCGCATGGGTGAAATGGTTGCCTCCAAGTTATGCACCATCGTCGATGACGGCACCTTGAGCGGCCGTCGCGGTTCGCTGAGCGTCGATGACGAAGGCACGCCGACCGAGTGCACCACGCTGATCGAAAACGGCGTACTCAAGGGCTATATGCAAGACAAGCTCAACGCGCGGCTGATGGGCGTGGCGCGCACCGGTAACGGTCGCCGCGAATCCTACGCGCACCTGCCGATGCCACGGATGACCAACACCTACATGCTCGGTGGCGAAAGCGATCCGGCAGAAATCATCGCCTCGGTGAAGAAGGGCATCTACTGCGCCAACCTCGGTGGCGGTCAGGTCGATATCACCAGCGGCAAGTTCGTGTTCTCGACCAGCGAGGCCTACCTGATCGAAGACGGCAAGATCACCGCACCGGTCAAAGGCGCGACGTTGATCGGCAACGGCCCCGAGGCGATGAGCCGGGTGTCGATGGTCGGTAACGATCTGGCGCTGGACAGCGGTGTGGGTACGTGTGGCAAGGATGGGCAGTCGGTGCCGGTGGGTGTCGGCCAGCCAACGCTGAAAATCGATGCGATTACCGTGGGTGGCACGGGCGCATAAGAGAGGCGGGGCTTTCGGGTGGCGCGCAGGACGGCCACCCGGTGGCGATTTTCAACGCAGGCCGCGTTGAGTCTCGTCCAGCTCCCGAATGTATTTGAAGATCTTGCGGCTCGACGCAGGTGGTTTGTTTTGCGCAACCTCATGCTGGGCCTGACGGATCAGGGAACGCAATTGCTGGCGATCGGCGTCCGGATACTCGATGACGAATTTCTCCAGCACGGCGTCATCGCCCGCGATCAGGCGGTCACGCCAGCGTTCCAGATTATGGAAACGCTCGTTGTACTGGCGAGTGGAGGCATCGAGTTGATCGAGCAGAGTCAGAATCGCGTCAGTGTCCTGGTCGCGCATCAGTTTGCCGATGAACTGCAAATGCCGTTTACGCGCGATGTTCGCGGTGTGCTTGGGCGCATCGGCCAATGCCCGGCGCAAAGCGTCGGTCAACGGCAGTTTGGCGACCAGATCAGGCTTGAGTGTGGTCAGGCGCTCGCCGAGGTCAACCAGCGCATGCAACTCGCGTTTGACCTGAGATTTGCTTTTTTCTCCCGTATCGAGGGAGTCGTCGTAAGAATCAACCATGGTGGCAGTCCGCAAAGAAACGCCGCCATGATAACCAGTCGGGGGCCGCTTGTCCGGCCCGGTCGCTCGATGACCCCAGCCGAAAGCAGAATTTGAGTGGAGATGAGCATGAGTGCAGTTCAAAGCGTCGGCCCGCAGGCATTGCCGGCACTGCAAGAACAGGTCGAGCAGATCATCGCCGAAGCCAAGCGCCAGGGCGCCAGCGCCTGTGAAGTCGCGGTGTCGCTGGAGCAAGGCCTGTCGACTTCGGTGCGTCAGCGCGAGGTCGAAACCGTTGAATTCAACCGTGATCAGGGTTTTGGCATCACTCTGTATGTAGGTCAGCGCAAAGGCTCGGCCAGCACCTCGGCCACCGGGCCGGAGGCGATTCGTGAAACCGTCGCAGCAGCACTGGCCATCGCCAAACACACCTCCGAGGACGAAGCCTCGGGTCTGGCCGATGCGGCGCTGATGGCCAGGGATGTGCAGGATTTCGACCTGTTCCACGAATGGGACATCACCCCGGAGCAGGCCATCGAGAAGGCTTTGCTCTGTGAGGCCGCGGCGTTCGATGCTGATGCGCGGATCAAGAACGCCGACGGCACCACCCTCAGCACCCATCAGGGCTGCCGGGTTTACGGCAACAGCCACGGTTTCATCGGCGGCTACGCATCGACCCGGCACAGCCTGAGTTGCGTGATGATCGCTGAAGCCGATGGCCAGATGCAGCGTGATTACTGGTATGACGTCAATCGCCAGGGCAGTTTGCTCGCCGATCCGGTGAGCATCGGCCAGCGTGCCGCGCAACGGGCAGCGAGCCGTCTGGGCGCGCGGCCGGTGCCGACCTGCGAAGTGCCGGTGCTGTTTTCCGCCGAACTGGCGGGTGGTCTGTTCGGCAGTTTCCTCTCGGCCGTGTCGGGCGGCAGCCTGTATCGTAAATCGTCGTTTCTGGAAGGCACACTCGGGCAAAAGCTGTTCCCGGAATGGCTGACCATTGATGAGCGTCCGCATCTGATGCGTGCCATGGGCAGTGCTTCCTACGACGGTGATGGCCTGGCGACTTACGCGAAACCGTTCGTCGAGAAGGGCGAGTTGGTCTCCTACATCCTCGGTACCTACTCCGGGCGCAAACTGGGCATGCCGAGCACCGCCAATGCGGGCGGCGTGCACAACCTGTTCGTCACCCATGGCGACGAGGATCAGGCAGCGCTGTTGAAGCGCATGGGCCGAGGACTGTTGGTCACCGAATTGATGGGCCACGGCCTGAACATGGTCACCGGCGACTATTCGCGCGGTGCGGCGGGCTTCTGGGTGGAAAACGGCGAAATCCAGTTCGCTGTGCAGGAAGTGACCATCGCCGGCAACATGCGCGACATGTTCAAGCAGATTGTCGCGGTGGGTAATGATCTGGAGCTGCGCAGCAACATCCGCACCGGGTCTGTGTTGATCGAGCGGATGACTGTCGCCGGCAGCTAAGCCGCAAATCCGCCAACAAAAAAAGGCGCGCCATCCGTTCTGGATGGCGCGCCTTTTTTATTCGCTTCGTACAAACCCCTGTGGGAGCGAGCCTGCTCGCGAAAGCGGTGGATCAGTTGTAAATGTGCTGACTGACACAGCGCATTTCGCGAGCAGGCTCGCTCCCACAAGTGAGCAGCGCAAACTCGAGTGCTTGTGTTGGTTCTCATTATCATCTAATAATAAATCTCATCTCCGAACGAGTCCCGGATCATGAGTTCTGCCTTGCACGAGCAGCCTTACCTCGAAAGCTGGCGCTGGATGAGCCGCCAGATCCGTTGCGCGCTGGATCCTGACGAACCGCGCCTGATCGAACACTACCTCGCCGAAGGACGCTATCTGTCCTGTTGCACAGCCACTTCGCCCTGGGCTGTCGCCGAAACGTCTTTCCGCCTGCTGCTCGATACCGCCACCGACATCGCGTTGCCGTGGCACTGGCGCAGCGTCTGTCTCGATCAAGCCTGGCGTC
This sequence comes from Pseudomonas iranensis, assembly GCF_014268585.2. Classification (NCBI taxonomy): domain Bacteria; kingdom Pseudomonadati; phylum Pseudomonadota; class Gammaproteobacteria; order Pseudomonadales; family Pseudomonadaceae; genus Pseudomonas; species Pseudomonas iranensis. The sequence continues at coordinate 1,184,506 of NZ_CP077092.1, forward strand.
CCTTGCGTGAAATGGAGCGCCTGTCGCTATGCCAATGCCGCTTGCGGCGCTGGCAACGCTACACCTGGCAGCTCGCCACTTGCGAGTTGCAACCGTCGATTCCTCTCATTGATTTGCTGCAAGGACATTCGCATGACCAAGACACGTATTGAGCGCGACAGCATGGGCGAACTGCAGGTGCCGGTCGATGCGCTCTATGGCGCGCAGACCCAGCGCGCCGTGGACAACTTCCCGATCAGCGGCAAGCCGATGCCGACGCAGTTCATCCGCGCGCTTATCCTCGCCAAAGCCGCCGCTGCCCGGGCCAACGTTGAGCTGAGCCAGATCAGCGCGGCCCAGGGCAAAGCCATCAGTGATGCCGCGCAAGGTCTGCTCGAAGGCGATTTCATGCAGCATTTCCCGGTGGATATCTTCCAGACCGGGTCCGGCACCAGCTCGAACATGAACGCCAACGAAGTGATCGCGACGCTGGCCAGTCGCATGCTCGGCGAGCCGGTCAACGCCAACGATCATGTCAACTGCGGGCAAAGCAGCAACGACATCATCCCGACCACCATCCACGTCAGCGCCGCGCTGGCGCTGCATGAACAATTGCTGCCGGCGCTGTTGCATCTGGTCCAGGTGATCGAGCGCAAGGCCGAGCAAGTGCATCACCATGTGAAGACCGGGCGCACTCACCTGATGGACGCGATGCCGGTGCGCATGAGCCAGGTGCTCAACGGTTGGGCGCAGCAGCTCAAGGCCAACATCGCGCATCTGCAGGACCTGCTGCCGAGCCTGCAAGCGCTGGCGCAGGGCGGCACTGCGGTCGGTACCGGGATCAATGCGCATCCGGAGTTCGCCGCGCGATTCAGTCGGCATCTGAGCCAACTGACCGACGTGCAGTTCACCCCGGGCAAGGACCTGTTCGCGCTGATTGGCTCGCAGGACACTGCGGTCTCTGTCTCCGGCCAGCTCAAAGCTACTGCGGTGTCGCTGATGAAAATCGCCAACGACGTGCGCTGGATGAACTCAGGTCCCCTGGCCGGCCTCGGCGAAATTGAACTGCAAGCGCTGCAACCGGGTTCATCGATCATGCCCGGCAAGGTCAACCCGGTGATCCCGGAAGCCACCGCGATGGTCGCTGCGCAAGTGATCGGCAATGACTCGGTGATCACCGTGGCCGGCCAATCCGGCAATTTCGAACTGAACGTGATGTTGCCGATCATCGCGCAGAACCTGCTGAGCAGCATCGAACTGCTGGCCAATGCCAGTCGCCTGCTCGGTGACAAGGCAATCGCTACTTTCAAGGTCAACGAATCGCGCTTGCAAGAAGCGTTGTCGCGCAACCCGATTCTGGTCACCGCGCTCAACCCCATCATCGGTTACCAGAAAGCCGCCGAAATCGCCAAGCAGGCCTACAAGGAAGGCCGCGCGGTGATCGACGTCGCCCTGGAACACACCGACCTGTCGCGCAGCCAGCTGGAAGAGTTGCTCAACCCCGAGAAGCTCACCGCCGGCGGCGTGTAAACCCCGTAACCGCTTTGGAGGCTCACCATGGAGCACTGGAAACGCACGATCGAACGGGCCAATCGCTGCTTCATGCTGGGCGAACTGATCGACGCCCGCGAGGCTTACCTGCAAGCCCTGGCCCTGGCGCAAGTGTTGTTCGAACGCTGGGCGGATGCCGACGAAGCGGTGGCGGCCTGCGTCGTCTCTCATCACAACCTCGCCGACCTGCATTTGCGCCTGAACCAACCGGAGGAGAGCGCCGAATACCTGTGCGCTATCCATCAACGTTTGTTGCAGACCATGCAGGACGAACGCCTGCGCCCGGCCCTGCGTGAGGCGGCGTTGCGCCAGAGCAGCAAGACCTACGTCGAACTGTTGAATTTCATCAGCGAGCACGGCGAGTACCCGCGCACCCAGCGCCTGCTGCATCCGGACACCGGCAATGCCCGCCGCGCCTCAAATCCCCATCAGTATGGAGTCCACTGAAATGGCTTTTACCTTGCCTGCCTTGCCCTACGCCTACGATGCCCTCGAGCCGCACATCGATGCGCAGACCATGGAAATCCATTACACCAAGCACCACCAGACCTATATCAACAACCTCAACGCTGCCGTGGAAGGCACCGAATTCGCCGAGTGGCCGGTGGAAAAACTCGTCGCCAGCGTCCAGCAACTGCCGGAAAAGCTTCGCGCGGCGGTGATCAATCAGGGCGGCGGTCACGCCAATCACTCGCTGTTCTGGGAAGTGATGGTGCCCAACGGAGGCGGCAAGCCCGACGGCGCGCTGGCCACGGCTATTGATGAGCAACTGGGCGGACTCGACAGTTTCAAGGAAGCCTTCACCAAAGCCGCGCTGACCCGTTTTGGCAGCGGCTGGGCCTGGCTGAGCGTCACCCCGGAGAAAATACTGATCGTAGAAAGCAGCGGCAATCAGGACAGCCCGTTGATGAACGGCAATACCCCAATCCTCGGTCTCGACGTCTGGGAGCACGCCTACTACCTGCGCTACCAGAACCGTCGCCCGGAATACATCAACGCGTTCTACAACGTGATCAACTGGCCGGAAGTTGCTGCGCGCTATCAGGCCGCACTGGTTTAAGCCTTCCATAAAAACAATCAGGGCTGACTATGGGCACGGAAACACTGGCGATTGGCAGCGGGCGCATGTTTCGTTACGCGGTGGGCTCGCTGTTGCTGCTGGCGGGGATGACCTTGCTGGTCGCCCACGGTTTGCAGTGGCTGAATCTGGAACCGAGGCTGTTGCGCGCCTTGCAGGGCGGTGCCATCTGCGCGTTGGGGACGGCGCTTGGCGCAGTGCCGGTGCTGGTGATCCGGCGCATGCCGCAGGCACTCAGCGACACCTTGCTGGGATTTGGTGCCGGGGTGATGCTGGCGGCGACGGCGTTTTCGCTGATCATACCGGGCATTGCTGCGGCGGAGAGTCTTGGTCTTACGCCGTGGGCCGCCAGTGGCCTGATCTGCTTCGGCATCCTGCTCGGCGCGTTCGGTCTGTATCTGGTGGATCGGCGCGTTTCCGGTGCCTCGCCGCAGATGCTCGTCGGCACGCTGGAGCATCCGGTGATTCCACCACGAATCTGGCTGTTCGTGTTCGCCATCATCGCGCACAACATTCCGGAAGGCATGGCGGTCGGCGTGTCTGCCGGCGGCGGGATGGCGGACGCCGACAGTCTGGCGATGGGCATTGCGTTGCAGGATGTGCCGGAAGGGCTGGTGATTGCGTTGGTGCTGGCCGGGGCGGGAATGTCGCGGGTCAGGGCATTTTTGATTGGCGCGGCGTCTGGGCTGGTCGAACCGGTATTTGCACTGTTATGCGCATGGCTGGTGAGTCTGGCTCAAGTGCTGTTGCCGCTGGGGCTGGCATTGGCGGCCGGGGCGATGTTGCTGGTGGTGACCCACGAAGTGATTCCGGAGTCGCGTCGTCATGGGCATGACAAGCTGGCGAGCCTCGGTTTGCTGATCGGGTTTTGTCTGATGATGGTGATGGATACGGCGTTGGGGTGAAAGAGGATCAAAAGATCGCAGCCTTCGGCAGCTCCTACATGAGAACGCATTCCAATGTAGGAGCTGCCGAAGGCTGCGATCTTTTTGCTTTTGACTTTCAACCACCTTCATCGAAGTAATTGTTGATCAGCTGCACCAAAGCGTCCATGGCTTCCTGAGCCTGTTCGCCTTCGGTACTCAAATAAATTTTGGTGCCCTTGCCGGCGGCGAGCATCATCATCGCCATGATGCTCTTGCCGTCGACAGTCGTTTCAGGGCTGCGTCCCACCCGGATCGTGCAGTCTGGATACTGACCGGCCACGCCGACGAATTTGGCCGATGCCCGAGCATGCAGACCCAGCTTATTGATGATTTCGATTTCACGAGCAGGCATCGCGGTGTGAATCCTTTAGGTGAGGTCGCGGTGGCGAACCTGGACGTTCTTCAGGGTTTTCTGCAGGGCCTGGCCCAGACGTTCGGTCAGGTAGACGGAGCGGTGGTGCCCGCCGGTGCAGCCGATGGCAATGGTCACGTAGGCGCGGTTGCTGGCGGCGAAACGTGGCAGCCACTTGTTCAGGTAGGCGTAGATGTCCTGATACATTTCTTCGACATCCGGCTGCTGCGCCAGATACTCGGCCACCGGTGCATCAAGGCCCGATTGCGCGCGCAGCTCCGGTTTCCAGTACGGATTGGGCAGGCAGCGCACATCGAAGACCAGATCGGCATCGACCGGCATGCCGCGCTTGAAGCCAAATGACTCAACCAGAAACGCCGTGCCGGGCTCAGGCTGATTCAACAGGCGCAACTTCAGGGTATCGCGCAGTTGATACAGATTCAGGCTGGTGGTGTTGATTTTCAGGTCAGCCAGATCGGCGATCGGGCCGAGCAGGGCGGTTTCATCGTGAATCGCCTCGGCCAGCGAGCGATTGGCGTTGCTCAGCGGGTGACGACGACGGGTCTCGGAAAAACGCTTGAGCAAGGTTTCTTCGTCGGCGTCCAGGTACAACACATCGCACTTGATATGCTTGGCACGCACGTCTTCGAGCAATTCGGGAAAGCGTGACAGATGGCTGGGCAGGTTGCGTGCATCGATCGACACGGCGACCAGCGGCTGCGCCAGCTCCGTGTGAATCAGCGCACGCTCGGCCAGTTCCGGCAGCAAACCGGCCGGCAGATTGTCGATGCAGTAGTAGCCGTTGTCCTCAAGGACATTCAGGGCGGTACTTTTACCCGAGCCCGAACGGCCACTGACAATGATCAAACGCATGATTAGTGCCCGTTCTGCTCGTCCACTACAACCTGGTACAAGGCTTCGTTGCTCGGAGCGCTGCGCAGTTTTTCGCGCACTTCCTTGCGGTCGAGCATGCTGGCGATCTGGCGCAGTAATTCCAGATGCGCATCGGTCGCGGCTTCCGGGACCAGCAGCACGAACAGCAGGTCCACCGGGGCGCCGTCGATGGCGTCGAAATCGATCGGGGCTTCGAGGTGCAACAGGGCACTCACTGGCCCCGCGCAGCCCTTGAGGCGGCAGTGGGGAATGGCGATGCCGTTGCCAAAACCGGTGGAACCGAGTTTTTCACGGGCGATCAGCGCCTCGAAGACATCCTGCATCGCCAGATCCGGTACTTCGCGGTGGATCAGGTTGGCAATCTGTTCGAGGGCTTTTTTCTTGCTGCCGCCCGGCGCGTTCACTTGGGAACGGCCGGGGGTCAGGATGGTTTCAAGTCGGATCATGGGATAGGGGTGTTAACGACCGGTCGCGCCCTGGAGGAGGCTCTGGGTCTTTTCCTTATGCTTTTTGAGTTGGCGATCCAGCTTGTCGGTGAGTGAGTCGATCGCAGCATACATGTCGGTATCTTCTGCGTTGGCGACCACTTCGCTGCCGGGGATATGCAAGGTGGCTTCGATCTTCTGCTTCAGCTTTTCGACGCACATCGTGACCTGCACGTTGGTGATCTTGTCGAAATGTCGCTCCAGTCGTTGGAGTTTTTCCTCGATGTAGGAACGCAGAGGTTGGGTCACTTCCAGTTGGTGTCCACTGATGTTGACTTGCATACAGCTTCTCCTTCGTTGCCAGTGCATAAAGCGGCAGGCCGAAAAGCCTGCCACTGGAACGCTGTAACGTGGCTTACATCAACCGCTTGCGTTCGCTCGAAGGCGCGATTCCGAGGGATTCGCGGTACTTGGCGACGGTGCGGCGAGCCACCTGAATGCCTTGTGCCTCCAGTAAACCAGCGATCTTGCTGTCACTCAACGGCTTTTTCTGATTTTCCGCAGCGACCAGTTTTTTGATGATCGCGCGGATCGCCGTGGACGAGCATTCGCCGCCTTCGGCGGTGCTGACGTGGCTGGAGAAAAAGTATTTCAGCTCATAAATACCGCGCGGGGTATGCATGAATTTTTGCGTGGTCACCCGGGAAATCGTCGATTCGTGCATGCCGACCGCTTCGGCGATGTCATGCAATACCAACGGCTTCATCGCTTCGTCGCCGTATTCGAGGAAACCGCGCTGATGTTCGACGATCTGCGTGGCCACTTTCATCAGGGTTTCGTTGCGGCTCTGCAGGCTCTTGATGAACCAGCGGGCTTCCTGCAATTGATTACGCATGAAGGTGTTGTCGGCGCTGGTGTCGGCACGCTTCACAAAACCGGCGTATTGGGCGTTGACGCGAAGGCGGGGCACCGATTCCTGGTTCAGCTCGACCAGCCAGCGCTCGTTGTCCTTGCGCACGATCACATCGGGAATGACGTATTCGGCTTCGGTCGACTCGATCTGCGAGCCCGGACGCGGATTGAGACTCTGCACCAGTTCGATGACCTGGCGCAGCTCGTCTTCCTTGAGCTTCATCCGGCGCATCAACTGGCTGTAATCGCGGCTGCCGAGCAGGTCGATGTAATCGGCGACGAGGCGCTTGGCCTCGGCCAACCACGGTGTTTTGGCTGGCAACTGGCGAAGTTGCAGCAGCAGGCATTCGCTGAGGTTGCGGGCGCCGATACCGGCGGGCTCGAATTGCTGGATGCGATGCAGGACGGCTTCGATCTCGTCGAGCTCGATGTCCAGTTCAGGATCGAACGCTTCAAGAATTTCTTCGAGTGTTTCGTCCAGATAGCCCTGATTGTTGATGCAGTCGATCAGGGTGACGGCGATCAGGCGATCGGTGTCGGACATCGGCGCCAGGTTCAGTTGCCAGAGCAGATGGCTCTGCAGGCTCTCGCCGGCGGACGTGCGGGTGGTGAAATCCCACTCATCGTCATCGCTGCTCGGCAGGCTACTGGCGCTGGTCTGGTAGACGTCTTCCCAGGCGGTATCTACTGGCAGTTCGTTGGGGATGCGCTCGTTCCATTCGCCATCCTCGAGGTTGTCCACCGTCGGGGCGGTTTCCTGGTAGGAGGGTTCCTGGATTTCGGCGGGCTTCTGTTCGGCGTTGTCGGCCAGAGGATCGGCGTTGTCGAAGTCGTCGCCTTCTTCCTGGCGCTCGAGCATCGGATTGGATTCCAGAGCCTCCTGGATCTCCTGTTGCAGGTCCAGGGTCGACAATTGGAGCAGGCGGATGGCCTGTTGCAGCTGCGGTGTCATCGTCAGCTGCTGGCCCATTCTCAAGACTAGCGATGGTTTCATGGCAGGGGCTTAACACCTTATTCGCCGGCGCTTTGCGCCATCCACTACAGGGCGCCGAAGCGCCAAACTTAAGCAAATTATATGCCTGAAACTGAAGTGTTTGCCTAGAGCGCTGTAACAATTAAAGCGGATAAATGCGCCTTGAATCGATACAGCGCTGTCGCGCTTACAGGCGGAACTCGTGACCCAGATACACTTCCTTGACCAGATCGTTGGCCAGGATGGTTTCGGCATCACCTTCGGCGATCAGTTGACCGTCGTTGACGATGTAAGCGGTTTCGCAGATATCCAGGGTTTCACGGACGTTGTGGTCGGTGATCAGCACACCGATGCCCTTGGCCTTGAGGTGATGGATGATCTGCTTGATGTCGCCGACCGAGATCGGGTCGACACCGGCGAACGGTTCGTCGAGCAGGATGAATTTCGGCGCAGTGGCCAGGGCACGAGCGATTTCCACCCGGCGGCGCTCACCACCGGACAGGCTCATGCCGAGGTTGTCGCGGATGTGGCTGATGTGGAATTCCTGCAGCAGGCTTTCCAGCTCCTTGCGACGACCGGCCTTGTCGAGCTCCGGGCGTGTCTCGAGGATCGCCATGATGTTGTCGGCGACCGACAGTTTGCGGAAGATCGACGCTTCTTGCGGCAGATAGCCGATACCGGCCTTGGCGCGGCCGTGCATAGGCTGATGGCTGACGTCCAGATCATCGATCAGCACGCGGCCCTGATCCGCCTGCACCAGGCCGACGATCATGTAGAAGCACGTGGTCTTGCCGGCGCCGTTCGGGCCGAGCAAGCCGACGATCTGCCCGCTGTCGATCGACAGGCTGACGTCACGCACGACCTGGCGGCTTTTATAGGCCTTGGCCAGGTGCTGAGCTTTCAGAGTTGCCATTACTGGGATTTCTCTTCGGTTTTCTTCTTCGGCTGGATCACCATGTCGATGCGCGGACGCGATTCGGTGACCTTGCTGCCCGTGGCGCGACCGGCGCTGGCCAGTTTCTTCACGGTGTCGTAGACGATTTTTTCGCCCTGGGTGACGTTGTTATCCTTGTCGATAACCTTGGCCTTGTCGATCAGCACTACCCGGTTCTGCTGGGCGTGGTATTGAATCGTCACGCCGTAGCCCTTGACCGGGTTGGCGTCGCCCTGGGTCTGCAGCTGCTCGAAGTAAGCAAGGTTGCCCACCGAGGTCACCACGTCGATGTCGCCATTGGGCGCGCGCGTCATGGTCACGGTATTGCCTTTGACGATCATCGAACCCTGGGTAATGATCACGTCACCTTTATAGGTGGCGATGCCATTCTTGTCGTCCAGTTGCGCGTCGTCGGCCTGAATGCGGATAGGCTGCTGCTGATCGTTCGGCAGGGACCAGGCGCTCGCGCTTCCCAGTGCTGCGCCCAGACTGAGCAAAATAGGGAGGGTTTTAACGAGCCTCATACTGTCCTCTTACGTTCGATTGCAGGTGTATCCTGCTGTCCTTCAGGTACGCTTTCATTCCGACGCCAGTCGATACACCGCCAGCGCCCTCGATTCTAACGGGTTGCGCAGTCTGCGCATATTCCTGCTGCGGGAACACGGTCATGCGGGTGCTGGTGATCAGGGTGCCGCGCTGTTTCTCGTCGGTGCGCTGTACGCGTACCGAGTCGATCAATTCCACTTCGGTACCGCCGGAATTCACTTCGCCGCGCTCACTGGTCACGTGCCACGGGAAGTCGGTGCCGCGATACATGTTCAAATCAGGCTTGGTCACCAGGGTGACATCGGTAGCCTTGACGTGCTCGGCCTTGTCGGAAGTCATCTCGTACTGCACCTTGCCGTCCGGCAGGTACTGAATGGTATGCGTGTTGGTCGCGTACCAGTCGATCGGATTCTCGGCAGCCGAAACCGGTGGCTTGTCGAGGAAGCGTTCCGGGCTGATGTTCCAATAGCCGACCGCAGCGAAAATCGCCGCGATGCAGCCGAACAGCAGGAAGTTGCGAAACTTTTTGCTAAACATGGTCAGGCTCACAGGTACGCGGCGTTGGCCGCTTCGAGGCGGCCCTGGGCGCGCAGGATCAATTCGCAGAATTCACGGGCGGCACCTTCGCCGCCACGGGCGCGGGTAACGCCGTGGGCGTGTTCGCGGACGAAATCGGCAGCGTTGGCCACCGCCATGCCCAGCCCTACACGGCGGATCACCGGCAAGTCTGGCAGATCGTCACCCAGATAGGCGACTTCTTCATAGCTTAGGCCCAGTTGCGCGAGCAGGCCGTCGAGCACCACCAGTTTGTCTTCGCGCCCCTGAAACAGATGCGGGATGCCGAGGTTCTTCGCGCGGCGCTCGACCACCGGGGTCTTGCGACCACTGATGATCGCCGTCTGCACGCCGGCATTCATCAGCATCTTGATGCCTTGGCCGTCGAGGGTGTTGAAGGTCTTGAACTCGCTGCCGTCTTCGAGGAAGTACAGGCGCCCGTCGGTGAGCACACCGTCGACGTCGAATACTGCCAGTTTGATCGCTTTGCCGCGTTGCAGCAGATCGTTGCTCATTACATGACTCCTGCGCGTAGCAGGTCGGAGAGGTTGAAGGCGCCGATCGGGCGATCCTCCTCGTCGACGACTACCAGGGCGTTGATTCGATGGTCTTCCATGATTTTCAGGGCTTCGGCGGCGAGCATGTCGGGCCGGGCGGTCTTGCCGTGTGCGGTCATCACCTGATCGATGGTGGCGCTGCGGATGTCGATGGCGCGATCCAGGGTGCGGCGCAAATCACCGTCAGTGAAGATCCCGGCGAGCTTGCCGTCGGCTTCAAGGATAGCGGTCATGCCCAGCCCCTTGCGGGTCATTTCCATCAGCGCGTCTTTGAGCAGGGTGCCGCGTTGTACTTGCGGCAGCTCCTGCCCGGCGTGCATGACGTTTTCCACTTTCAGCAGCAGGCGACGGCCAAGGGCGCCACCCGGATGCGAGAAGGCAAAGTCTTCAGCGGTGAAACCACGCGCTTCCAGCAGGGCCACGGCCAGGGCATCGCCCATTACCAGCGCTGCAGTAGTAGAAGAAGTCGGCGCCAGATTCAACGGGCAGGCTTCATGCTCGACATGCACATTGAGATTGACTTCCGCAGCCTTCGCCAGTGGCGACTGTGGATTGCCGGTGACGCTGATCAGCTGGATGCCCAGGCGTTTGATCAACGGCAGCAGAGTCACGATTTCATTGGTCGAGCCAGAGTTCGACAGGGCCAGGATCACGTCGTCGCGGGTGATCATGCCCATGTCGCCGTGGCTGGCTTCGGCCGGATGCACGAAAAACGCCGGGGTGCCGGTGCTGGCCAGGGTGGCGGCGATCTTGTTTCCGATGTGCCCGGATTTGCCCATGCCGACCACGACCACGCGGCCCTTGCTGGCCAGAATCATCTCGCAGGCGCGTACGAAATCGGCGTCGATATGGGCCATCAAGCCTTGGACGGCTTCCACTTCGAGGCGGATGGTGCGTTGTGCCGATTGAATCAGGTCGCGGGTTTTGCTCATGTCAGAATCGTATGGGCCGATGAAAAGGCGGCGATTATAGCGGTTATGTGGCAAAGCCTCACGCAAGTTCGACGTGCTTTGTCATTACTGGTTACCAAAACCCTCTGAAACTCGCTCGGGCCCTCTTCAGTCGGCGATCTTGGCCGGGTTCTCGCTTGGGCGCTCAGCCTTTGCAGTGATATAGTTCGCCGCCAGTTCGGCCTGCCCGGGATGCAGGTGTTTCCGAGGAAAGTCTGGCATCCCAGTGAGAGGCTGCATCGCAAGGAGTTTAGATGAGTGCCGATAACGCCTACGCGGTCGAGCTGAAGGGAGTCTCCTTCAAGCGCGGTGCGCGGAGCATTTTCAATAACGTCGATATCCGCATCCCGCGCGGCAAGGTCACCGGCATCATGGGGCCTTCCGGCTGCGGCAAGACCACGCTGCTGCGCCTGATGGGCGCGCAGTTGCGGCCGTCCGGCGGCGAAGTCTGGGTCAACGGGCAGAACCTGCCGACGCTGTCGCGCAGCGATCTGTTCGATGCGCGCAAGCACATGGGCGTGCTGTTTCAGAGCGGTGCGCTGTTTACCGATCTCGATGTGTTCGAGAACGTGGCCTTTCCGCTGCGGGTGCACACGCAACTGCCGGAAGACATGATTCGCGACATCGTCCTGCTGAAATTACAGGCCGTGGGGCTGCGTGGCGCCATCGAGCTGATGCCGGACGAACTGTCCGGCGGCATGAAGCGCCGCGTGGCGCTGGCCCGGGCGATTGCCCTCGATCCGCAGATTCTCATGTACGACGAGCCCTTCGTGGGCCAGGACCCGATCGCCATGGGCGTTTTGGTGCGTCTGATCCGCCTGCTCAACGATGCTCTGGGCATCACCAGCATCGTGGTTTCGCACGATCTGGCGGAAACCGCGAGCATTGCCGACTACATCTATGTAGTGGGCGATGGTCAGGTGCTGGGCCAAGGCACGCCGGATGAGCTGATGAATTCGGATGAGCCGCGTATCCGCCAGTTCATGACCGGTGATCCTGATGGTCCGGTGCCGTATCACTTTCCAGCGACGGATTACCGCGCAGATCTTCTGGGGAAGCGTTGATGCGCAGAATTTCATTGATGGAACGCGTGCGTCGGTTCGGCGAATCGGCGATCGACGCGGTCGCGGTGTTTGGTCGAGCAACCCTGTTCCTCTTTCACGCCCTGCTGGGCCGTGGCGGTATCAGCGGTGGTTTCGGCCTGCTGGTCAAGCAGCTGCATTCGGTCGGCGTCATGTCGCTGGTGATTATCGTGGTCTCCGGCATTTTCATCGGCATGGTTCTCGCGCTGCAGGGCTTCAGCATTCTTTCCAGCTACGGTTCAGAGCAGGCGGTGGGGCAGATGGTCGCCCTCACGCTGCTGCGTGAACTGGGGCCGGTGGTCACCGCGTTGCTGTTTGCCGGGCGGGCCGGTTCGGCGCTGACCGCCGAAATCGGCAACATGAAATCCACCGAGCAGTTGTCCAGCCTGGAAATGATCGGTGTCGATCCGCTCAAGTACATTATTGCCCCGCGCCTCTGGGCCGGCTTCATTTCCCTGCCGGTGCTGGCGATGATCTTCAGCGTCGTCGGCATCTGGGGCGGTTCGTGGGTTGCGGTCGACTGGCTGGGCGTCTACGAAGGCTCGTACTGGGCGAACATGCAGAACAGCGTGACCTTCACCAGCGATGTGCTCAATGGCGTTATCAAGAGTGTTGTTTTCGCCTTTGTGGTGACCTGGATCGCCGTATTCCAAGGCTATGACTGTGAGCCCACTTCCGAGGGGATCAGTCGTGCCACCACCAAGACCGTGGTGTTTGCCTCGCTGGCAGTGCTCGGCCTGGACTTTATTCTGACCGCTTTGATGTTTGGAGATTTCTGATGCAAAACCGCACCCTGGAAATCGGTGTCGGCCTGTTCCTGCTGGCAGGGATCCTGGCTTTGCTGCTGCTCGCCTTGCGCGTCAGCGGCCTGTCTCCGACTTCGTCCACCGACACTTACAAGTTGTATGCGTATTTCGACAATATCGCCGGTCTGACGGTCAGAGCCAAAGTGACCATGGCCGGTGTGACCATCGGCAAGGTCACCGCTATCGATCTGGATCGCGACAGCTTCACCGGTCGGGTCACGCTGCAAGTGGATAAAAAGGTCGACAACCTGCCGGTCGATTCCACAGCGTCTATCCTGACCGCGGGTCTGCTGGGCGAGAAATACATCGGTATCAGCGTCGGCGGCGAAGACACCCAGTTGAAAGACGGTGGAACCATCCACGACACGCAGTCGTCACTGGTACTGGAAGACCTGATCGGTAAATTCCTGCTCAATACCGTTAGCAAAGACGCCAAATGAGGAGCTTTTGAATGATCTCTATCTTGCGACGTGGCCTGTTGGTGTTGCTCGCGGCCCTGCCGTTGATGGCTAACGCTGCACCGGGGCAATCGGCTCATGACCTGATTCAGGACACCACGAACCGGATGCTTGCCGATTTGCAGGCGAACAAAGAGAAGTACAAGCAGGATCCGCAGGATTTCTATGCGGCGCTGAACAACATTGTCGGTCCGGTGGTGGATGCCGAGGGCATCTCCAAAAGCATCATGACCGTGAAGTATTCGCGCAAGGCCACGCCTGAGCAGATGCAGCGCTTTCAGGAAAACTTCAAGCGCGGTCTGTTCCAGTTCTACGGCAACGCGCTGCTGGAATACAACAACCAGGGCATCACCGTTGACCCGGCCAAAGACGAATCGGGCGAGCGCACCAGTGTCAACATGACCGTCAAGGGCAGCAACGGCGCGATCTATCCGGTGCAGTACACGCTTGAGAAGATCAGCGGCGAGTGGAAGCTGCGCAACGTGATCATCAATGGCATCAACATTGGCAAGCTGTTCCGTGACCAGTTCGCCGACGCCATGCAGCGCAATGGCAACGATCTGGACAAGACCATCGATGGCTGGGCCGGTGAAGTCGCCAAGGCCAAGCAGGAAACCGACAAAGCCGCCGCGAAGCCAGCGCAATGAGTGAGGCGGCAGTGCGTATGAGTGATGTTGACGAGCTGCTGCTCAGTGGCGTGCTGGATTACCGCACCGGGCCCGACCTGCGCAAGGAAGGGCAGGCGCTGATCAAGTCGAGCAAGGCGTCGGCGCTGGTCATCGATTGTTCGGCGGTGCAGAAGTCCAGCAGCGTCGGCCTGTCGTTGCTGCTGTGCTTCATGCGTGATGCGCAGGCGGCCGGCAAGGCCGTCAGCATTCGCGCGATGCCTGACGACATGCGCGAAATCGCTCAGGTCAGTGAACTGACCGAGTTGTTGGCGCAACCCTGAACCATCATCTATAAAGAAGCCCCCCGTCAGAGTCCTGCGTTGCGGGGTTCGCAGGCGCGGGGCTTTTTTGTATGATGTCCGACCCGTGCGCACAGGGCGCCGATTGAGGTTGAGCATGCAGGCCGTAGAAGTGAAGAGCTTCCTTGAAGGAAAGCTGCCAGGAACGCTGGTAGAAGTTGAAGGCGAAGGCTGCAACTTCCAGCTGAACGTGATCAGCGATGAACTGGCGGCGTTGAGCCCGGTGAAGCGTCAGCAGCAGGTCTATGCCCATTTGAACCCATGGATCACCGATGGCAGCATCCATGCGGTCACTATGAAATTTTTCAGCCGCGCGGCCTGGGCCGAGCGCACCTGAGCCCTAGGGCGTCGAGATACTAATGGATAAATTGATTATTACCGGTGGCGCTCGTCTTGATGGCGAGATCCGCATTTCCGGCGCGAAGAACTCCGCCCTGCCGATTCTGGCCGCGACCTTGCTGTGCGATGGCCCGGTCACCGTTGGCAATCTGCCGCACCTGCACGACATCACCACCATGATCGAGCTGTTCGGGCGCATGGGCATCGAGCCGGTGATCGACGAGAAGCTCAGCGTTGAAATCGATCCGCGCACCATCAAGACCCTGATCGCGCCGTACGAACTGGTGAAAACCATGCGTGCGTCGATCCTTGTGCTCGGCCCGATGGTCGCGCGTTTCGGTGAAGCCGAAGTCGCGCTGCCTGGCGGCTGCGCCATCGGTTCGCGTCCGGTCGACCTGCACATCCGTGGTCTGGAAGCCATGGGCGCGGTCATCGACGTCGAAGGCGGCTACATCAAGGCCAAGGCGCCTGAAGGCGGCCTGCGCGGCGCGCACTTCTTCTTCGACACCGTCAGCGTGACCGGTACCGAGAACATCATGATGGCCGCTGCTCTGGCCAAAGGTCGCAGCGTGTTGCAGAACGCCGCCCGCGAACCTGAAGTGGTCGACCTGGCGAACTTCCTCAATGCCATGGGCGCCAAGGTTTCCGGTGCTGGCACCGACACCATCACCATCGATGGCGTCGAGCGTCTGGGTTCGGCTTTCTACAAAGTCATGCCTGACCGTATCGAAACCGGCACCTATCTGGTCGCTGCTGCGGTGACCGGTGGCCGCGTCAAGGTCAAGGACACCGATCCGACCATCCTCGAAGCGGTACTGGAAAAGCTGCGTGAGGCCGGTGCGGAAATCACCTGCGGTGAAGACTGGATCGAGCTGAACATGCACGGCAAGCGCCCGAAAGCGGTCAACGTGCGCACTGCGCCGTACCCGGCGTTCCCGACCGACATGCAGGCTCAGTTCATCTCGCTCAACGCCATTGCCGAAGGCACTGGTGCGGTGATCGAGACGATCTTCGAAAACCGTTTCATGCACGTGTACGAGCTGCACCGCATGGGCGCGCATATCCAGGTTGAAGGCAACACCGCGATCGTCACCGGTATCGAGAAGCTCAAGGGCGCGCCAGTCATGGCCACCGACCTGCGCGCATCGGCCAGTCTGGTGATCTCGGCACTGGTTGCCGAAGGCGACACGCTGATCGACCGCATCTACCACATCGACCGTGGTTACGAGTGCATCGAAGAAAAACTGCAAATGCTGGGTGCCAAGATCCGCCGCGTTCCGGGCTGATCGCTGCATCGGGACACAGGGACGTGTCCACTGAATTCGTTTCGAGTCGAGGGTGTACGCACCCTCGATGTGTGTCCGGCGCCGATTGCGACCGGGCATGAGTACCTTGATAAGGACTGACGTTTCCCATGTTGACCATCGCACTGTCCAAGGGCCGCATCCTTGACGACACTTTGCCGCTTCTCGCTGAAGCGGGCATCGTGCCGACCGAGAATCCGGACAAGAGCCGCAAGCTGATCATTCCCACGACCCAGGACGACGTGCGTCTGCTGATCGTGCGTGCCACCGACGTGCCGACCTATGTCGAGCATGGCGCGGCCGACCTCGGCGTCGCCGGTAAGGACGTGCTGATGGAATACAGCGGCCAGGGCCTGTACGAGCCGCTGGACCTGCAGATCGCCCAGTGCAAGCTGATGACCGCCGGCAAGATCGGCGCGGCCGAGCCCAAGGGCCGTCTGCGCGTGGCGACCAAGTTCGTCAACGTTGCCAAGCGTTATTACGCCGAGCAGGGCCGTCAGGTCGACATCATCAAGCTGTACGGCTCGATGGAGCTGGCGCCGCTGATCGGGCTGGCCGACAAGATCATCGACGTGGTCGACACCGGTAACACCCTGCGCGCCAACGGCCTGGAGCCACAGGAACTGATCGCCACGATCAGCTCGCGTCTGGTCGTCAACAAGGCTTCAATGAAAATGCAGCACGCCCGAATCCAGGCGTTGATCGATACCCTGCGCAACGCAGTGGAATCGCGACACCGCGGCTGATCTACCTGCGCGGCCCGAGGCCGCGCCGTCTATCCGCCTCATAGCCAGAATTCTCAGGTGCCCAAGCGGATCGAATGCTAGTTTCGGGCGCCTGAGTTATTTGCCATTCCTATGAGGCTCTCGCTATGACCGCAACCACTGCAATTCGCCGACTCAACGCTGCTGACCCGGATTTCGCGCATCATCTGGATCATCTGCTGAGCTGGGAAAGTGTGTCTGACGACTCGGTCAATCAGCGCGTGCTGGACATCATCAAGGCTGTGCGCGAGCGCGGTGACGCGGCGCTGGTCGAGTTCACCCAGAAATTCGACGGCCTCGAAGTCGCCTCGATGGCCGACCTGATCCTGCCGCGCGAGCGTCTCGAACTGGCCTTGACCCGCATCACGGTGCCGCAACGCGAGGCTCTGGAAAAAGCCGCCGCCCGCGTGCGCAGCTATCACGAAAAACAGAAGCAGGATTCCTGGAGCTACACCGAGGCTGACGGCACCGTGCTTGGTCAGAAAGTCACGCCACTGGATCGCGCAGGCCTGTACGTGCCGGGCGGCAAGGCCTCGTATCCATCGTCGGTATTGATGAACGCGATTCCGGCGAAGGTGGCCGGCGTGACCGAAGTGGTCATGGTCGTGCCGACCCCGCGCGGTGAAATCAACGAGCTGGTGCTGGCCGCTGCCTGCATCGCCGGTGTCGACCGCGTGTTCACCATCGGCGGCGCGCAAGCGGTTGCCGCACTGGCCTATGGCACCGAAAGCGTGCCGCGTGTCGACAAGGTTGTCGGCCCAGGCAACATCTATGTGGCCACGGCCAAGCGCCACGTGTTCGGCCAGGTCGGCATCGACATGATCGCCGGCCCTTCGGAAATTCTTGTGGTCTGCGACGGCCAGACCGATCCGGACTGGATCGCCATGGACCTGTTCTCTCAGGCTGAGCACGACGAAGACGCGCAAGCGATTCTGGTCAGCCCCGACGCCGAGTTCCTCGACAAGGTGGCTGCGAGCATCGACAAACTGCTGCCGACCATGGACCGCGCTACCATCATCGAAACTTCGATCAATGGCCGTGGTGCGCTGATTCAGGTGAGCGACATGGCCCAAGCCATCGAAGTCGCCAACCGCATTGCCCCGGAACACCTGGAATTGTCGGTCGCCGATCCACAAGCCTGGCTGCCGCAAATTCGCCACGCTGGTGCGATCTTCATGGGCCGCCACACTTCCGAAGCGCTGGGCGATTACTGCGCCGGTCCGAACCACGTGTTGCCGACTTCCGGCACCGCGCGCTTCTCCTCGCCACTGGGCGTCTATGACTTCCAGAAGCGCTCGTCGATCATTTTCTGCTCCGAGGCCGGAGCTTCCGAGCTGGGCAAAACAGCATCGGTACTGGCCCGTGGTGAATCGCTGAGCGCCCACGCACGCAGCGCCGAATACCGCATCAAAGACCAAGACTTTCTGAAAGGGCAGGGGAACTGAGCGATGAGTAAATTCTGGAGCCCGTTCGTCAAGGATCTGGTGCCCTACGTGCCGGGCGAACAGCCGAAGCTGACCAAACTGGTCAAGCTCAATACCAATGAAAATCCGTATGGCCCGTCGCCAAAAGCGCTGGCGGCGATGCAAGCCGAGCTCAACGAAAACCTGCGCCTGTATCCGGACCCGAACAGTGATCTGCTGAAAAACGCCGTGGCCGAATACTACGGCGTGCAAACCAGTCAGGTGTTCCTCGGCAACGGTTCGGACGAGGTGCTTGCGCACATCTTCCACGGTCTGCTGCAACACGATCAGCCGCTGCTGTTCCCGGACATCAGCTACAGCTTCTATCCGGTCTACTGCGGTCTGTACGGCATTGAATTCGACGCTGTTCCATTGGATGCGCAGTTCCAGATCAACCCGGCCGACTACGCCAAACCGAATGGCGGGATCATTTTTCCCAACCCGAACGCCCCGACCGGGTGCCTGCTGGCGCTGGACGCGGTCGAGCAAATCCTCAAGGCCAGTCCTGATTCGGTCGTAGTCGTGGATGAGGCGTACATCGACTTCGGCGGCGAGACGGCGATCAGTCTGGTGGACCGCTATCCGAATCTGCTGGTGACGCAGACGCTGTCCAAGTCACGCTCGCTGGCCGGCCTGCGTGTCGGTCTGGCAGTAGGGCATCCGGATCTGATCGAAGCGCTGGAGCGGATCAAGAACAGCTTCAACTCCTATCCACTGGATCGTCTGGCGATTGTCGGCGCGGCGGCGGCGTTTGCCGATCGCGAGTATTTCGACAAGACCTGTCGTCAGGTGATCGAAAGTCGCGAGTGGGTGGTGGCGCAGTTGCAGGCTAAAGGCTTTGAAGTGCTGCCGTCGGCGGCCAACTTCATCTTCGCTCGCCACCCGCAGCATGACGCGGCGGGCCTGGCGGCCAAGCTGCGCGAGCAGGGCGTGATCGTGCGGCACTTCAAGCAGGAGCGGATTGCGCAGTTCTTGCGGATCTCGGTGGGTACGCCGGAGCAGAATCAGGCGTTGATCGACGGCCTTGGCGACCTCTAAAAGCAAAAGCCCCTCACCCTAGCCCTCTCCCAGAGGGAGAGGGGACTGAATGGGGAATATTGCAGAATTTCACCGACCTGAATTTGGTTTACCGAATCCATAATCGACTCGGTCTTTCAGGTCGATGTATCCCGCAAGACAACTCGGTCGGCTCCCTCTCCCTCTGGGAGAGGGCTGGGGTGAGGGTGTGCTTTTATTCGTGATGCGGCTCGCCAAGGAATGTCAGCGAACTGAACAACCCACGACTGTCCACATCCGCGCTGTCCCTCACCGGCACCTCGACCTGCGCCGCAATCACATTCAACCCTTCATTACGCACCAGCACCTGCGCACGCCCATCCTTGTCGGTCTCGGTGCTCAGGGTGTTTGGCGCGCTGCGATAGTCGCCATACAACTTCACCCCCGCCGCCGGTTTGCCATCGAGCAGCACCCGCACCGGTAACGATTTACCCGGCCCGACCGTCAGCGGATCAACCTCCGGCAGGATCAGCAGTTTGATCTGCTCCAGTTTCGGCAACTTCGCCCCCGGCTGATAGATCGCCAGGCTGTACTTGAACGTCTGCGTGGCCTCGGTGGCGCCGGGCACTTTGCTGCGTCCTTCGTTGACCCACTTCTTGTCTGCCGTCTGCGACCACATGCCGTTGTTCAGCGCCACGGCCATCACCGCCGGCGGCTTCAATGGTTTCAAACGGGCATGATCGGCCAGGCGCTCGACGCTGACCGGGATCATTTTGCCGCTTGCGTCATAAGCCCAGGCACCGCTGATTTTCTGCGCCTTGAAGGCGTTGTCTTCGGCGCCGTGGCCGTAGATCACTTCGATGTTGCCGCGTCGTTCCTCTGTCCACAGGCCGTGCGCCGACACCTGACCGGTGAACAGCGCAGCGATGAGCAGAAGGGATTTGCCGTAGTGCATGGTGACGTCCTTTTACAGGTTGAGTGTCAGGCTGACGGTGAAATTGCGTGGCTCGCCGGGATTGACCCAGTAGTTGCTGTAGGAGCGCTCGTAGTATTTCTCGTCGAAGATGTTGTTCAGGTTCAGGCCGACCGTGACGTTGTCGCTGGCCTTGTAATGCGCGAGCAAGTCGACGGTCTGGTAGGCCGGCAATTCGAAGTCGCTGCCGGATTCGCCCGAGCGATCGCCGACGTAGGTGAACGCTGCACCGACGTCTGAACCGCGCAGTCGGCCATCCTGAAATTCATAAACACCCAGCAGACTGCCGCTGCGTTTGGCCACGCCGAGGATGCGGCTGCCGGTGGGAATGGTCGCGTCGCCCTTGGTCACCTCGGCATCGATGTAGGCGAAGGCGCCGATGACCCGCACTGCGTCGGTTACCTGACCGCTCACTTGCCAATCGAAACCCTGACTGCGCGCCTTGCCCATGGCGCGGCTGGTGTCGGTGCCCGGATCGAGGGCGAGAACGTTTTCCTTGTCGATGTGGAAGAAGGCGAGGGTGCTGCTCACGCGCTCATCGAACAGTTCGTTTTTGATCCCCACTTCGTAACCGACACCTTCTTCCGGGTCGAAGGATTTGCCGGAGGCATCCAGGCCGTTGTTCGGTTTGAACGAGGTCGAGGCGTTGGCGAACAGGCCGGTGTTCGGCGTGAGCTGATAGAGCAGGCCGGCGCGTTGAGTCAGCGCGTCGTGGCGCTGCTGGCTTTTGGCGTTGCGGCTGTGATCGTCGATGCGTTGATCGAAGTGCTCGAAGCGCGCGCCAACCATGCCGCGCAGCTTGTCGGTGAAGATGATCTGGTCCTGCAGGTTCAGTGCATGACTTTCGACGTGTTCGAAGAAATCGGTGCCCGAGCGTACGCCATTGGGTTTTGGCTGGCCGTAGACCGGCTTATAGATGTCGATGGCGTAGGGGCCGCCAGCAATGGTGGTGACGCGTTCGTCCTTGCGGTAATTCTCGTACTCGGTGCCGATCAGCAATTCATGCTGCCACGGCCCGAGGTCGAACAGACCGCGCAGTTCCAGTTGGGTGATGCTGTCGTGCCAACTCGTGTCGCGTTCGCGCAAGCGGCGGTTGACCGTGTGGCCGTCGGCGTTCAGCGGTCGTGCTTCGGAAGCGTCGCCCCAGAGCTTGCCTTCCTTGTAGTGACTGGCGAGGCGCAGCTTCCAGCTGTCGTTCAGATGGTGCTCAAGGGTGGCCTGGAGCAGGTTGTTGTGGTTGTCGATGTTGCCGTCGTCGGGCTCGCCGAGGAAGGTCGAGCGCGATACGCCGCTCCACTTGTTGTTCGGCGCCACTACGCCACGATCGAACGTCGAGTTGTGACGGACGATTTCGCTTTCCACCAGCAGCGAGGTGTCCGGGTTCAACTGCCAACTGATCGAAGGCGCGACGAATACCCGCTGGCTGTCGACGTGGTCGCGAAAGCTTTTGTTGTCTTCTACGGCGAGGTTGATACGCGAGAGCACATTGCCCTGATCATCAAGAGGCGTGTTGACGTCCAGCGCGGTGCGGTAGCGATCCCAACTGCCGGCGCTGGTTTGCACAGTGGTGAACGCTTCGGGCTGCGGCTTCTTGGTGACGATGTTCACCGTACCGCCGGGATCGCCCCGGCCGTACAGGCTGGCGGCCGGGCCTTTGAGCACTTCGATGCGTTCTATGTTGGCCGCATCCGGCGTGCTCGGGTAACCGCGATTGGCGCTGAAACCATCCTTGTAGAACTCCGAGGTGGTGAAGCCGCGCACGCTGTATTCGTACAGGGTCAGGCCGCCGAAGTTGTTCTGCTTCGACACGCCGCCGGCAAAATCCAGCGCGCGTTCAACGCTGGTGCTGCCCAGATCCGAGAGCACACTGGCCGGAACGACGCTGATGGCTTGTGGGATATCGCGAATCGCCGTGTCGGTTTTGGTCGCACTGGCCGAGCGAGTCGCGCGATAACCGCTGACCGGGCCGGTGGGGGATTCATAGTCGGAAGTGACGCTGATGGCTTCCAGTTCAACGGGCTGCGGCTCATCGGCGAAGGCGGGGTCGCAGAGCAAACCCAGAGTCAGGCCCAACAGCGAGGCCTTTTTGCGAGACGACATGTTATGTTGTTCCATTTGCTAGAATTGAAACAATATAACATGCCTGTTGAGAATGTCTGTTATTCGCGCCGCTGGTGCGAAAAAATTTTTACTCTTCTTTTTCTTTCACTGGTGCCGGCGGTGGACGCAGGCCGATTTCAGCGGTCAGCTTCAGTTCCTTGCCGTTGCGCATGACCTGGATCGTCACCTTATCGGTCGGTTTGATCCGCGCCACCTGGTTCATCGAGCGGCGACCATCGCCGGCGGGCTCGCCATCGATGCTCAAAATCACATCGCCCAGTTGCAGGCCGGCTTTCTGCGCCGGGCCGTCACGGAAGATTCCGGCGACGACAATCCCCGGGCGCCCGGACAAGCCAAACGACTCCGCGAGTTCCTGTGTCAGCGGTTGCACTTCGATGCCCAGCCAGCCACGAATCACCTGGCCGTGCTCGATAATCGATTTCATCACTTCCATCGCCAGTTTCACCGGAATGGCAAAGCCGATGCCTTGCGAGCCGCCGGATTTGGAAAAGATCGCCGTGTTGATGCCGGTGAGGTTGCCGTTGGCGTCGACCAGCGCACCGCCGGAGTTGCCCGGGTTGATCGCCGCATCGGTCTGGATGAAGTCTTCGTAGTTGTTCAGGCCCAACTGATTACGGCCGGTGGCGCTGATGATGCCCATGGTTACAGTCTGGCCGACGCCGAACGGGTTGCCGATGGCCAGCGCGACGTCGCCGATGCGAATGCTGTCGGAGCGGCCGACGGTGATTGCCGGGAGGTTTTTCAGGTCGATTTTCAGAACCGCAAGGTCGGTTTCCGGATCGCTGCCAATCACCCGTGCGAGTGTTTCGCGACCATCCTTCAATGCCACGACAATCTGGTCGGCGCCGCTGGTGACGTGGTTGTTGGTGAGGATGTAGCCTTCCGGGCTCATGATCACCCCGGAACCGAGGCTCGATTCCATGCGCTTCTGTTTCGGCGAATTGTCACCGAAGAAGCGGCGGAACTGCGGATCCTCGAACAAGGGATGCGCCGGTTTGTTGATGACCTTGGTGGTGTACAGGTTGACCACCGACGGCGCGGCGATGCCCACTGCATCCGCATAGGACACCGGCCCCTGCTGCACGATCGTGGTCTGAGGGGCCTGTTGCAGATTGACGTCGAGGCTCGGCAGCCCGACCCACTCGGGGTAACGCTGAATAATCAACAGAGCGATAAGCACACCGGCCAACAGCGGCCAGCCAAAAAAACGCAGCGCCTTGAGCATTAAGCACGTTCCTGGAAAGGTTGCAGGCGAGGTCAGACCGCCCATAATGTCGCGCATTATACGAGGCCGCGCGTGCCTCTGAACGGGATATTTAGGAGTCTTTCATGGCCGTTGCCCTCAGCACCCTCGTCGAAGAAGCCGACCGTTACCTGGGCAGTGCGAAAATTGCCGATTATTGCCCCAACGGATTACAGGTCGAAGGCCGCCCGCAAGTGATGCGCATCGTCAGTGGCGTCACCGCCAGCCAGGCGTTGCTCGATGCCGCCGTCGAAGCCGAGGCCGACCTGATCCTGGTCCACCACGGTTATTTCTGGAAAGGCGAAAACCCTTGCGTCACCGGCATGAAACAGCGCCGCTTGAAAACCTTGCTCAAGCACGACATCAGTCTGCTCGCCTATCACCTGCCGCTGGATCTGCACCCGGACGTCGGCAACAACGTGCAACTGGCGCGTCAGCTGGACATCACTGTCGAAGCGCCGCTCGACCCGAGCAATCCGAAAGTCGTCGGGCTGGTCGGCTCGCTGAATGAGCCAATGACTGCGCGGGATTTCGCGCGCAAGGTGCAGGAAGTCATGGGGCGCGAGCCGCTGCTGATCGAAGGCAGCGGCATGATCCGCCGCGTCGGTTGGTGCACCGGCGGTGGCCAGGGTTATATCGATCAGGGCGTGGCGGCGGGTGTCGACCTGTTCATTAGCGGCGAGGCCTCCGAGCAGACTTTCCACAGCGCGCGGGAAAACGACATCAGCTTCATCGCCGCTGGACACCACGCCACCGAACGCTACGGCGTGCAGGCGCTGGGTGAGTATCTGGCGAAGCGCTTTGCCCTTGAGCACATCTTCATCGATTGCCCCAATCCGATCTGAGCTCACCGCAAACTCTTGTGGGAGCGAGCCTGCTCGCGAAGGCGTCAGACCTTCAATACAAAGGTGCCTGACACTCCGCTTTCGCGAGCAGGCTCGCTCCCACATTCGGCCCTGACGGGCCGAACTGGCAGGCATATTCATATACCCTTTCGATCTAGTTGGCGTCCTGATTAGAAGAGGTCGCTGTGCTAGGATTCCTCGCTCGAACACGGCCCGCTGGCCGTTCATAAGAAAGCTTTCGTGAGTAGCCATGGTCGACAAACTGACGCATCTGAAACAGCTGGAGGCGGAAAGCATCCACATCATCCGCGAGGTGGCCGCCGAGTTCGATAACCCGGTGATGCTGTACTCCATCGGTAAAGACTCCGCCGTGATGCTGCACCTGGCACGCAAGGCGTTCTTCCCGGGCAAACTGCCGTTTCCGGTGATGCACGTCGACACCCGCTGGAAATTCCAGGAAATGTACAAGTTCCGCGACAAGATGGTCGAAGACTTGGGCCTGGACCTGATCACCCACATCAACCCCGATGGCGTGGCGCAGAACATCAACCCGTTCACCCACGGCAGCGCCAAGCACACCGACATCATGAAAACCGAAGGCCTGAAACAGGCACTCGACAAGCATGGTTTCGATGCAGCGTTCGGCGGCGCCCGTCGCGATGAAGAGAAATCCCGCGCCAAAGAGCGCGTGTACTCGTTCCGTGACAGCAAGCACCGCTGGGACCCGAAAAACCAGCGTCCAGAGCTCTGGAATGTCTACAATGGCAAGGTCAACAAGGGCGAATCCATCCGTGTGTTCCCGTTGTCGAACTGGACCGAGCTGGACATCTGGCAGTACATCTATCTCGAAGGCATTCCGATTGTGCCGCTGTACTTTGCCGCCGAACGCGAAGTGATCGAGAAGAACGGCACGCTGATCATGATCGACGACGAGCGCATCCTCGAGCACCTGTCCGATGAAGACAAAGCGCGCATCGTGAAAAAGAAAGTGCGGTTCCGCACCCTTGGCTGCTACCCGTTGACGGGCGCGGTGGAGTCCGAGGCCGAAAGCCTGACGGACATCATTCAGGAAATGCTCCTGACGCGAACTTCCGAGCGCCAGGGCCGGGTCATCGACCACGATGGCGCAGGCTCGATGGAAGACAAAAAACGTCAAGGCTATTTCTAAGGGGCTGTCATGTCGCACGCATCTGATTTGATCAGCGAGGACATCCTCGCCTACCTGGGCCAGCACGAACGTAAAGAGCTGCTGCGCTTTTTGACCTGCGGTAACGTCGATGACGGCAAGAGCACCCTGATCGGGCGCCTGCTGCACGACTCGAAAATGATCTATGAAGATCACCTCGAAGCGATCACCCGCGATTCGAAGAAAGTCGGCACCACCGGTGACGACATCGACCTGGCATTGCTGGTCGACGGTCTGCAGGCCGAGCGTGAGCAGGGCATCACCATTGATGTCGCTTACCGCTATTTCTCCACCGCCAAGCGCAAATTCATCATCGCCGACACCCCCGGCCATGAGCAGTACACCCGCAACATGGCCACCGGTGCGTCCACCTGTGACCTGGCGATCATTCTGGTCGACGCCCGTTACGGCGTGCAGACCCAGACCCGTCGCCACAGCTTCATCGCTTCTTTGCTGGGTATCAAACACATCGTCGTCGCCATCAACAAGATGGACTTGAAGGACTTCGACGAAGGCGTGTTCGAATCGATCAAGGCTGACTACCTGAAGTTCGCCGAAGGCTTGAAGATGAAGCCGACCAGCATGCACTTCGTGCCGATGTCTGCCCTTAAAGGCGACAACGTGGTGAACAAGTCCGAGCGCTCGCCGTGGTACACCGGCCAGTCGCTGATGGAAATCCTCGAGACTGTGGAAGTGGCGGGCGATCGCAACTTCACCGATCTGCGTTTCCCGGTGCAGTACGTCAACCGTCCGAACCTGAACTTCCGTGGTTTCGCCGGCACCCTGGCCAGCGGCATCGTGCACAAGGGCGACGAAGTCGTGGTGCTGCCGTCGGGCAAGAGCAGCCGGGTGAAGTCCATCGTCACTTTTGAAGGTGAGCTGGAACACGCCGGTCCCGGTCAGGCGGTAACGCTGACCATGGAAGACGAAATCGATATCTCCCGTGGCGACCTGTTGGTGCATGCCGACAACGTGCCGCCGGTCACCGACAGCTTCGAAGCGATGCTGGTGTGGATGGCTGAAGAGCCGATGCTGCCGGGCAAGAAATACGACATCAAACGCGCCACCAGTTACGTGCCGGGCTCGATCGCCAGCATCGTCAACAAGGTCGACGTCAACACGTTGGAAGAAGGCCCGGCGAGCGCGTTGCAGCTCAACGAAATCGGCAAGGTGAAGATCGCGCTCGACGCGCCGATCGCCCTCGACGGTTACGAAAGCAACCGCACCACCGGCGCATTCATCGTCATCGATCGCCTGACCAACGGCACCGTTGGCGCCGGCATGATCGTCGCTCAGCCAGTGACGCACGGCACCGCCACGCATCACGGCAAACTGGCGCACGTGGCGACTGAAGAACGCGCCCAGCGCTTCGGCCAGCAACCAGCCACCGTGCTGTTCAGCGGCCTGTCCGGTGCGGGCAAAAGCACCCTGGCATACGCGGTCGAGCGCAAGCTGTTCGACATGGGGCGCGCGGTGTTTGTACTCGATGGCCAGAACTTGCGTCAGGACCTGAACAAAGGTCTGCCACAGGATCGCGCCGGGCGTACCGAGAACTGGCGTCGTGCCGCGCATGTTGCGCGTCAATTCAACGAAGCCGGTTTGCTAACCCTGGCGGCGTTCGTTGCGCCAAGTGCCGAAGGTCGCGAGCAGGCCAAGGAACTGATCGGCAAGGATCGCTTGCTGACGGTCTATGTGCAGGCCTCGCCAACCGTGTGCGCCGAGCGTGATCCGCAAGGTCTGTACGCCGCTGGCGGCGACAACATCCCGGGCGAATCCTTCCCGTACGATGTGCCGCTCAATGCCGACCTGGTGATCGACACGCAGTCGCTGAGCCTGGAAGAAAGCGTCAAGCAAGTGCTGGAGCTGTTGCGTCAGCGTGGCGCAATCTAAGGTAGAAGCAGCGACAGGCCTCTAGCTGCAGGCGGCAAGAAAAAGCCCGCCGGTGAGTGATCATCGGCGGGCTTTTTATTTCAGAGCGCTGCAATTAAAACTGTGGGAGCGAGCCTGCTCGCGAAAGCTTTATCTCATTCAACATCTTTGTATGCTGATCCACCGCTTTCGCGAGCAGGCTCGCTCCCACAGGGGGTTATTGGTGACCTGGATATTCGCGGTGCATCTGCTCCAGCAACGCATCCTTGTCCAGCCACAGCTGATTGATCCAGCCCTGGAACTGCAAACGGTACTCGCCGTCCTGGTCGTAGTTCTTGCCGATGAAGGCCGGCGGAATCTTGATTTCTTCAAAGTGCACGACCACATCGCGCACATTGCCGCAGAGCAAATCCCAGAACCCCGGACGCCCGGCCGGATAATGAATCGTCACGTTGACGATCGACTCCAGCTGTTCGCCCATCGCATCGAGCACAAAGGCGATCCCGCCGGCCTTGGGCTTGAGCAGGTACTTGAACGGTGACTGCTGCTGCGCATGCTTGCCTTCGGTGAAGCGTGTGCCTTCGACGAAGTTGAAAATTCCCACCGGGTTATGCCGGAATTTCGCGCAGGTCTTGCGCGTGGTTTCCAGGTCCTTGCCTTTCTTCTCCGGGTGTTTTTCCAGATACGCCTTGGAGTAGCGCTTCATGAACGGAAAGCCCAGCGCCCACCAGGCCAGGCCAATCACCGGCACCCAGATCAGCTCCTGCTTGAGGAAAAACTTCAGCGGTTGGATCTTGCGGTTGAGCACGTATTGCAGCACCAGAATATCCACCCAGCTCTGGTGGTTGCTGGTGATCAGGTACGAGTGCTGATAGTCGAGGCCTTGCAGACCGCTGAGGTGCCAGCGGGTGCGCCGTACCAGATTCATCCAGCCTTTGTTATTGCTGATCCACGCCTCGTGGGTGTGGCTCATCAGCCAACCGGCGATGCGCTGGGTAAAGGCAAACGGCAAAGCCTTGACCAACGCCACGCAGAACAGGAACGAGCACAGCAGAACCGTGTTGAGCGCCAACAGCAGCGAGGCGATCACGCCGCGCACGGGTGCGGGTAGAAAATCCAGCATTTACACATCCATAGGTCGGTTGGCGGCTTGAATCGCGGTGAGCGCGATGGTGTAGACGATGTCATCGACTTGCGCGCCGCGCGGCAGGTCGTTCACCGGTTTGCGCAGGCCTTGCAGCATCGGCCCGAGGCTGACGCAATCGGCGCTGCGTTGTACGGCTTTGTGCGTGGTGTTGCCGGTGTTCAGATCGGGGAACACAAACACCGTGGCGCGCCCGGCGACCTGACTGTTCGGCGCCAGTTGCCGGGCGACGTCGGCGTTGGCGGCGGCGTCGTATTGCAACGGGCCGTCGATCAACAGCGAGTTTTGTTGCTCATGGGCGAGCAGAGTTGCCTCGCGGACTTTCTCGACTTCTTCACCGCGCGCCGATTCGCCGCTGGAATAGCTGATCATCGCCACCCGTGGGGTGATGCCGAATGCGGCCGCCGAGTCAGCGCTTTGCAGGGCGATTTCGGCCAATTCCGTGGCGCTCGGGTGCGGGTTCATCACGCAGTCGCCGTAGACCAGCACTTCTTCCGGGAACAGCATGAAGAATACCGACGACACCAGCGTGCAGCCCGGTGCGGTTTTAATCAGTTGCAGGGCGGGGCGGATGGTGTTGGCGGTGGTGTTGATCACCCCCGAAACCAGGCCGTCGACCTCGTCCAGCGCAAGCATCATGGTGCCGATCACCACGGTGTCTTCCAGTTGTTGCTCGGCCATCGGTGCGTTGAGGCTTTTGCTCTTGCGCAGGGCGACCATCGGCTCGACGTAACGCTCGCGGATGTGGTCCGGGTCAAGGATTTCCAGACCCGGCGGCAGCACGATGCCTTGGGCGCGGGCGACCGCTTCGACGTCTTCGGGTTTGGCCAGCAATACGCAGCGGGCGATCCCGCGTTCCTGACAGATCGCCGCTGCTTGCACGGTGAACGGCTCGCTGCCTTCGGGCAACACGATGCGCTTGTTCGCCGCTTGCGCGCGCTGGATCAATTGGTAGCGGAACACCGCTGGCGACAGGCGCATCTCCCGAGGCGTGCCGCAGCGCTGGTGCAGCCAGTTGGCGTCGAGGTGGCTGGCGACGAAATCGGTGATGATCTCCGCGCGCTCGCGGTCATCGATCGGGATTTCCTTGTTCAGGCCATTGAGCAGATTGGCGGTGTCGTACGAGCCGGTGCTCACCGACAACACCGGCAAACCGGCCTGCAACGCGCCCCGGCACAGGTCCATGATGCGCGGGTCGGGCAGGGTGTCGCTGGTCAGCAGCAGGCCGGCCAGCGGCACACCGTTGATCGCCGCGAGGCTGACGGCGAGGATGATGTCGTCGCGATCGCCCGGGGTCACCACCAGCACGCCGGGCTTGAGCAGCTCGACGGTGTTGCGCATGGTTCGTGCGCAAATGATGATTTTGCTCATGCGCCGGGTTTCGTAGTCTCCCGCGTTGAGCACTTGCGCACCCATCAGGTCGGCGACGTCGCGGGTGCGCGGCGCATTGAGTTCCGGCTGAAACGGGATGCAGCCAAGCAAGCGGAAATCACCGCTGCGCAGCAACGGCGAATGCTCTTTCAGGCGCGTGGCGAAGGCGTCCATGCTCTCGTCGGTCTTGACCTTGTTGAGGATCACCCCGAGGACCTTCGGGTCTTTCGGGCCGCCGAACAATTGCGCTTGAAGCTCGACGCGGCCAGAAAGCTCGGCGAGCACTTCGTTTTCCGGCGCCGAGACCAGAATCACCTCGGCATCCAGACTCTTGGCCAGATGCAGATTGACCCGCGCGGCGTAACTGGCGCTGCGGGTCGGCACCATGCCTTCTACCACCAGCACGTCTTTGCCGACCGCCGCTTGCTGATACAGGGCGATGATTTCTTCGAGCAATTCGTCGAGCTGACCGTCGCCGAGCATGCGTTCGACGTGCGCCAGCCCCAACGGTTGTGGCGGTTTCAGGCCATGGGTGCGCGCCACCAGTTCGGTGGAACGCTCAGGGCCAGTGTCGCCCGGATGTGGCTGGGCGATCGGTTTGAAGAAGCCGACTTTGAGGCCGGCGCGTTCAAGCGTGCGCACCAGCCCGAGGCTGATGGAGGTCAGACCCACGCCAAAATCGGTGGGGGCGATAAAAAAAGTTTGCATGGGAATTCTCTATGCAAGGGTGTCAGCCTATGTCTGGCCGACTACCGAAATTCAGTCGCCAAGGTTAGCGCTAACCGAGCCTTGTGCACACCAACCGCAGGCAAAGGGTTGACCTGTTTTTTCAATACGTTGCGCCGGATCGAGGACCCAGGCGCGGGTTTGCCACGGCGGCTGGTGGCGCAGGTGCTGGGTGTGGCCACAGGAAAGCTCGACCACCCAATGGCCATCTTCGTCCTGATGGAAGCCGGTGATGGTCGAAACCCGTTTGTCCGGGTTGTGGTCGCTTTCACGCGATTGCTTCGCTAAACTTGGCCTTTCTATATTCTTATGCAAAAGGTCTCGCCCCATGCTGATCGCCGCCAATAAGGCTGTCTCCATCGACTATACCCTGACCAACGACGCTGGTGAGGTCATCGACAGCTCCGCCGGC
Source organism: Pseudomonas iranensis (assembly GCF_014268585.2). Lineage (NCBI taxonomy): Bacteria > Pseudomonadati > Pseudomonadota > Gammaproteobacteria > Pseudomonadales > Pseudomonadaceae > Pseudomonas > Pseudomonas iranensis. The sequence continues at coordinate 1,215,207 of NZ_CP077092.1, forward strand.
GGCGCTCCGCTGGTTTACCTGCAAGGCGCAGGCAACATCATCCCGGGCCTGGAAAAAGCCCTTGAAGGCAAAGCTGTCGGCGACGAGCTGAAAGTAGCCGTTGAGCCGGAAGATGCTTACGGTGAATACGCCGCTGAACTGGTCAGCACCCTGAGCCGCAGCATGTTCGAAGGCGTTGACGAGCTGGAAGTAGGCATGCAGTTCCACGCTTCGGCGCCGGACGGCCAGATGCAGATCGTCACCATCCGTGATCTGGACGGCGACGACGTCACCGTTGATGGCAACCACCCTCTGGCCGGTCAGCGCCTGAACTTCGAAGTGAAGATCGTTGATATCCGTGACGCCAGCCAGGAAGAAATCGCTCATGGTCACGTCCATGGCGAAGGTGGCCATCACCACTGATTTTCTGCGCTAAGCTTCGAGTACTGGAGAGGCGCCTGTGGGCGCCTTTTTAGTCCGCGGCTGTCCTTGGTGGCCTCGCCAAGTGGCTGTTTCGAGTAGAACACGAGAATCCTGGAGTTCGGCATGAGTGCTTTTCACGACCTTAAGTTGACAGCCCTGGATGGTCAGGAGCTACCGCTGGCGCCGTTCAAGGGCCAAGTCGTGCTGGTGGTCAACGTGGCCTCCAAATGCGGCTTGACCCCTCAGTACGCGGCACTGGAAAACCTCTACCAGCAATACAAAGATAAAGGCTTTGCTGTGCTGGGCCTGCCGTGCAACCAGTTTGCCGGTCAGGAGCCAGGCTCGGAGAAAGAAATCCAGGAGTTCTGCAGCCTCAACTATGGCGTGACCTTTCCGTTGTCGAGCAAGCTCGAAGTCAACGGCCACGAGCGGCATCAGTTGTATCGCCTGCTGGCGGGCGAGGGCGCCGAGTTTCCCGGTGACATCACCTGGAACTTCGAAAAATTTCTGCTCGGCAAGGACGGCCGGGTGCTGGCGCGGTTCTCGCCGCGCACCGCGCCGGATGATCCGACAGTGATTGCCGCGATCGAAAAAGCCTTAGCCTGAATCAGAAAATCGCAGCATTGAGCTGCGATTTTTTTTGCCTGCCTTTTGACCCTTAATCATTCAGATCAATAGTGCTGTCACGCAAAGGATGTGGCGGATATTATCGCCGTCATATCGATTCATGCCTGTCGCCAACGTTTTCGTGGAGCCTCTCGATGCCCGTTCAAGCCCTGTTCAAACCGTTCCATCTCGGTGCCCTCGAACTGCCGACCCGCGTGGTCATGGCGCCAATGACCCGCTCGTTTTCGCCGGGCGGTGTGCCGAATTCCAAAGTCATTGAGTACTATCGCCGTCGTGCGGCCGCCGGGGTTGGTCTGATCATCACCGAAGGCACCACCGTCGGCCACATCGCGGCCAACGGCTATCCTAACGTGCCGCAATTTTTCGGTGACGCGCCGCTCGCCGGCTGGAAAAAAGTTGTCGACGCCGTGCACGCCGAGGGCGGCAAGATCGTTCCGCAACTGTGGCATGTCGGCAGCGTACGCCGCCTCGGCACCGAGCCGGACGCCAGCGTGCCGGGCTACGGTCCGTCGGAAAAACTCAAGGACGGTCAGGTCGTGGTGCACGGCATGACTAAGCAGGACATCCAGGACGTGATCGCTGCGTTTGCCCAGGCTGCCAAAGATGCGCAAAGCATCGGCATGGATGGCGTGGAAATCCACGGCGCCCACGGCTATCTGATCGACCAGTTCTTCTGGGAAGGCAGCAATCAGCGCAGCGACGAATACGGTGGCAGCCTGGCCAACCGTTCGCGTTTTGCCATCGAATTGATTCAAGCAGTGCGCGCGGCTGTCGGTGAGGGTTTCCCGATCATCTTCCGCTTCTCGCAATGGAAGCAGCAGGATTACACCGCGCGTCTGGTGCAAACCCCCGAAGCGCTGGGCGAGTTTCTCAAGCCGCTGTCTGACGCTGGCGTGGACATTTTCCATTGCTCGACCCGACGCTTCTGGGAGCCGGAGTTCGACGGCTCGGATCTGAACCTCGCTGGCTGGACCCGCAAGCTGACCGGCAAACCGACCATCACCGTGGGCAGCGTCGGCCTGGACGGCGAGTTCTTGCAGTTCATGGTCAACACCGATAAAGTTGCGCAACCGGCCAGTCTGGAAAACCTGCTGGAGCGTCTGAACAAAGAAGAGTTTGACCTGGTAGCAGTGGGCCGCGCGCTGCTGGTCGATCCGGACTGGGCGCAGAAAGTCCGTGAAGGGCGTGAGCAGGACATTCTGCCGTTCAGTCGTGAGGCGTTGATGACCCTGGTCTAAGCGTCGCCAGTTCGAACCATTCGCGAGCAGGCTCGCTCCCACCTTCGACCGCATTCCATCTGAAAGAATGCAGTACCCATGTGGGAGCGAGCCTGCTCGCGAAAGCTGTTTCTAAGTCGCCGAAAATCTAAGGTTGTGTCTGCGCCCCAGGCACCACCAGCTCCCCCACACAAGCCCCACGCAAATACCCCTCGAACTGCTCGATAATCGCTGCCCAGCCCTGGCGACTGCCATGCTGCCGCGCATTCAGCCGCACACAGCGCAACCGCTCATCCTCCTCCAGTAACCACGCCGCCGCTTCGCAAAACGCCTGCTCATCGCCGGGCATGGCTGACACGCCGTTGTAGCCGTGGCGAATATGCTGCGCCGCGGCTGCCTGATCATAGGCAACGACGCCGAGTCCCGAAGCCAGGGCTTCCAGCACCACATTGCCGAAGGTTTCGGTCAGGCTGGGAAATACGAACAGATCCCCTGAGGCGTAGTGCGCCGCCAATGCTTCTCCCCGCTGCGCGCCGCAGAAGATCGCCTCCGGCAGTTCTTTTTCCAGCGCTGAACGCTGCGGGCCATCTCCGACCACGATCAGCTTCAGATGGCGCTGTGGATAAGTTTCGCGCAGACCTTCAAAGCAGCGTTTGAGCAGGCCCAGATTTTTCTCCGGGGCGAGTCTTCCTACGTGGATGACCGCGATATCTTTATCAGAGAGTCCCCATTGCTCACGCAACGCGCTCTGACGTTTGCTCGGATGAAACAACTGGCTGTCCACGCCCCGCGACAACAACGCCAGCCGCTCGAAATGCCGCCGCTCCAGTTCCAGGCGCTGACTGACGCTCGGCACCAGAGTCATTGCCGAACGATTGTGAAACCAGCGCAGGTAATGAGTGAGCATCCGCGTCAGCAGGCCGAGGCCGTACTGGCTGGTGTATTGCTGGAAGTTGGTGTGAAAACCGCTCACCACCGCAATCCCCAGGCGCCGTGCGGCGCGCAGTGCCGACAACCCGAGTGGGCCTTCCGTGGCGATGTACAGCACATCCGGCCGCTGACGTTTCCAGCGCCGCAGCAGTTTATGCATCGACGACTGGCCCCATTGCAGCCCCGGATAGCCCGGTAATGGCCATCCGCGACACAGCAACAGCGCATCGTCTTCGCTGCGTTGCGGATCGGTGGCCTGGCGCGGGCGTACAAGCTCCACCTGATGCCCACGTGCGCGCAAACCCTCGCACAAGCGGCCAAGGGTATTGGCCACGCCGTTGATTTCCGGTGGGAAGGTTTCGCTGATGAGGGTGATATGTAGAGCTGTCGTCATGACCTCAGTGTCGGCTGAGGCCATGTCGAGCTTGTTACGGTCGGATGATGGATTTGTGACGCGGTCAGTGCTGGATCACCAGATTTTCGGCACCACGTTCACGCACCCAGAACAACGTCGCCCCGGCTACCGCCGCCGGCATCATCAGGATGTTGACCACCGGAATCAGCAACACCAGATAGACGATCCCGCCAAAACTCATGCTCTGCCAGCGCTTCTGCCGCAGCCAGGCGAGCATCTCGTTCCAGCCGAGTTTGTGGTTGTCCGCCGGGTAGTCGATGTACTGGATGGCCATCATCCACACGCCGAACAGCAGCCATAACGGCGCGGCGACGATATTCACCACTGGGATGAACGACAGGATGAACAGGCCGATGGCGCGCGGCAGGAAGTAGCCGAGCTTGCGCATTTCCCGGGATAGGGTGCGCGGGATCATCGCGATCAGTTCGCCCCAACTGAACGCCGGGAAATCATCGGTGCCGCGCACCACCACTTCGACTTTCTCCGCGAGGAAGCCGTTGAACGGTGCGGCAATGATGTTGGCGAGCATGGTGAAGGTGAAAAACACCATCAAGGCCACCAGGACCACGAACAGCGGCCAGAGGATATAGCTGAGGAAACTCAGCCATTCAGGCAACGACGGCATCAGCGTGTCGACCCACAGGCTGAACTGGTGGCCGGCCAGATAGATCAATCCGACGAACAGCACCAGGTTGATCGCCAGCGGCAACAACACGAACAGGCGCAGGCCAGGGCTCAGGACCAGTTTGAGGCCTTCGCGCAGGTATTGCGGGCCGGACAGAACAGGGGCGGGCATAAGGTGCTCCGAAGCAAGGGAAAACGCGCCGACGTTACCGGCTTTGCCACAGCGGCGAAAGCGCGGCAGAGCAATCGACATTCACTGTAACAAAGAGGTCTATGCCGTCAGCGTCTCGGCATAGAGACCACCTATGAGCTGGATTGTTAAACCGTATTTCCTTAATCTTGCCCCCCTCGATACGCTGCACCCAACTTTTTACAGGACTGTCGAGTTCAAGCCTTCCCCAAGGTGTCCACGGTCCTTTTTTATTCCGCCGGCCGTCCGGCGTCCGCGCCAGATTTTTCATGGCCGGCCAACAGGAGCAGATTCATGTCTGAAGTCCGTCATTCGCGAGTGATCATTCTCGGTTCCGGCCCCGCCGGCTACAGCGCTGCGGTCTACGCGGCCCGCGCCAACCTCAAGCCACTTCTGATCACCGGCATGCAGGCCGGCGGTCAACTGACTACCACCACCGAAGTCGACAACTGGCCGGGTGATGTTCATGGTCTGACCGGCCCGGTGCTGATGGAGCGCATGCGCGAGCACGCCGAGCGTTTTGAGACCGAGATCGTTTTCGATCATATCAACGCCGTGGACTTCGCTGCCAAGCCGTACACCCTGACCGGCGACAGCGCGGTTTACACCTGTGATGCGCTGATCATCGCTACCGGTGCCAGCGCCCGTTACCTGGGCCTGCCGTCGGAAGAAGCGTTCATGGGCAAAGGCGTGTCGGCCTGCGCGACCTGCGACGGTTTCTTCTACCGCAACAAGCCGGTCGCTGTGGTTGGCGGTGGCAACACCGCTGTCGAAGAAGCGCTGTACCTGGCCAATATCGCCAGCACCGTGACTCTGATTCACCGTCGCGAAACCTTCCGCGCCGAGAAGATCCTGATCGACAAGCTCAACGCCCGTGTGGCTGAAGGCAAGATTATCCTCAAGTTGAACGCCAACCTGGACGAAGTCCTCGGCGACAACATGGGCGTCACCGGTGCGCGTCTGCGCAATAACGATGGCAGCTTCGACGAAATCAAAGTCGACGGCGTGTTCATCGCCATCGGCCACACCCCGAACACTTCGCTGTTCGAAGGCCAGTTGACCCTGAAAGACGGTTACCTGGTTGTGCAGGGCGGCCGCGAAGGCAATGCGACGGCCACCAGCGTCGAAGGCATCTTCGCTGCCGGTGACGTGGCTGACCACGTTTACCGTCAGGCCATCACCTCGGCCGGCGCCGGTTGCATGGCGGCACTGGATACCGAGCGCTACCTGGACGGCCTGCAGAACGCCACGTTCTAAGACCGCAGGGCACAAAAAAAACCGGCCAGAGATTGGCCGGTTTTTTTGTGCACGCTCTTCCTGCTCCAACGCAATTCGATCGTTCCCACGCTCTGCGTGGGAATGCAGCCCGAGACGCTCTGCGTCCCAAAGCGGACGCAGAGCGTCCAATGAGGCATTCCCACGCGGAGCGTGGGAACGATCCGAATCCCGTTGTTAGCGGCGGGTCAGGGGTTGTGCGGTGAATTTCACCCCGGCCAGGCCGTGCTTGATCAACGCGCGAATATTACCGTGATCGCTGCCCTCAGGCGTCGCCAGCACCGAACGGTAATGCTCGCCGAACGCCAGCAGCGCTTCTTCATCGCTCAGACCTTCCAGCAGTGCCAGACCCAGGGTCTTGCAGGAGCCTTCGTTCTGCCCTTCAGCGTTTTCCACGCCGCCGTTGTTGAATGCTTGCGGCTGGTAGTCGTAACCGGCGGCGATGAACGCCAGGGTGTCGGCGAAAGCATGCTCGCCACTCTTGAGGCTGGCGCGCAGGGTGTTCAGATCAGTCATTGGGTTTTCCTTTGGCAAACGCCGCTTGCTGTTCGGCGCTGGCTTCTTGCTGGTATTGGGCTTTCCACTCGGCGTAGGGCATGCCGTACACCACTTCGCGGGCGTCATCGAGGCTGACCTCGATCTGGCGTTGGTCGGCTTCGGCCTTGTACCACTTCGACAGGCAGTTGCGGCAGAACCCGGCAAGGTTCATCAGGTCGATGTTCTGCACGTCCTTGCGGCTGTCGAGGTGGGCGACCAGTCGGCGAAAGGCGGCGGCTTCGAGTTCCAGGCGTTGTTGATCAGTCATGGGGGGTCTCTTCGAGACAGCTTTGAGCGGCAAGCTTCAAGCTGCAAGATGGGTGTCTGTGAGCAAAGTTTACAGCTTGCGGCTTGAGGCTTGAAGCTAGCGGCTCGCCGCGAGCGTAATCGATACCGACTCGGCGAAGCGCAGGGCGTGCGGTTTGTCGACTTCGACTTCGGCGTACAGCACCGATGCATTGGTCATCACCAGGTCGAGCAATTCCTGGGTCAGGCGTTCGAGCAGCGCGAAGCGGTTACCTTCGACGTGGGCGATGATCGCTTTGGTGATGGTGCGGTAATTCAGCGCGTGGTCGATGTCGTTGTCACGCACCGCCTCCTGCGCTGCGTACAGAATGGTCAGGTTGATCAGCACATCCTGCTTGTTGAGGATTTCGTCCTCGTTGATGCCGATAAAGGTGCGCAGGCGCAGATCCTTGACCCGGATGCGCGCCATTCCCGGTTGAAGTTGTGGCATTGATTTGCTCCGTCCAGTCTATTGCAGGCGTTCTGGTGGATCTTACTCGACTCGCGGCCGAAGCGGGACGGCCTATTTGACGTGCCGTCCGCCGTTGACGGTGAGGGTCGTGCCGGTGACATAGGGATTGTCGAGCAGATAGCGCAGGCTCTGGTAGATCACCTCGCTGCCGGGCTCGATACCCAAGGCGGACTTGGCCAGTGCCTTGGCGCGGTACGCCGCGTCATCGTCGGGGTTGAACAATAACAGCGCCGGAGCGATGCCGTTGACCTTGATGGCCGGCGCAAAGCGCGCGGCAAACGACAGGGTCAGACTGTCGAGCCCGGCCTTGCTGGCGCAATAACCGATGTGTTTGCTGCTGCCTTTGCGGGTGACGTCGTCACTGATGTGGATGATGTCGGCTGGCGTTGAATGCTGCAGCAACTCGGCGCAGTGCAGGTTGATCAGGTAAGGCGCGAGCATGTGAATGTTGAACATGCGATTGAAGGCTTGTGCTTCGCTGCCCTGGGTTTCTGCCAGCCATTCGGAGGCGTTGTGCACGACGGCGCGCAAGCTGTCGGTGTGGGCTTTCAGCGCGTCGATGAAGGCAAGAATCCCGGCCTCGCTGGAAAAGTCCGCGAACAGCGCTGTCGCGCCAAGATCGCGAAGTGCCTGCACGCCCGGTCGCTCGGTGCGGTAGGTGAAAATCAGCGGGTGGCCGTCCTCGATCAAGCGCTGCGCGCAGTGCAAACCGACACGCTGGCCGGCGCCGGTGATGAGGATCGGGGCTGCGGAATCTGGCATGGGCGGCTCGCATCGCGGTTGAAGCGAAAACTATAACAGGCTCGCCGTCCGCTGCAGATCAGCGATTCTGCGCCGACGGTGCGCCAGCCAATGGCCGCGTCGGCGTGCTGTTCAACCAGTTCGCCAGCAGGCGCGTCGACAACGGGATGAAGAAATACACCATCAGCGGCGTCAGGCACGCCGTGCCGATCAATATCCGCGGCAACAGGCTCAACTCAGCCAGCAGCGGGCCGAGGATAAAGTTGAAAATCAGCGACACCGGGAAAAACGCCAGCCAGATCGCCACGGCCTGTTTCCAGCGCGGTGGACGTTGTCCGGTCGCACCAAACCAGCCTTCAATGCCGCTGACCCGGTGCTCTTTGGGATGTTCGAACAAATCGCTGCCGCGGTTAAGCCAGGCGGTACGCGACGCCGAGTATTCCCACGCATGCAGGGTCTGCTCATCGACAAATCGGAAGATAATCTGGAATTCGTTGTCACCGGGCGGTGGCGCAAGGACGCCGGAGCCCAGGTAGCCGGGGAAGTCGGTGGCCAGTTGCTCGCCTTCGCGCAACCATGCAATGAGATCGTGATAGCGGCCATCAGCGACGCGACGCGCTACCATCAACGTAACGGGGGAAGTAGACATTTTGTATCTCCGTATTTCGAGCGCGTCGTTCCGGGTAGGAACTTCGCCTGACGCAGGCCGGGGTAGAGGCCTGCGCTTTACAACAAGCAAGGATTATTCCTGATTTTGTCGATTAAACCAGCCATATTCGTCGCAGATCACTACTTGAAGGTTTCCAGTCCATCATGTTTAAAATGGGATCCAATAAACCGACATGGAAGTTGACCGCCAGATGCCTGTAATCACGGATACTCGCCCGGCCTCAACAGCACCCGGCACGCTCGAACGCGAAGAGCTGTTCCCCATCCGCGAAGTGGCGCGCCTCACCGGCGTCAATCCGGTGACCCTGCGGGCCTGGGAGCGTCGCTACGGATTGATCCAGCCGACCCGCACCGAAAGCGGGCATCGTTTGTATTCCATGAACGATATCGAGCGTGTTCGCAGCATCGTCGACTGGATCGATCGCGGCGTGGCCGTGAGCAAAGTCGGCAAGATCCTGGCGAAAACAGAGCCTCTGAAGGTGCTGGCAAACTTTATCCCCGATGATCATGTGCAGGCCGATTACAAGCAATGGCAGGAGCAGGTTCAGCAGGCGGTCAGTGAGTTCGACGATCAGCAGCTGGATCGCGTCTACGGACAGATTTTCTCGTCGTACACGCTGCCAGTGGTGTTCGAAGCCATCATCATGCCGTTGTGGCGGCAATTGCTGCAGCGCCAGGACGCTTTCGGGCAAACCAGCGAATGGTTGTTTCTCGACGGATTTCTCAGGGCGCGCGTGCTGCAGCGCATCATCATGCTGCGGGGGGCTCAACCGCGCCGGGTGGTCGTCAGTGCGCTTGCGGGGCAATGCAGAGAGCTTGAGTTGCTGGTCGCGGCGCTGTTTCTCAGCGGCAACGATTCTGGCGTGCGGGTGCTGACCACGGGCCAGCCTTTCGATGAATTGACGCTGGTCTGCGAAAAGGTCAAGCCTGACGCACTTGTGCTGTTTTCCAATCATGCCCCCGGCACAGAGCTGCCCCGACGCCTGAATCGTCTGGCACTGAGCCTCGACTGTCAGTTGATGCTGGCCGGCGATGCCTCGGAACTGGCCGAAGACAGCCTGGCCGGTTCTTCGGTGGCCTGCCTCGGTAACGAGGGCGCGACAATGCGCCAGCGCATGAAACAATTCATGGCAGGCAAACTGGATACCTGAAACTCAGGCGTGCAGGGCGGGGTGGGTCAGGCGATGCTGTTGCAGGATGAACTGGCGCAAGCGCTCGGTTTCGTCTGCATCGGTCTGGCTCAGTTCGTAAGCGAAGAAACCTTGCTCGGTTTCACGCTCGAAATGGCCGCGCAACGAGATGCGCTCATAACCGGAAGGGCTGAACCACAGGGCGAAATGTTTCGGTGGTTTGGTCTTGTTGCGCACTTCCAGCAACACGCCTTTGTGCGACACCTCGTGCACCCACAGCGTGCCGGGCTGGCCTTTGGCGTTTTCAAGCGCCACCGGCTCTTCAAGAACCAGACGCCATGGGCGCACCATCGGGCCGTCTTCGTAGATGCTCGGCACACCGAGACGCAGATGCAGCGCGTGGAACTCGTCTTCCACCAGATGCAGCGGGAAAGTCATCTGCTGATTTTCGAAGTTGGCCTGGATCGTCACCTGCTCGTGAGCAGCCAGACGTGTGAGCAGGTCACGGATCTGCGAACCACCATTAACCAGCAGACTCGACGTTGCATCCCGCACGTTAAGTTGCGGGTTGTGCTGCATGGTCTGGATGAAATCCAGCTCGTCCTGGGTGAGGAGGGCGTCGCGCTGCATGGCTAACTCGAAGTGAATAGTTACAAAGTCATTGGTGATTGTAGTTAATGACCATCAGTTCGCGGTTTTGTTTGCGCCGTTCGTCGCTTTCAACGTCGCTAGCTCGCTTTGCAGCGCTGCCACTTGTGCTTCCAGCTGCGCAACCCGCTGCTGCGCCTTGACCTGAAGCGTTACATCTTTTTGCACGCCGATGAAATAAGTCTGCCCGTCATCGGCGTTTTTTATCGTCGACAATGACAATTCGTTCCAGAACGGCGTGCCATCCTTGCGATAGTTGCGCAGGATTTCCCGGCAGGAACCGCCTTCACGCAATGTCTCGCGAATCAGCTGCAGGCTTGGTTGATCACGGTCTCCCGCCTGCAAAAAACGACAGTCCTGGTAGAGGATTTCCTCACTGCTGTAACCGGTCATGCGCTCGAAGGCAGGGTTGACGTAAATAAGGATGTTGTCCTGCTCGCCTTCTTTTTCAGCGACCACGATTCCGTCATTCGACGCGTTGATCACCATTTGCAGCAGGCTGGCGTTGATCATCCGAGAATCCCTTCCATTGTGTCAGTGGCAGGCATTCTAGAAGAAAGCCGCGGACTGTCTATAGGCCAGCAGCTTGCATTGAGAGCCAATCGCAACTTCGCGGCATGGGCTGTTACTATCGCGGCTCTTTTTTTCAGTTCCAGGATCAGATTGATGAAAGTCGCCATCCTCTCAGGTTCAGTCTACGGCACCGCCGAAGAAGTCGCCCGCCACGCCCAGAACCTGCTGAAAGCCGCCGGCTTTGAAACCTTCTACAACTCGCGCGCCGCGTTGGCCGATATTCAGGCGTTCGGTCCCGAGGCCCTTCTGGCTGTGACTTCGACCACTGGCATGGGCGAGCTGCCGGACAACCTGCAACCGTTGTATTCGACCCTGCGCGACCAGTTGCCTGCTTCGTTGCGCGGCCTGCCCGGCGCGGTGATCGCCCTCGGTGATGCCAGCTATGGCGACACCTTCTGCGGCGGTGGCGAGCAGATGCGCGAACTGTTTGCCGAACTGGGGGTAAACGAGGTTCAGGAAATGCTGCGCATCGACGCCAGCGAAAGCGTCACGCCGGAAACCGATGCCGAGCCGTGGCTGGCGCAGTTGATTGAAGCGCTCAAGGGCTGATCGCGGGCAATAATCGCTGCACCTTCTAAGCGTTGTTGCGTTGAAACGGGTCAAGGCTGTTTGCCCGGCTGACTCGTTCAGTCATCAAGCTGGCTGCCAATGCAACTACGCGATGCCCTGCGCCTGACTAGACTGCTGACACGAGCAGAACAAGAAGAACGCAGAGGTGCATACAGTGAGCGTAGCCCCCGTCCAATCGTCGCCGAACGTCAAAGATCAGGTCAGCGCTGCCGAGTGGCAGACCCGTGTCGATCTGGCCGCCTGTTATCGCCTGGTCGCGCTGCACGGCTGGGACGATCTGATCTTCACGCATATCTCGGCCAAGGTGCCCGGCACCGAAGATTTCCTGATCAATCCGTTTGGCCTGATGTTCCACGAGATCACCGCGTCAAGCCTGGTGAAAGTCGATCAGGCTGGCAACAAACTCATGGACAGTCCCTACGAAATAAACCCCGCCGGTTACACCATCCACAGTGCCGTTCACGAAGTGCGCCACGATGTAGTTTGCGTGCTGCATACACACACCGCGTCAGGCGTTGCGGTGTCGGCGCAAAAGCAGGGGGTGTTGCCGATCAGTCAGCAATCACTGTTCGTGTTGTCGAGCCTGGCCTATCACGCCTACGAGGGCGTGGCCCTGAATCATGAAGAAAAGGCGCGCCTGCAGGCCGACCTCGGCGACAACAGTTTCCTCATGCTGCACAACCACGGTCTGCTCACCTGCGGCGGCACGATCGCCGACACTTTTCTGATGATGTTCACCTTCCAGCGTGCCTGCGACATTCAGGTCATGGCGCAGACTGGAGGGGCCGAACTGATCGCCATCGAACCGCAGATTCTCGCCGGCGCCAAGGCAATGATTGCCGGCGTCACCAAGAGCGCTCAAGGCATGGGCGGCGCGCTGGCGTGGCCGGCGCTGCTGCGCAAACTCGACCTGCAGGATCCGGGGTATAAATTCTAATGCCGCTCGCCGAGATTCCTCTGAGTGTCTGGCGCAAGCGCAGCCGGACATTCGTTTTTCATGGCCAGTCGATCCGCTACTGGACAGTCGGGCAGGGTGAACCGTTGCTGTTGATTCACGGTTTCCCCACTGCCAGTTGGGATTGGCATTACCTGTGGCAGCCGCTGGCGCAGCGTTATCAGGTGATTGCCTGCGACATGCTCGGTTTCGGCGATTCGGCAAAACCGCGCAATCACACCTATAGCCTGCTGGAACAGGCCGATCTGCAACAGGCGCTGCTCGCCCATCTGCAGGTTGAACAAGCGGTGCATATTCTTGCCCACGACTATGGCGACAGCGTCGCTCAGGAACTGCTCGCGCGGCATTACGAAAAACGCATCGAAGTTGCCAGTTGCGTGTTCCTCAATGGCGGTCTGTTTCCGGAAACCCATCGTCCGCTGCTGATGCAGAAACTGCTGCTCAGTCCGATTGGCTGGCTGCTTGGCCGCGCATTCAGCCGTGAGGCGCTGGTCAAAGGTTTCCGGCAGATCTTCGGCGCGCAGACCCAGCCGACCGAAAGCGAACTGGATGATTACTGGAGTCTGGTCGACAGCAACCATGGCCCGCGCATTCTGCATAAATTGATCACTTACATCCCCGAGCGCCGGGTGCAGCGTGAGCGCTGGGTGACGGCCATGCAGCAGGGTGACATTCCCTTGCGGGTGATCGACGGCGCATTTGACCCGATTTCCGGGGTGCACATGGTCGAGCGATATCGCGAATTGATCCCTGATGCAGACACCGTGCTGTTGCCAGGCATCGGCCACTATCCGCAAACCGAGGCGCCGGCGCTGGTGCTCAAGCATTATCTGGCGTTTCGCGATCGTCTGGTATTGCCTCCACGCAAAGTGGCGTACTCCTGATTCTCGCCGAGAGCACAGGCTCTCGGCGACCGGACACTCGATCATCCCTCAGCCTTATCGCGCACCATTCAGCCGCAGCCGTGTTCGTTGTGACCCAAAGCGTCGTGCCTGACACTCAGGTTCATTACCTCTTGGCCTGCTGGAGTTGCCGCGATGAATGAACCTGTGCGTTTCGAAGATAAAGTCGTGATAGTGACCGGCGCCGGTGGCGGCCTCGGTCGTGCGCATGCGCTGCTGTTCGCCAGACAGGGCGCCAAAGTGCTGGTCAACGATCTCGGTGGCTCGACGCAGGGCGAGGGCGCCAACGCTTCGGCTGCCGACCGCGTAGTGGCGGAAATCCGCGAGGCTGGCGGTATTGCCGAAGCCAACCACGACTCGGTGACTGACGGCGACAAACTGGTACAGAACGCCCTCGATGCCTTCGGCCGCGTCGACGTCATAGTCAACAATGCCGGGATCCTGCGCGACAAGTCATTTCACAAGATGGACGACGCCGACTGGGATCTGGTCTATCGCGTCCACGTTGAAGGCGCCTACAAAGTTACCCGTGCTGCCTGGCCGCATCTGCGCGAGCAAAACTACGGTCGTGTGATTTTCACTGCGTCGACTTCTGGCATTTACGGCAATTTCGGTCAGTCCAACTACGGCATGGCCAAACTCGGGCTTTACGGGTTGACCCGAACGCTGGCGATCGAAGGGCGCAAGAACAACATTCTGGTCAACGCCATCGCCCCGACCGGCGGCACGCGCATGACCGAGGGCCTGATCCCGCCGCAAGTATTCGAGCAACTGAAGCCGGAACTGGTCAGCCCGCTGGTGGTGTATCTGGCCAGCGAGCAATGCCAGGAAACGTCCGGCCTGTTCGAAGTCGGCGGCGGCTGGATGGGCAAGGTGCGCTGGGAACGCAGCCTCGGTGCCGGCTTCGATCCGCGCGAGGGGTTCTCGCCAGAGGATGTGGCGGCGCACTGGCAGCAGATTTGCGATTTCGAAGGCGCGGCGCACCCGAAGGACAATATCGAAGCGTTGAAGGAAATGATGGCGAATTTGCAGAAGTATTCGATTTGAAATTAACGGAGCCACCAACCCTCGCGGCGGGTGGCTCCAGTTTTCAAATGTATCTTTTTTCTGTCATGAACTTGGGCGGCTTCCAGTTAGGTCCTTTGATAGCTAGGCCCTTTTCTCCCTCCAGCAAAATCCCGGCAGCGAAGAGCCGAGCGTACGATGCTTCCAGGGTCCCATACTCGTCGATCAGGTCTCGATTGTGGCGTCTGATCATCATGTCCAGATGTGGCGTTGCCTGAAGTAACGCGAACACAGTGACTATGTCATCCAGAGGTTCATTTTTAACAATCATCTCAACGGTGCTCATTGCCACATCTCCTTCAGCAATTTCTGGTAATCACGTTCTTCCTGCTCCATTGCTGCAGCCAGTGCTTCGGGCGTGTAGAGAAGTGCGGGATCGTCTTTCAACTGGAAATCTTCCAACGTTGCCGTATGCACGTTATTCCAGATCGGTGACCCGATCTCTGGCATCTCGGTATCACCAAAGCCTAAAGCTCTGAATCTTTCGAACTCCCTTATCTCGTGAGTGTAGAAACGTTTGTCAGTGTCGGAAGCTTCGAGTTCTCCACGAGCGATTCGCTCCAGGCGATCAAGCATTACGTCATTGGCAGCTGATTGCGGAAACTTTGAAATGTGTAACTTCACGATGTCCGTTCCTTCCGATGAAACAGCGGCTGTTGCCCACTGCAAATCTGATATTTCATCTCCAATCTCGTCAGGGTTGAAACTACGCCCGCTGTGCTTCCCCTCTTCGGTCGCCCCTTCATAAGGACTGCTGAACACCACATAAAGCGGCTCAATCCCCGAATCAACCGGAAACACGATGATGAATCGATCCCAGCCTTCAATCAGGATCGGGTTCAGATCCAGCCGCCCTTCAACCGGAACAACGGAAGCGCCGGAATAGGCGGGCGAACCGGTATCCACTATTGGCAAAGCGGTCGATTGGTCGCCCGGCGAGATTGCCGGCGTCCAGGTCAGGAAGTCGGTAGGCGAGTCCGATAGTGCGACCTCGTATACGTCGTTGAGCAAATCGTATGCGGCATTGAGGACCAGCACACTTGAGCGAATATGGAAGTCATCACTCGTAGCGACGAACACTTGCGTGCCAGCCCCGAGTCGCCTGACGCCTAGCCCGACCTGCATTTCCAAACTACCCTGCCGGTCCGCGATTTCATGTAGCGTCTCGGCCGGTTCGGACGACAACTCGGCCAGTGGAACGCTCATGGCGAAGCGTTCGCCGTTGCCCAGAGGTGACGGCATCAACAGTGCTGCGAACCCCATCAATACTGGACTGCCGAACAGCGCCGTGCCCGTCGCTGTCAGGGTCGCTTTTGCGGTACGTAGCGCATTGAGTATTCCCGCCGAGGTAGCCGGGCTGAGCGGGACGGCTGTCGAAGCGAAAGAAACGGCCGGGCCGTTGCTGGCCATTGCTCCAGAGGACGGAAAGACATGCTTCCTGTCCTCCTGTAACCGAGGCTGTTCTGCCGCATGGGCCAGCGCCGTTGGTTCCGCTTTGGCTTGTGCCTCGGCCTGGGCGATTTTCAACGCAGCCAGCCGCTCTTTCTCCCGAGCTTCAACCTCAGCATTCAGGCGCGCGGTCTCAGCCGCCGATCGAGCCTGTTCGGCATCCCGACGCTGTTTCTCCGCCAACGCGGCCAGACGCGCCTGTTCGCGTGCGCGGATTTCTTCCTGCTCCCGGCGCACCGCTTCGGCAATGTCACGCTGGCGCTGTTGCTCAGCGGCAATGTGGGCACGTTCTGCAGCTTGGCGTTGCGCCTCTGCCGCTGCCGCCTGTGCCTGATCCTGGGCTTGTACGGTGGCCAGCCAATTGAGTACGCCAGCCTGTTGCTGGTTGAGCAGCGCCAATGTCTGGCCCAGCAGCCGCGCTTCGTGGGCGGCCCGAAACGACTCGCTCCACAACGCTCTGCTGCGGACCGCTGCGCCATGCGCGCGCCGATTGGCCGATGCCTGATTCAGGTAATCCTTGAAGGTTTTTCCCAGTGGATCGCTGCCATAAAAGCGGTTGGCGATGGCAGTCTGCCGTTGAAACTCGGCGCTCTTGCGTTGAATCAACGTGTTCCTGACGCCCACTTCGCGGGCCAGTGCTGCGGCAGGTGGCAGAGGATTGGTCGGTCCTTCCAGCCTGCTCGCCGCCAGTTCGACCTCAATGGTTTGGGGAATAGAGGCGGTTCTTGCGTTGAATTCCTGTTCCACGGCGACTTGCGTTTCATGCATCGATTCACGCGTCTGCGGATTGGCGCCGGCAGGGCCGAACATGCCGCTGTAGGAGTAATTCATGTCGCGATCTTTGAATGGTTCGAAGTCATCAGGACCGAACTCCCTGATATGTACTGGATCCAGTTCCAACGGTGGAGGCTTTGGCATATTCATGTCCTTTTGAATGTGCGTTTTCACTCGCTCGAAAAGTGCGCACGGGTGGCGATGACATCCGTGTCACCAGCGAATGGTTGAGGTGTTTCAAGTTACCTCAGAGTGGCGGTAATCAAATCCGAGAAGCCCGTCAGTAACAGGGCGTTATGTCGAAAGGGTTTTCGCGGGTTTTCATCGATGCAGAGGGAATTCGTCCGAGCTTCGAAGAAATGTCTGACGCGCTGATGGGAAGCGTTACCGAACCGCATTCCAGCCTTTTTAAACGCCCATAAAAAAGGCCGCTGCAAACGCAGCGGCCAAGGTAAGACGTTGGATCAAGGAGCTACAAATCAACGTCAGTGAACAGCGGGGCGGTAAACCGAAAACATCGATTTATCCAGAATCTGTAGCCAGTCGCTCGCGATTCAGCGTAGCGGGCTTCGCGCTTTGCGGCGTGTGCCGGGAAAGCGCGCTCAGAATACGGGCTTGAGTGTGTAGGAAAAATACCGATTCCAGACATGCACTGTTACGGGGCGCGCAACAGTGGCGTGCCCATGCATGGCGCTGATGATGCGCCATCCAGCCAGCCCATGAACCGCTCAAGGCCCCGCCGTGCAAGGCCATTCATCCTTTCGAGCGACAACGCAAATACCTCCTTGGTGCGCTTATCGACCGCAGCGCCCGGCAGTAGGGTGGGGCCTTCTGTCACTCACTGGGGAAGACGCATGACAAAAACAACAATGCGCGCCATCTTCACACCGCAGGCGCTGGCCGCTGCGGTGGCTCTGGGTTGCGGCGCCCAGGCGCACGCGGTCGCCTTCAACATCGGCGAAATCGAAGGCACCTTCGACTCGTCTCTTTCGGTCGGCGCGAGCTGGGGCCTGCGCGATGCCGACAGTTCGCTGGTCGGCACGGTCAATGGCGGCAGCGGACAATCGTCCACCGGTGATGACGGGCGCCTGAATTTCAAGAAGGGCGAAACCTTCTCGAAAATCTTCAAGGGTATCCACGACCTCGAACTGAAGTACGGCGATACCGGCGTGTTCGTGCGGGGCAAATACTGGTACGACTTCGAACTCAAGGACGAAGACCGCGAGTTCAAACAGATCAGCGACAGCGGCCGCAAGGAAGGCGCCAAGTCTTCCGGCGCGCAGATCCTCGATGCCTTCGTTTATCACAACTACGCCATCGCTGATTTGCCCGGCACCGTGCGGGCCGGCAAGCAGGTGGTGAGCTGGGGCGAAAGTACCTTCATCGGCAACTCGATCAACAGCATCAACCCGGTCGACGTCTCGGCATTCCGCCGTCCCGGTGCGGAGATCAAGGAAGGCCTGATTCCGGTAAACATGCTGTTTGGTTCGCAGAGCCTGACCGACAAACTTTCGGTCGAAGGCTTCTACCAACTGGAGTGGGACCAGACCGTTCTCGACAACTGCGGCACGTTCTTTGGCGTCGACGTGGCGGCGGACGGCTGCAACAACGGCTACACCGTCGGCAGCCCAGCGGTGGCGCCACTGGTGCCGCTGACCACCGCGTTCGGCCAAGGCATTCAGGTCACCCGCGAGGGCGTGGTGATCCCCCGTGGCGGCGATCGCGATGCGCGCGATTCGGGGCAGTGGGGCACGGCGCTGCGCTGGCTCGGCGAAGACACCGAATACGGTCTCTACTTCATGAACTACCACAGCCGTACGCCGACGGTCGGCACCACCACGGCGGGGCTGTCGACACTGGCGGCGTTGCCAGGCATGGTCGGCATCGCCAACGGTCTCGCGCCTGGCAGCGGTGCGGGGCTGGCGCAGAGCGTGATGCTCGGGCGCGGTCAGTATTACCTCGAATATCCGGAAGACATTCGCCTGTACGGCGCCAGTTTCTCCACCACGCTGCCCACCGGCACCGCGTGGACCGGCGAGGTCAGCTACCGGCCGAACGCGCCGGTGCAGGTCAACACCAACGACCTGACGCTGGCGCTGGTCAACCCGATTGCCGGCGGCACCGCATCGCCACTCGCGACTTCGCCGGGTGCGGACAACAAAGGCTACCGGCGCAAGGAAGTCACGCAGATCCAGAGCACCCTCACACACTTCTTCGATCAGGTGCTCGGCGCCGAACGCTTGACCGTGGTCGGCGAAGCAGCGGTGGTGCATGTCGGTGGTCTGGAGTCCCGCAGTGAGCTGCGTTATGGCCGTGATTCGGTCTACGGCCAGTACGGATTCGGCGGCGATACCGACGGCTTCGTCACCTCGACTTCGTGGGGCTATCGCGCCCGGGCGATTCTCGATTACGCCAACGTCATCGGCGGGATCAACCTCAAGCCCAACCTGTCGTGGTCCCATGACGTCGCCGGTTACGGCCCCAACGGTCTGTTCAACGAAGGTGCGAAAGCCATCAGCTTCGGCGTCGATGCCGACTACCGCAACACCTACACCGCAAGCCTGAGTTACACCGACTTTTTCGGTGGCGACTACAACGTCCTCGAAGACCGTGACTTCGTGGCCCTGAGCTTCGGCGTGAACTTCTGATCTGCCCGAGAAGGATGACTGCAATGCGCAAAACGATTCTGCAATGTGGCGTGCTGGCCTTGAGTCTGCTGGCCGCCAACGTGATGGCGGCGGTGTCGCCGGACGAAGCGAACAAACTCGGTACCAGCCTGACCCCGCTCGGCGCCGAGAAGGCCGGCAATGCGGACGGATCGATTCCGGCCTGGACCGGCGGCATCCCGAAAAACGCCGGCGCGGTGGACAGCAAGGGCTTCCTCGCCGACCCGTTTGCCAACGAAAAACCGCTGTTCACCATCACCGCCGCGAACGTCGAGCAGTACAAAAGCAAGCTCTCCGATGGCCAGGTGGCGATGTTCAAACGCTACCCGGAAACCTACAAGATTCCGGTCTACCCGACCCACCGCACCGTGGGTGCGCCAGCGGAAATCTATGAGTCGGCCAAGCGCAGCGCGCTGAACGTCAACGCGATCAACGACGGCAACGGCCTGGCCAATTTCACCGGCAACCGCTACTACGCCTTCCCGATTCCGAAGAATGGCGTCGAGGTGCTGTGGAACCACATCACCCGCTACCACGGTGGCAATCTGCGGCGGATCATCACCCAGGTCACGCCGCAGACCAACGGCAGCTACACGCCGATCCGCTTCGAAGAAGAGATCGCCGTGCCGCAACTGATGAAAGACATCGACCCGGAAAAAGCCGCCAACGTGCTGACCTTCTTCAAGCAATCGGTGACCGCCCCGGCGCGGTTGGCCGGTAACGTGCTGCTGGTGCACGAAACCCTCGATCAGGTGAAGGAACCGCGTCTGGCGTGGATCTACAACGCCGGTCAACGCCGCGTACGTCGGGCGCCGCAAGTGGCCTATGACGGTCCGGGTACAGCGGCCGATGGCCTGAGGACTTCCGACAACTTCGACATGTTCTCCGGAGCGCCGGATCGCTATGACTGGAAACTGGTTGGCAAGAAGGAAATGTACATTCCCTACAACAGCTACAAGCTCGACTCGCCGAAGCTCAAGTACGACGACATCGTCAAGGCCGGGCACATCAATCAGGACCTGACCCGTTACGAACTGCACCGCGTCTGGGAAGTGATCGGCACGGTGAAACCGAACGAGCGGCACATCTACGCCAAGCGTCACATGTACATCGACGAGGACAGCTGGCAAGTGGCACTGGCCGATCACTACGACGGTCGCGGGCAACTGTGGCGCGTCGCCGAAGGTCACGCGCAGTACTACTACGATCATCAGGCCCAGGCATACACGCTGGAAGCGCTCTACGACATCATCGCCGGCCGCTACATTGCGTTGGGCATGAAGAACGAAGAGAAGCACAGCTTCGAATTCGGCTTCGAAGCCAAGGCCGCCGATTACACCCCGTCGGCTCTGCGCGCCGAGGGCGTACGGTAACGGGTCTGCTGTACCGGTGGACAAAAGGCGACCGCACGGTCGCCTTTTTTATGGCCATCAATCAGCGTGCTGAATACTCGTCAACAAGGGCGCGGGAGAGGGCTAGGGTGAGCGCACAACGATAAGAAGGCTCACCCGATGACCGCCATGACCCCGTGCCTGGATCGACCCGGATTTTTGCCCAGGCTTTCTTCGCATCATCAACCTCGCAGCCGTTTGAGCGCACCTTTGCTGGCATCCAGCGCGCGGGTGAAGCTGTTGTGCGCGCCCGCGGGCAGTGGCAAAACCGCACTGCTCACCGAATGTCTTCTTCAGGCGCGTGCAGAGTGCGAGGCCATCTGGCTGCCGCTGGCGGGAGCGGCGCTCAGCACTGAAGAATTCTGCCTGCGTCTGACGCGGGCGCTCGGGCTGGTCGAAGGCCTTGACGATACGCAACTGATGGCGGAGCTGGCCCATTGGTCGAGGCCGACTTCGCTGTTTATCGACGATTACAGTCGTCTGCCGGATCCGGCTGTGGATGCGCTGCTGGATCGCCTGCTGGCGGTCAGCAGCCCGGCGCTCACCTGGTGGGTCAGCACTCGGCGCCGGCCGCAGTGCAACTGGCCGCGGCTGTTGCTCGATGACGAACTCTACGAATTCGAAAGCGCCAGCCTGGCGCTGACTCACGATGAAGTGGTATCGGTGTTGCACCATTTGCCGCCAGACCAGGCCGAGCGTGTCGCTGCCCGTATCATCCAGCGTACCGGCGGCTGGTGCGCGGGGGCGCGCATGGCGCTCCTGCAAAAGTGCGACTGGTCGCAAAACCTGCAGCCGCAGCAGCGTGTCGACACTCTGCTCGATTATCTGCAGCACGAACTCTTCAGCAACCTGACCCCGGAGCAGGACGAGGCATGGCGTGTGCTGGCTCATCTGCCACGGTTCAACGCGCCGTTATGCGAGCATTTGTTCGGCCCTGGCGAAGGCGCTCAGTTGCTGCGTGATCTGCAAGTGCTGGGCTGCTTCATCGAGCCTTGGCAAGCGTCCGCTGACTGGCTCCAGGTGTTCCGCCCGCTGTCGCGAATCATCCAGGAATCGCATTGGCCGTGTGCGCGTTCCTGGCACCGGCGCGCCTGTCAGTGGTTCAGCGCGACGCAGGATTGGCGAGCGGCGTTCGAACAAGCGTTGTTGGCCGAGGAATACGAAACTGCCGTCAGCCTGTTGCAGCATTTCAGCTTCGAAGACTTGTTCGAAGACCAGACGGTCGTCCTGCTGTTGCGTTTGCACGAGCAGCAAAGCCAGCAGCTGACTCTGATGACACCCCAGCTGATCGTGCTGGTCACGGGCGCCTTATTGTTTGCCGGCCGGTTCGAACAGGCCGGGCAATGCCTGGCTCATCTCGGCCGCTTCATGCCACAACCGACAGCGCAACTGGAGCAGCAGCTGCTGGCCCGCTGGCAGGCGCAACAGGGATGGCTGTTTCACCTGCAAGGGCAGATGGAGCCGGCACGCGCCTGCTTTCAGGAGGCGTTGTCCGCACTGGCTGACGATGCCTGGCAGGCCCGTGTGATGTGCTTGTCGGGACTGACCCAGCAGGCGTTACTGTGCGGTGAACTCGATCAGGCCCACGCCCTCAACCGTGAAGCGCTGTGCCTGGCGCGGGCTCACGGCTCTTTGCTGTTCGAAGGGTTGCTTGAGCTTGATCATGCGCAATGGCTCGAGCAGCGAGGCGCGCCTTTGCGTGCGGAAAGCCTGCTGGTGGAGATCGAGCACTTGCTGCGTCAGCGCAGCATGGTGCCCACGCCGCTGCTCGGCCGTATCGCCCTGCGACGCGGACGACTGGCGCTGTGCATGGGACTTGAAGAGCAGGCTGCGCAGCTGTTCAGCCAAGGTCTCGGAGACTGCTTGCGCAGCCAGGACAAGCGGGTCCTGTATGGTTATCTGGGGCAGGCGCAGCTGGCCGGCAATCGCGGTGATTATGCCTGCGCTTTCGAACGCCTGCGCGAGGCCGAAAGGGTCATGCAGCAGCGGCAGATTCCCGATACGGTCTATCGCGGTGTTGTGTTGCAGGTCAGCAGCCAGTTCTGGTTGCAGCAGGGCCGACCGCATCTTGTCCAAGAAGCGTTGAGCCGACTGTTACGGCATTACCGGGGACCTTCTGCATTGCAGGCGCCACCCGCGACGTTCGAACTGATTATTCGCATCGAATACCTGCTGGCCTGCGCGAATGCGCAATCGGTCCCTGACGAAACCGCTCTGCCCACCATTGAACGATTGCTGAAACGCGCTCAGGCCAAGGGCATGTTGGCGGCAGAAACGGAGTTGCTGCTGGCCATCGCCCAGTTGGCCGAATTGCACGGAGACACGGTGGCGGCGCAGCAAGCTTTCCAGCGAGCCGCAATGCTGGCGGAGCGCTGCCGGTTGCAGCAAGCCATGCGCGAGTGGGAATTACGCCGAGGCAGCGCCGGCACTGGGTCTGGCAAGAAGGTTTCTGCCTGGCCACGGGATAACGATGATCAGGCGCCAGGCCTCAGTCGGCGCGAACGCGAAGTGCTGATGTTGATTGCTCAAGGGGCTTCTAATCAGCAAGTTGCCGAGCAACTGTTTATTTCATTACATACAGTAAAAACCCATGCGAGGAGGATTAACGGTAAGTTGGGTGTAGAGCGCAGAACTCAGGCTGTGGCGAAAGCCAAGTTGATGGGGATACTGGTTTAGTTTGCTGGGATGGAGTGGCTATAAATTATTTTCATTATATGTTGGCATGTTTTGTAATTTGTTCGCGCTTCATGTTGGCTGGAAAAGAAACTACCTTGCAATTATCAGCAGTGGCTGCACTTGCAGCTCTGGATAATCAAGTAAGGAAGGTTTGTGGTCAAGTTATATAAAAGTTTGATGCGTGGTTTTTTCGGTGAGCAGGTTACCTGGCCCGAAGAGTGGGAAAAGGCAACGCAGGCAAAAACAGATTTGTTCAAGATCATTGATTCCATGCCGAGCGTGCTGGATATTCTGCGCAACATCCTTGAAGGTGAATTGAAGCGTCTGGGCAAAACAGTTGATATCGACAAGGTCTATATCAATACGAATCCTGCTTTTCCTGCCGATGAAAATCGGCCCTCGGGCACTCTTTGGGATGTCACGGTCCATTGTCTGAATAACAATGTCAGCCCCGCTTACATCATGGGCGGTGATGGAGTGTTTTTTCTGCCGGATACGTTCAGTGAGCAATTCAGAGTCCAGGCGCTCAATACCATTGTTGTCGAAGATCTGATCGCTGCTGTAACTGCCGGACTGGACAAAACACTGCGAGCCGAGATCGCAAAGTTCTGGGCTGCGCCAGCGAAACCCGTCCATGCCGACAATGCACCGCTGTCGAACAAACAGGCTTTTATAGAAGCCTATGCGGTGGTCACCGGTGCAGAGTTGTCGCTGTCGGTCATGGCCAACAATTTTGACGCTTGGTTGGGCGAGCGATTCGCTCATCTGCTCGACGCAGATGGCGGTCGCGCAGCGTTTGAAGTCAGGCTGCAACCTGAACAGGATTACCAGCTGTCCCGTCAGCCTTGTTTCGTTCTGGACAACGCCGAGCGTGCGGATGCAGAAATGCCGCTGGTGAATGAGTCAACCTCTTATCTCCTGCATACGCCGGAAAACGGCTTTGAATTTTTTGAAAAAAATATCGATCTGCATAGCAAACTTCAGCAGCGACTGTCCCTGGGTGGAGACCAGATCCGGTATCTGAAAGCCGCGCAAAGTCCTCACGTCTTTTGTGTCGAGACTCACCTCAAGGGTCAGCTTGAAAGTGTTTCAGTCTTGATCGGTGGCCAGGAACAACTGGCCAAACCGCTGACTTCCATGCTGCAGGACAATCAAGGCCTGCACGTGCTGCGTTACGGCATCGAAACCCGCTTCTATCTGCTTTGGGCTGCATTGAAACGCACCGATTGGCCGCTATGGCTGCATGCCGCAGGTAGCGATATGCAACAACGCTATAGCGAGCTTGAAGAGTCGCGGGATCAATACCAGGCTGTCTACTCAAACACGTTCGATGAATGTTTTTCATTCAAGGATTATGTAGTGCGCACATTCGCCGAATGGGCGGACAGGGTACTTGGTGAACAACTGGATCCGGAATCAATCAGTGTCCATAGCTCGTATAGTCTGCAAATTGCCGGACGGACCATCGAACAGGAAGAAACCCGGACGCTGACGGAATTTCTTGTTTTCGGTCTGCACGACACGGGTTACAAAGCGACTCTGACTATCATCGGCGCTCCCGCCGGAAGTCGGCTGACGGCAGTAGCGCTTGAGCAGTGGCTGGAAAATCGTAACCTGCGGCTGGAATTTACCGGCAGTCTTGCATACTCGCCCTCGGTGGCTTATCAAGAGGCTTATCGCAACTATCTCTTCAGTCAGATGGAGTTCGCGGCTTTTGTTGCTCGCCACTCCGGGAAACTGGATTCCACTGATGCGAATATCATCGCGCGGGCCATGGCCAATGATCCTGCGGTGACCGTTCAGGGAATGCGAATCCGATCCCAGGTGCCGGCGTTGAAAGAGGTTCTGATCATTTCGGCCCGAGAATATGTACCGTCGCTGATGTTGATCAAAACGCCTGCCGGTGAATTCGAGCTGCATAAATTTGCCGATATCTATGCGGCAAACCGCTGGCTGGAGTCGGCGTTGTCCGCCGATCGTGAGTACGCTGCATTGCTGATCCATCCGGACTATCTGCACGAAGCGGGTGAGTTGCTCGGCAGCGCTCGCACACAACTGAGCTATCGCTATACGCTCGATAGCCGACCGGTTGATCTCGGTCTGAATCCCAAAGCACAGCTGGCTGATTACGCAAATGCCGCTTACCGCGCCGAAGTTGCCTTGCACAAGGCCATTGCACCGGCCGGTTATCGGGCGCTTGGCTTCGAGGGCCGCAAACGCTATTCGCGTTTGAGCACCGAATTCAAGGCACTGTCCATGGTTGATGCGCGAGACAATGGTTTTCCGACATTCGAGCAATTCACTTATGACTCGGTGAAAGCTCAGATCGAAGACATTTTGCGTTCGCGTGGCAGTAACGTTTCGGTCAATCCCGACCAGATCATTGTGCAAACCGAAGACTTTCGTAAGAGCGTTACCGACGTTTTGCTTGAAGGACTCGCTTTTGAAGCGGCGCATCCGTCCTATGAAACGAAATTCAGCCCGAAATACTATTTGGTCAATGGCCATCCCATCGTTGAAAAACTGGATATCCGCGACCTGTCCTCGCTGTCGAAAACGTTCCGTCCCGGCGACAGATATACCGCGATGCTCAAAGAGCAATATCAGAACAAGGCGCATCCTGATTACTCATTCAAACGCGCTGTACACGCCCGGAAAATCCGCTGTGAGATGTACCGCAATGCGTTTGCCGACTTTACCAACGGCAGATTATCGACGGAGTCTTTCTCTGCTGTCCAAAGGGTTATCGATAACCTGAAAGAAAGTGGCGGTTATCAGTCGGTAGGGACCAGCACCGGCGAAGGCGACATCGGGCTGTATAAATTCAACATCGGCACGCTGGGTCTGACAGCTGCCGGGGACCGTACAGTTGGCGGCGTTTATATTTTTCGATTGAGGTTATCGTCAGGTTTCTTTGACTTGCTCTATACGCCTGACGCGCCGGATCAAGTCAGCTTCCGGCCGATCGCTGAGTTCATTCCTTCGATTCGTTTTCGAGAAGGCCCGTTCAGGACCTACTACAGCGATCGGATACTGCTGATTGACCAGAAAGTGATCAATGATTACTTCGATAATCTGGTTGCAACGGTTGATGCTCGACCGGTCATTCGCACGCAGCAGCGTTCGTTACTGCCCGATCTGTTCACTTTCCACGACGAGCGAGTGCGCCGTGTATTGAGTGACATCGACGAACGGACCACCAGTCTCAACGAAATAATCGCCGGTGTGGTTTATGAAAACCTGTTGAAGGCCGCAAACATTGTCAGCCTGCTGGTGCCCCCCGTAGGCACTGTGGTGGTGGCTGTGCAGGTGATGAAAAGCATTTACGACGCGTCGCAGTCGCACCGACGGGGTGATTATTCCGCCGCGCTGGGGCATGTGCAGGATGTATTGAGCGGACTGCTGACATTGGGTCAGGCTGCAGCGGCGGGGGCGCCGGCTAAAGAACTTACCCGTGCGCAACGCTCCTTTCTAAGTCTGTTTGAAGACGCCCGCACGGTCGCGGAACTCGTAACGTATTACACCGGCCATGAAGACCCCGCCGATGAGCTGATCGGGTTCTTCAAGTCACTGATGCAAGAGGGTGACAGCGCATTGAGCAAGACCACGGTGCGGTGAGTCGTTTCGAGCGCACATAAGCATGACTTAACTTTCGTAACCCATGCGCCAACTCACGGCCCGCGTCGCAGCCAACAACCGCTGCGCCGCCGGGCCGTTTTCGTCGGCGTGGAACAGCGAGGTCGGGCCGACGATGGTCAGCACCGCAGCGATCTGTCCGACCGCGTTGAACACTGGCGCAGAAAGCGCATCCACACCCGGCATCAACAAACCATGCACGTGATGCAGACCGCGTTCGCGGATCTGTTCACACAGCGCTGCATAGGCTGTTTCATCCTTGAGCGGATGCCCCGCGACAGCGATTTCCTGCTCACGCAAGTCGTCGGTTTCCCGATGCGGCAGGTAAGCGCTGAACACCAGCCCGGTGGACGAACTGAGCAGCGGCAGCACCGAACCCAATTGCGTCACCACCGTCACCGCGCGCACCGCTGGTTCGATGTGCACCACGGTTGCGCCCTGATTGCCCCACACTGCGAGGAAGCAGGTTTCGTTGAGTTCGTCGCGCAACTCGGACAGCGGCAGGGCGGCGACTTTCAGCACGTCCATGCTGTTGAGTGCGGCCAGGCCCACCCGCAGCGCTTCGCGACCGAGGCCGTAATGATTGGTGGCGGCGTTCTGTTCGGCAAATCCCGAAGCAATCAACGCCTGCAGATAGCGATGCACCTTGCTCGCCGGCATCTGCACGTGTTCGGCCAGACGCGACAGCGAAGTCGACGGTGACAACTCGGCCAAAGCCTTGAGGATGTCGGTGCCGACCTCGGCGGAGCGGACTTTCTGTTTGCCGTTGCTGTCGCTGGTTTTTTCCATGGGGCTGGCGGTTCCGGTTCGAATGGGCGTCTTTATAGCTTGACGCTGGATAGCGAGCAAATTACGTTATGCGTAATCAGATTACGATAATAACAACCCCGGCGTGCCGAGACCTCTGAGCCAGAGTGATGGGCCATTGCCGACTCCCTGTTCAGGAGGCTCCATGAACCTCGATTCAACCGCGCAGGACCTGGTTTACCAGTCCGGCTTCGGCAACGAATTCAGCACTGAAGCGTTGCCCGGCGCGCTGCCCGTTGGCCAGAATTCCCCGCAAAAAGCCCCGTACGGCCTGTATACCGAATTGTTCTCCGGCACCGCGTTCACCATGCCGCGCAGCGAAGCGCGCCGCACCTGGATGTACCGGATTCAGCCATCGGCCAACCACCCGGCGTTCGTCAAACTGGAACGGCAACTGGCCGGCGGACCGTTGGGTGAAGTGACGCCCAATCGCCTGCGCTGGAATCCACTGGAGCTGCCGACCGAACCGACGGATTTCATTGATGGCCTGGTCAGCATGGCCGCCAACGCCGGCGCCGAGAAACCGTCCGGCATCAGCATTTATAACTACACCGCCAACCGTTCGATGGAACGGGTGTTCTTCAACGCTGACGGTGAAATGTTGCTGGTGCCGCAACTCGGTCGCCTGCGTATCGCCACCGAACTGGGCGTACTCGAAGTGGCGCCGCTGGAAATCGTCGTGCTGCCGCGTGGCCTGAAATTCCGCGTCGAATTGCTCGACCCGCAGGCACGCGGTTACCTCGCCGAGAACCATGGCGCGCCGCTGCGCCTGCCGGATCTGGGACCGATCGGCAGCAACGGTCTGGCCAATCCCCGGGATTTCCTTACCCCGGTCGCCGCCTACGAAAACCTGCAGCAACCGACGACTCTGGTGCAGAAATTCCTTGGCCAGTTGTGGGCCACCGAACTCAATCACTCACCGCTCAATGTGGTCGCCTGGCACGGCAACAACGTGCCGTACAAATACGACCTGCGCCGTTTCAATACAATCGGCACGGTGAGTTTCGATCATCCCGATCCTTCGATCTTCACCGTACTGACCTCGCCGACCAGCGTGCACGGTCTGGCCAACCTCGATTTCGTGATCTTCCCGCCGCGCTGGATGGTCGCCGAAAACACCTTCCGGCCACCTTGGTTCCACCGCAACCTGATGAACGAATTCATGGGCCTGATCCAGGGCGAATACGACGCCAAGGCTGAAGGCTTCGTGCCCGGCGGCGCTTCGTTGCACAGCTGCATGAGCGCCCATGGCCCGGACGGCGAGACCTGCACCCGGGCGATCAACGCCGAGCTTGCACCTGCAAAAATCGATAACACCATGGCCTTCATGTTCGAGACCAGCCAGGTGCTGCGCCCAAGCCGTTTCGCCCTCGACTGCCCTCAATTGCAATCCAGTTATGACGCTTGCTGGGCCTCGCTGCCCGCCACGTTCGACCCGACCCGGAGATAACCCATGACACAGAATTCCATCCCCCGCAGTTGGGTCGCTTCGGCCAACGGTCACAGCGATTTCCCCTTGCAGAATCTGCCGCTGGGCGTGTTCAGTCTCAACGATTGCAGCCCGCGCGCAGGCGTGGCGATCGGCGCGCACATCTTCGATTTGCAGGTGGCGCTTGAGGCTGGTCTGTTTGACGGCGTCGCACGCAGTGCGGTGGAAGCCATGCATGGCGGACAGTTGAACGCGTTCTTCGAACTTGGCCGTGAGGCGCGGGTGGCCCTGCGCGAACGCCTGATCGAACTGTTCAGTGAAGGCAGTACCCTGCGCGGCAGCATCGAAGCGCAAGGCGCGAAAGTCTTGCCACTGGCTGCCGATTGCCAGATGCACCTGCCGGCGCGAATCAGCGATTACACCGACTTCTACGTCGGCATCGAGCACGCGCAGAACGTCGGCAAACTGTTCCGTCCGGATAACCCGCTGTTGCCGAACTACAAGCACGTGCCGATCGGTTACCACGGTCGCGCTTCCACAGTGCGAGCGTCCGGCACCGACGTGCGCCGGCCGAAAGGCCAGACGCTGCCGGCCGGCCAGACCGAACCGGTCTTCGGCCCTTGCGCACGTCTGGATTACGAACTGGAACTGGGCATCTGGATCGGCCAGGGCAATGAGATGGGCGAGCCGATTGCCATCGGTGACGCTGCCGAGCACATCGCCGGTTTCTGCCTGCTCAACGACTGGTCGGCGCGGGATATCCAAGCCTGGGAATACCAGCCACTCGGCCCATTTCTGTCGAAAAGCTTCATCACCAGTGTTTCGCCCTGGGTGGTGACAGCCGAAGCGCTCGAGCCGTTCCGCACGGCACAACCGGCGCGTCCTGAAGGTGATCCGCAGCCGTTGCCCTATCTGCTCGACAAGCGTGATCAGGACGGCGGCGCCTTCGACATCGAACTGGAAGTGCTGCTGCGTACCGAAGCCATGCGCGAGCAGAACCTTCCGGCCCATCGCCTGACCCTGAGCAACACCCGCTACATGTACTGGACCGTCGCGCAAATGGTCGCGCACCACAGCGTCAACGGTTGCCAGTTGCAGGCCGGTGACTTGTTCGGTTCGGGCACTTTGTCCGGCCCGGAAAACGGCCAGTTCGGCAGCCTGCTGGAGATCACTGAGGGCGGTAAGAAACCGATCGAACTGGCCTCCGGCGAGGTACGCAAGTTCCTTGAGGACGGTGACGAAATCATCCTGCGCGCTCGCTGCGCCCGCGAAGGTTTTGCCTCGATCGGCTTCGGCGAATGTCGCGGCACCGTGATCGCTGCGCGCTGACAGGAGCGGCTTATGGATCTCTATGGCTATTACCGTTCCACTTCGTCGTACCGGGTGCGGATTGCGCTGGCGTTGAAGGGCCTCGATTACCAGGCGCTGCCGGTCAATCTGATCGCACCGTCGGGTGGTGAACATCGGCAGCCGGCGTATCTGGCGCTCAATCCCCAGGGCCGGGTGCCGACATTGCGCACCGATGACGGCGCGCTGCTGATTCAGTCGCCGGCGATCATCGAATATCTGGAGGAGCGTTATCCACAGGTGCCGTTGCTGCCGGATGATCTGCTGGCGCGCGCGCGGGTGCGCGGTGTGGCGGCGGTGATCGGCTGCGACGTGCACCCGCTGCACAACGTCAGCGTGCTCAATCGCCTGCGCCAGTCGGGGCAGGATGAGGCGCAAGTGGTGGAGTGGATCAGCCATTGGATCAGCCAAGGGCTGGCGACGGTGGAGCGGTTGATCGGTGACAGCGGTTTCTGTTTTGGCGAATGGCCGTGCGTGGCAGATGTGTATCTGATTCCGCAGCTGTATGCCGCAGAGCGGTTCAACGTCAGCCTGGAGGCTTATCCAAAGATTTGCCGTGTGGCTGCGTTGGCGGCTGAACATCTGGCGTTTATCAAGGCGCATCCAGCCAATCAACCGGACACCCCTTAACCCCCTGTGGGAGCGAGCCTGCTCGCGAAGACGGCGTGTCAGTGGCCTTTCATTCAGCTGACACAGCGCCTTCGCGAGCAGGCTTGCTCCCACACAGCTTTGTGTGGCCTCAAGGATGTGAGCAAGCCTGCGGAAGGTGGTCAATGCACGACGGAGTTCGGCGGCAGATGGCCGAGGCGTTCGGTCAGGCGCAGGCGCTGGATCGGGTCTTCGCTGAGCAATAACGCATGCTCCAGATCGAAGCGTTCAGCGTTCGGGCAATCCAGCCGTTGATACAGACTGGCCCGGGCCATGTAATCAGAGGCCTTCGCATCACCCAGTTCGAGCACTCGTTCTGCGTCGATCAGCGCGGCGATGTGATCGTCGTGGGTCAGATGCAATTGGCGCAGGTTGCGTGACAGACGCTGCAGCATCTGCACTGGCGTGGCCGTCAGCAGATGCTCGGCGCTGAGCTGCATGTTCGGCCCGTATTGGCGTTGCAACAGTTCGCGACAGTCGTTGGGATACAAGCGTCGCCCGCCGCAAGGGTCGAGCAAGTGGTCGGCGCCGGGTACCCGCAACAGGAAATGCCCGGGGAAGTTGACCCCGACCAAAGGAATCTCGAGGCCATGCGCCAGTTCCAGTGCGATCAACGCCAATGCCAGCGGCTGACCGCGCTGGGTGTGCAACACGCGGTGCAGCAGCGCCGCCTGCGGGCGCAGCGGCAGGAAATCATCCTGTGCGAAACCGAGATCGACCATGCGCCGCAACAACGGTTGCGCCAGTTCGCTGACCGGCAGCATCGGCAAGCCATAGCTGACGCGTAGTTGCAGATCCTTGAAGGTACGCAACCATGCCTCGGGCTCGAGGGCTTTGTCGTGCTCGGCACTTATCCACAGCGCAGCTTCCAGCAGGGCCGGCGGTGAACGATGCAGGCATTCGAAAAAGCGTTGGCGCGCACTCATCTGAATCTCCCTCCAATGCCTCGTTTTAGCCCCGTCCGGGTTGTTCGTCCAGTGCCGGGCGCGTTGAGCGCGACTTATAGCGGCGCAACATTGTCCGCTCGGCGGCTCATGCCGGTGCGCGCCAGCAATTTTCAGGGGCAAGCCTATACTGGCGTTCTACAAGAAGTGATTCGGGAGCCTGTCGATGTTCGCTCTCATGCAAAGCACTCGCCTGGAATCGCTGCACCTGAGCGTGGACCCGGTCACCGGGTTGAAGGCGGTCATTGCCATTCATGACAGTCGCCTGGGGCCAGCCCTGGGCGGGTGCCGTTACCTTGCCTATCCCAACGACGAATCTGCGGTCGAGGACGCCATTCGCCTGGCGCAAAACATGAGCTACAAAGCGGCGCTCGCCGGCCTTGCGCAGGGCGGCGGGGTGGCAGTGATCGTGCGCCCGGCCCATGTCGAGAATCGCGCCGCGTTGTTCGAGGCTTTCGGCCGTTGCATCGAGCAGCTCGACGGTCGATACATCACCGCCATCGACAGCGGTACTTCAGTGGCGGATATGGACTGCATTGCCCAACAGACGCGGCATGTCACCAGCACCACCTCGGCAGGCGACCCGGCACCGCATGCGGCCATGGGCGTGTTCACCGGCATTCGCGCTACGGCGATGGCGCGTCTGGGCAGCGACAACCTCGAAGGCCTGCGCATCGCGATTCAAGGGCTTGGCAATGTCGGTTATGCACTGGCCGAGCAACTGCACGCTGCCGGCGCCGAGTTGCTGGTCAGTGACATCGACCACGGCAAGGTGCAACTGGCGATGGAGCAGCTCAATGCTCACCCGATCGCCAACGACGCATTGCTCAGCACGCCTTGCGACATTCTTGCGCCTTGTGGGTTGGGCGGTGTGCTCAACAGTCACTCTGTGTCGCAACTGCGCTGTTCTGCTGTGGCCGGTTCGGCGAACAATCAACTTTCCCATCTGGATGTGGCGGATCAACTGGAACGGCGCGGGATTCTTTATGCGCCGGACTATGTGATCAATGCCGGCGGGCTTATTTACGTTTCGCTTAAACATCGTGGCGAGGAGTTGCCGACGATTACGGCGCATCTGTCGAAAATCAGTTCGCGGCTGACCGAAGTCTTTGCCCATGCTCAGGCGGAAAAACGTTCGCCGGCGCGGGTGGCGGATGAGTTGGCGGAAAAGGTTTTGTATCGCTGAAAGCAAAAGATCGCAGCCTTCGGCAGCTCCTACACTCGGAATGCAGGAGCTGCCGAAGGCTCGGGCCGCGATCGGACGATCTTTCTGATTACTTCGGCGCTTTCGCTGCTTTGGCGGGCTTCGCCGGCGCCTCGTCAGGTTCTGCCGCTTCAGCTTTTTCGACAGGCTCGGCCGGCGCATTGATCAGCTCCGACAGCGCATCGGGCTGGCTCTTGAATGCCCGGGCGAACACATCGCGATTCTTCGCCATGTAGATCCCGGCTTCTTCCACTTGCTGTTCGGTCAGGGACGGAACGGCTTTTTGCAGCACATCGGCCAGATATTCGGCCAGTTCGAGCATTTTGTCATGACGATCAGCTTCGGCTTTATCCATGAACAAGCGCTCCAGATCTCGGCTGCTGCGGTATACCACTTCGACGGCCATTCACCACCTCACATGCCTTCACGTTAAGTTGTCTTGACGACTACTGTATCCATATACAGCGAAAAGGATAAGCGAATCCCTGCGCCATGGGTAGTGGCTTTTCAATGTAGACCGGATTTGGCGTTTGTCAGGAGACGGGGTGGCTGCTATTCGCGAGCAGGCTCGCTCCCACAGAAACTCCAGCGGTGCGACCAAACGCCACGGCGCGGGATTTGCGGCGGATCGCCATGATGCGTGGCCCTGAACCTGCATGAAAACCGTTGCAACAAGGCGCGCGCGCAAAACCGTCACGTGCGATACGCATCATCCGCCCGAAACGGGCTAAGGAAACTCATCGTGAAAATAAACTGGGCCGAGAAACTGCGGCGTAACGTGCATCAACTGGCCGAGTCCCTGGGCAACCTGTTTGTCGAAACCTTCCACTATCTGGCGCTGTTCGCCATCGGTGCGGTGACGGCGTGGGCGGCGGTGATGG